>NZ_JBFTOB010000059.1:0-405 GCF_056397765.1 Caulobacter sp. 05L422 | reverse complement strand
GGTTTGCAGCGACTGCAGCTTGGCGCTTTCCTTGGCCAGGTCGGCGTCGACCAGGTTGCCCACGCCGGCGTCGAGGCTGTCTTGCAGCTTGCCGACGAAGGTCAGGTGGGTGTCCAGGCCGGTCGAGCTGGTGCCCAGCGAGGCCAGCTTGTTGGTGGCCGTGCCCAGCGCCTTGCTGACGGTGTCGATCATCGTCTTGGCGGCGGCGGCGGTGGTGAAGGTCGACGTCGCGGCCAGGCCCAGGCCGACCAGCGAGATCGTCTTGGCGCTGACGGTGAACTGCGAGCCGTCCGAGTTGGCCAGGAAGGCCAGCTTGGTGGTCGAGCCGTCGGCGATCGAGACGCCGTTGAACTTGGCGTTGGTGACAGCCTTGGTGATCTGGTCGCGCAGGCTGTTGGGCTGTTG
>NZ_JBFTOB010000058.1:0-410 GCF_056397765.1 Caulobacter sp. 05L422 | reverse complement strand
CAGCCGCGACAGCCGCGCCTCCGGATCGGCCGCCAGCCCCTCCAGCGCCCGCCGCCAATGGTCGGCCAGCCGCTCCATGGTCGCGCGGTCAAACAGGTCGGCGGCGTATTCCAGGGTGCAGTCCARCCCCTCGGCGTCCTCGCCCRCCWCCAGGGTCAGGTCGAWCTTGGCCGAGSCCTCCYCSGCCTGGCCGCGCTCCAGCGCCGACACCCGCAGGCCTTCGGTCTCGCCGGCCTGGTCATGGCCAGCCTGGTCGCCGCCCGGCGCGGCCAGCCCCAGGTTCTGCAGCACGAACATCGCCTGGAACACCGGGTTGCGCGACATGTCCCGCTCGGGGGCCAGCGCCTCCACCAGCTTCTCGAACGGCAGGTCCTGGCGCGCATAGGCTCCCAGCGCCATCTCCTTGGTGC
>NZ_JBFTOB010000057.1:0-415 GCF_056397765.1 Caulobacter sp. 05L422 | reverse complement strand
GCGCGTCCTCCGCCCCCTATGGGGGCGGACAGGCGGCGAAGCCGCCAGGTGGGGGCAAGTATTGGCGGGCACGGCGCTGCAAGCTCACGCCTTCGGCTGTGAGAGGGAATGGAAAGGGTCGCGGAGCGCCGGACGACGTCCGGAGATCTTTGAATGAATACCGTTTCGACGAAGCCAGTCGCTCCGCGCCATCGTTATCCGCCAGCATCCGGTGGGCAGCCCTGTTGAGGCTTAGCCGGACCCGGTCTCGATCCCTTTCGGGAGAAACCAGCCGCCGGGGGCGCGGGCCAATGGGCAATACACGCGCTTTGTCCCCGTTCGACGCCGACGGCGGGCGGGGCCTGCAACGCCAGGCTCCCCGGACACGCTGAAGTAACCCCCTCCAGCCCAGTCCCGCTCGATCGCCCCCCGCCGC
>NZ_JBFTOB010000056.1:0-430 GCF_056397765.1 Caulobacter sp. 05L422 | reverse complement strand
ACTTGATGTCGTCCGCGAAGGCCGTGTTGTTGCCGTTCATGTTGACGACGTTCTGCGTCTGGCCGATCAGCTGCGAAGCGTTGAAAGTCGAGTCGAGCTTGACCGCGCTGAACACGGGCAGGAAGGGCACGAAGCCGCCGCGCACGGCGCGCATGGCACGGGCGTCGAGTTCTTCGGTGACGGACAGGTCTTTGATGGCGAGGGTGGTAGTCATGGCAGTTCTCCGGGAAATGCAGTAGCTAGCGAATTCAGCCTGGGCGGTAGCCCGAGGCTCAATAGATGTTGTTTTGGGCGTTCTGGGTCGAGGTGACACGCGACTTGATGTCGTCGACGAAGGCAGCGTTATTGCCGTTCATGTTGACGACGTTCTGCGTCTGGCCGATCAGTTGCGAGGCGTTGAAGGTCGAGTCGATCTTGACCGCGCTGAACA
>NZ_JBFTOB010000055.1:0-566 GCF_056397765.1 Caulobacter sp. 05L422 | reverse complement strand
AGCCTGCTGAAGGGCGAGGTCACCCCGGCCAAGGCCGAGCTGTTCCGGGCCCAGATGCTGACCGAGATGGCCCGCATGAGCCTGGACGACGGGCTGGTCATGCAGATCCACCCCGGCTCGCACCGCAACCACAATGTCGGSCTGCTGGMSASCCACGGCCGCGACAAGGGCGCCGACATCCCSATRCGCACCGAGTACGTGGATGCGCTCAAGCCSCTGCTGACCAAGTTCGGCAATGACCCGCGCCTGTCGATCATCCTGTTCACCCTGGACGAGACCGTCTACAGCCGCGAGCTGGCYCCGCTGGCCGGCCACTATCCGGTGCTGAAGCTGGGTCCGTCCTGGTGGTTCCACGACAGCCCCGAGGGCATGATGCGGTTCCGCGAGCAGGTCACCGAGACCGCCGGCTTCTACAACACCGTCGGCTTCAACGACGACACCCGCGCCTTCCTGTCGATCCCGGCCCGCCACGACGTGGCCCGCCGCGTCGACAGCGCCTTCCTGGCCCGCATGGTCGCCGAGCACCGCATGGACGAGGTCGAGGCCGCCGAACTGATCGTCGACCT
>NZ_JBFTOB010000054.1:0-587 GCF_056397765.1 Caulobacter sp. 05L422 | reverse complement strand
TCCAGCAGCCCGACATTGTGGTTGCGGTGCGAGCCGGGGTGGATCTGCATGACCAGCCCGTCGTCCAGGCTCATGCGGGCCATCTCGGTCAGCATCTGGGCCCGGAACAGCTCGGCCTTGGCCGGGGTGACCTCGCCCTTCAGCAGGCTCTGGAACAGGGCCTCGGCCTCGACTTCGGAGAGGTCGGCGGTGGCGGCGGTCGGGTGGCCGTGGTCGCTGGAGGTGGCGCCGGCTTCGATGAAGGCCGCCCGGCGCAGGCGGTGGCCTTCCAGATAGCCCTTCCAACTGGTGACGTCCTGGCCGCAGACCTCGCCGAACCGCTCGAAGGCGCGGCCGAAGCGCTCGTCCTCGAAGTCGATGACCGCGTCGGGGCGGTAGGCGGTGATCACATGGCCGCCCCAGCCGCTCTCGCGGATGGCCTTGTGGTGCTCCAGCTTGTCCTGCGGGCCCTCGGTGGTGGCCAGGGTCTCGATGTTGAAGCGGTCGAACAGCGCCCGGGGCCGGAAGGCCTCGGTGGCCAGGGCTTCGTTGATGCGGTCGAAATAGTCGTCGGCGTTGTCGGGGCCGAAGAACTGCGTGAAGCCGAA
>NZ_JBFTOB010000053.1:0-587 GCF_056397765.1 Caulobacter sp. 05L422 | reverse complement strand
TTCGGCTTCACGCAGTTCTTCGGCCCCGACAACGCCGACGACTATTTCGACCGCATCAACGAAGCCCTGGCCACCGAGGCCTTCCGGCCCCGGGCGCTGTTCGACCGCTTCAACATCGAGACCCTGGCCACCACCGAGGGCCCGCAGGATCGGCTGGAGCACCACAAGGCCATCCGCGAGAGCGGCTGGGGCGGCCATGTGATCACCGCCTATCGCCCCGACGCGGTCATCGACTTCGAGGACGAGCGCTTCGGCCGCGCCTTCGAGCGGTTCGGCGAGGTCTGCGGCCAGGACGTCACCAGCTGGAAGGGCTATCTGGAAGGCCACCGCCTGCGCCGCCAGGCGTTCATCGAAGCCGGGGCGACGTCTTCCGACCACGGCCACCCGACCGCCGCCACGGCCGACCTTTCCGAGGTCGAGGCCGAAGCCCTGTTCCACAGCCTGCTGAAGGGCGAGGTCACCCCGGCCAAGGCCGAGCTGTTCCGGGCCCAGATGCTGACCGAGATGGCCCGCATGAGCCTGGACGACGGGCTGGTCATGCAGATCCACCCCGGCTCGCACCGCAACCACAATGTCGGCCTGCTGGA
>NZ_JBFTOB010000052.1:0-680 GCF_056397765.1 Caulobacter sp. 05L422 | reverse complement strand
TCCAGCGCCCTCGACAGCGCCACAACATCCAGCTCCCCGCTCAAACGCACCGCCACCGGCACGTTGTACGCCCCGCCAACATCACCCAGATGCTCCACCAGCCACAGCCGCTCCTGCGCGAACGACAGCGCCGAGCCCGTCACCGACCGCACCGTCGGCGTCAGCGGCGACAGGGTCGAGCCCTTGGCCTCCAGCAGCCGCTGGGCCATGGCCGCCACCGTCGGCGCCGAGAACACCGCCTCCACCGGCAGCTCCACGGCCGCTTCCTCCCGCAGCCGCGCCACCAGCCGCATGGCCAGCAGCGAATGGCCGCCCAATTCGAAGAAGTGGTCATGGGCCCCGACCGGCCCGATCCCCAGCACCTCCGAGAAGGCCCGCGCCACCAGGGCCTCGGCCGAGGTCGCCGGCGCCGCGGCCTTGACCGCCTCCAGTCCCGGCTTGGGCAGGGCCTTGCGATCGACCTTGCCGCTGGGCGTCAGCGGCATGGCCTCCAGGGTGATGAACACCGAGGGGATCATGTAGTCGGGCAGACGCTCCTGCAGCCAGGACCTCAGCGTCGCCGGCGGGATCGCCAAGGCGTCCTCGGTGCGCACATAGGCCGCCAGCCGCTGGTCCTGGGCCGTCACCACGGCCTCGGCGACGGCGGGGTGGGCGCGCAGGGCGGCCTCGACCTCGCCCAG
>NZ_JBFTOB010000051.1:0-742 GCF_056397765.1 Caulobacter sp. 05L422 | reverse complement strand
GAACCGCTCGGCCGTCAGCCCCGGACGGTCCAGATAGCCGCGGCCCAGGCCAGAACCCGACAGGTACAGCTCCCCCGCAACCCCCACCGCGCACGGCTGCAGGAACCGGTCCAGCACATAGGCCCGGGTGTTGGCGATCGGTCGGCCGAGCCGGGTCACCATGCCTGGACCGCCCGGATCGGCGACTTCGCCGTCGATCACCACGTCGCTGCACTCGGTGGGCCCGTAGCTGTTGACGAAACGACAGGCGGGGTTGGACGCTCCAATCGCCCGCAACAGATCGTTGCGAATGGGCTCTCCCCCGAGGATCGCGTGTTCCAGCGAAGCCGGCAGCGGCTCGGCCTCCTCCAGCATTGGATAGATCTGCGAGGGCGCGCAGTTGAGCAGGCTCACCGCGTTGTCGACAATCAACCTCCGGAGGGCGGGGCCGTCTTGCAGCCCTGGCGGCGCCAGCACGACGGCGCCGCCGCACAGCAACGGCGCGATCAGATTTTTGAGAGTCAGATCGAAAGCGTGGGACGACACCACCAGCGCACGACTGCCAGGACCCAGCCGGTAGTCGGCTATATAGGCCCAGTATAGGTTCAACGCGCCCCGGTGGGGGATCATCACGCCCTTGGGTCGGCCGGTGGAGCCGGAGGTGTAGATCACATAGGCCAGGTCCTCGCCGTGGATCGCCACTTGCGGCGGCTCGTCGGCCAGGGCCGCCAGGGCGGCGACCTCCTCGGGCGCGTCCAGCGCC
>NZ_JBFTOB010000050.1:0-838 GCF_056397765.1 Caulobacter sp. 05L422 | reverse complement strand
CTGGGCGAGGTCGAGGCCGCCCTGCGCGCCCACCCCGCCGTCGCCGAGGCCGTGGTGACGGCCCAGGACCAGCGGCTGGCGGCCTATGTGCGCACCGAGGACGCCTTGGCGATCCCGCCGGCGACGCTGAGGTCCTGGCTGCAGGAGCGCCTGCCCGACTACATGATCCCCTCGGTGTTCATCACCCTGGAGGCCATGCCGCTGACGCCCAGCGGCAAGGTCGATCGCAAGGCCCTGCCCAAGGTCGTCGCCGAGACGCCGGAGGATCTTCCGGCCACCATTTCAGAAGAGCTGTTGGCTGGGATTTTCGCGGAGCTCCTCCGTGTGCCCGCGGTCGGGGTCAATGCGAACTTCTTCGAGACGGGCGGGCACTCTCTGCTGGCCATGCGGCTCGCGAGCCGCGCGGCCGACGTCTTTGAAATTGCGATCCCCGTGCGCGTCGTTTTCTCCCATCCCACGGTCGCCGCCTTGGCCAACTGGATCGAGGAGGCGATCACCGAGGAGATCGAGAATTTGAGCGCCGAGGAAGTCGAGGCCCAGTTGGCCGGCGAGCCCGCCTTGGTCGACTGAAGGGAACCGTGATGAACACGAGCAATCTCGCCCCGGAAGAGCAACGCAAGCGCCTGCTGCAGCAGCGTCTGACCCAGCTGAAGACCAGGGGCGGCGGGGCGAGCGTGATTACGTCCCGCCGGTCGGTGACGGGCTCGGCGCTGTCGTTCGCGCAGGAGCGGCTGTGGCTGGTGGAGCATCTGGGTGATGTTGGCGGGGCGTACAACGTGCCGGTGGCGGTGCGTTTGAGCGGGGAGCTGGATGTTGTGGCGCTGTCGAGGGCGCTGGA
>NZ_JBFTOB010000049.1:0-2073 GCF_056397765.1 Caulobacter sp. 05L422 | reverse complement strand
GAACCGCTCGGCCGTCAGCCCCGGACGGTCCAGATAGCCGCGGCCCAGGCCAGAACCCGACAGGTACAGCTCCCCCGCAACCCCCACCGCGCACGGCTGCAGGAACCGGTCCAGCACATAGGCCCGGGTGTTGGCGATCGGTCGGCCGATCGGCGGCGGGCCCGACACGTCGGGTCCCGACACCAGCGCCCAGGTCGAATAGGTGGTGTCCTCGGACGGGCCGTAGAGATTGTAGACCCGCGCCTGGGGATGGCGCGCGCCGATCGCCTCCACCAGGCTGGCGGGCAGCGGCTCGCCGGCCAGGTTGACCGCCCGCAGGGCCGCCAGCTCCACGCCGCCGCGCACCAGTTCGGTCATCGCCGAGGGCACGGTGTTGACCAGCGTCACCCCCGGTGGGGGATCATCACGCCCTTGGGTCGGCCGGTGGAGCCGGAGGTGTAGATCACATAGGCCAGGTCCTCGCCGTGGATCGCCACTTGCGGCGGCTCGTCGGCCAGGGCCGCCAGGGCGGCGACCTCCTCGGGCGCGTCCAGCGCCACGGTCACCGTCCCGGCCGGCAGCACCCCSGCCAGGGCCTGGCTGGTCACCACCAGCCGCGCCCCGGCGTCCGACAGCATGTACAGCCGCCGGTCGGCCGGATAGTCCGGGTCGACCGGCACGAACGCSGCCCCGCTCTTGAGGATGCCCAGCATCGCCGTCACCAGCTGGGGCGAGCGCTCCAGGCACAGCCCCACCACCTGGCCCGGCCCCGCCCCCAGCGCCGCCAGCCGCCGCGCCAGGCGGTTGGACCGCGCCTCCAGCGTCGCATAGTCCAGCGTCTGGCCCTCGAACCGCACCGCCGGCGCGGCGGGCGTGGCCGCCGCCTGGGCCGTGACCAGCCCCGCCAGCCCCCGCCCGTCGCCCGCCGGCAGCGCCCGGGCCGTGTCGTTCCATTGCCTCAGCAGTTGGTCGCGCTCGACRTCGTCCATCAGCGACAGCCGCGACAGCCGCGCCTCCGGATCGGCCGCCAGCCCCTCCAGCGCCCGCCGCCAATGGTCGGCCAGCCGCTCCATGGTCGCGCGGTCAAACAGGTCGGCGGCGTATTCCAGGGTGCAGTCCAACCCCTCGGCGTCCTCGCCCACCCGGCGCGGCCAGCCCCAGGTTCTGCAGCACGAACATCGCCTGGAACACCGGGTTGCGCGACATGTCCCGCTCGGGGGCCAGCGCCTCCACCAGCTTCTCGAACGGCAGGTCCTGGCGCGCATAGGCTCCCAGCGCCATCTCCTTGGTGCGCGCCAACAGCTCCCGTCCCGTCGGATCGCCCGACAGGTCCCCGCGCATCACCAGGGTGTTGACGAAGAACCCGATCAGCGGCTCGATCTCCGAGCGCATGCGATTGGCGATCGGCGTGCCCACCAGCACGTCCTGCTGACCGCTCCAGCGCCCCAGCACCAGCTCGAACCCCGCCAGCAGCGCCATGAACAGCGTCGCGCCTTCCTGCTGGGCCAGACCCGTCAGCGCCTTGGCCAGGCCGGCCGGCAGCCTAAACCGCAGCACCGCCCCGCGATGGCTCTGCACCGGCGGCCGCAGCCGGTCGGTCGGCAGGTCCAGCGCCTCGGGCGCTCCGGCCAGCTTGTCCAGCCACCAGCCCAGCTGCGACTGCGCCACCCCCTCCTCCAGCCAGCGCCGATGCCACAGCGCATAGTCCCCGTACTGGATCTCCAGCGGCGCCAGCGGCGAGCCCAGCCCACGCCGGAACCCCTCGTACAGCACCGCCATCTCCCGCAGCAGCACCCCCATCGACCAGCCGTCGGTGACGATGTGGTGCATCACCACCACCAGCACGTGCTCGCGCGCCGACAACCGCAACAGACGCACCCGCAGCAGACGCCCCGACCCCAGGTCAAACCGCTCGCGCATCGTCTCCCCGACCAGACCCTCCAGGGCCTCCGCCGTCGTCGGCTCGGCCGCCAGACCCAGCGAACCGGCCGCCTCCACGATCTGCACCGGACCGCTGGAGCGCATCTCGAACCGCGTGCGCAGCACCTCGTGGCGCGACACGATCTCGTCCAGCGCCCTCGACAGCGCCACAAC
>NZ_JBFTOB010000048.1:0-1021 GCF_056397765.1 Caulobacter sp. 05L422 | reverse complement strand
GAGCCGTCGGCGATCGAGACGCCGTTGAACTTGGCGTTGGTGACAGCCTTGGTGATCTGGTCGCGCAGGCTGTTGAAGTCGGACTTCAGGGCGTTGAACGACGAGGTGTTCAGCGAGGTGTCGGAAGCGGCGAGAGCCTTTTCCTTCATCTTGCCCAGCAGGTCGGTGACGGTGTCGCCGGCGGCCAGGGCCACGTCGATGGTCGACTGGCCGCGTTGCAGCGAGTCCTTCACGGCGTTCAGCGAGTTGGCGGTCGAGGATTGACCCTTGGCCATGGCCCAGATCGCGCCGTTGTCCTTGGCGGTGCCGACCTTCTTGCCGGTGTTGATGCGTTGTTGCGTGACCTGAAGTTCGCTGTTGGTGGCGTTCAGGTTTTGCAGGGCGATCATCGCGCCCGAGTTCGTGTTGATGCTGTTCAGAGCCATTTCGGCGAGTTCCCATTCAAGGTGGCCGACGTCATTTTGACGGTCGGGAGCATTTTGCTCATCGCCAGTGTCCACGGTCGTGCTTTCGATAATGTAAAAGTGTCGCAGCTATTTTCGGGACTTGGATAATGCCTCGTTAGTCATTTCGATTCAGGGAAGCGCCTCGCTTGAATCGAGTTCTTTTGACCGAGAGTCATGAGGTCGGATCTTAATCTGGCGTTGACTCTGTCGCCCGGCCGACTGTGCCTCGAAATACAACATCTGGTAGGCGTCGCCGCTTGCGGGATGAGTCTAGTTCGACCGGCTTGCGAGGAAAAGGGACGCGCAAGAAAAAGGGCGGGTCCGAAGACCCGCCCTTCAAGGTGCTGAACTCGAGGGCCGAACCGCTTAGCGGAACAGGCTGAGGACCGACTGGGTCGACTGGTTGGCGATCGACAGCGCCTGCACGCCCAGCTGCTGCTTGGTTTGCAGCGACTGCAGCTTGGCGCTTTCCTTGGCCAGGTCGGCGTCGACCAGGTTGCCCACGCCGGCGTCGAGGCTGTCTTGCAGCTTGCCGACGAAGGTCAGGTGGGTGTCCAGGCCGGTCGAGCTGGTGC
>NZ_JBFTOB010000047.1:0-1081 GCF_056397765.1 Caulobacter sp. 05L422 | reverse complement strand
ACTACTCGACGATCTTGGCCACGACGCCGGCGCCGACGGTGCGGCCGCCTTCGCGGATGGCGAAGCGCAGGCCTTGGTCCATGGCGATCGGGGTGATCAGCTCGACGTCCAGCTCGGCGTTATCGCCCGGCATGATCATTTCCACGCCTTCGCGCAGCTTGATGATCCCGGTCACGTCCGTSGTRCGGAAGTAGAACTGGGGACGGTAGTTGGTGAAGAACGGGGTGTGACGGCCGCCTTCTTCCTTGGTCAGGATGTAGGCTTCGGCCACGAACTTGGTGTGCGGGGTGATCGAACCGGGCTTGCACAGCACTTGGCCGCGCTCGACGTCTTCGCGCTTGGTGCCGCGCAGCAGCACGCCCACGTTGTCGCCGGCYTGACCTTGGTCCAGCAGCTTGCGGAACATCTCGACGCCCGTGCAGGTCGTCTTCTGGACCGGACGGATGCCGACGATCTCGACTTCCTCGCCGACCTTCACGATGCCCTTCTCGACGCGGCCCGTGACCACGGTGCCGCGGCCCGAGATCGAGAACACGTCTTCGACCGGCATCAGGAACGGCAGGTCGATCGGACGATCGGGCTGCGGGATGTAGGTGTCGACCGTGGTCATCAGTTCCAGGATCGACTGCTCGCCGATGACCGGGTCGCCGCCGTCGATGGCGACCTTGGCCGAACCCTTGGTGATCGGGATGTCGTCGCCCGGGAAGTCGTACGACGAAAGCAGCTCGCGCACTTCCATCTCGACCAGYTCGAGCAGCTCGGCGTCGTCGACCAGGTCGACCTTGTTCATGTACACGACCAGGGCCGGCACGCCGACCTGACGGGCCAGCAGGATGTGCTCGCGGGTCTGCGGCATCGGGCCGTCGGCGGCCGACACCACCAGGATCGCGCCGTCCATCTGCGCGGCGCCGGTGATCATGTTCTTCACATAGTCGGCGTGGCCGGGGCAGTCGACGTGGGCGTAGTGACGGTTGGCCGTCTCATATTCCACGTGCGCGGTGTTGATCGTGATGCCGCGGGCCTTTTCTTCCGGCGCGGCGTCGATGTCGGCGTAGTTCTTCGCGGTCGCACCACCCGACTT
>NZ_JBFTOB010000046.1:0-1982 GCF_056397765.1 Caulobacter sp. 05L422 | reverse complement strand
CTGACCAGCCTGGTGCCCAACATCCGCAAGACCGCCGAACTGGTCGCCGAGATCAGCGCCGCCTGCCGCGAGCAGGACATCGGCGCCTCGCAGATCAACGAGGCCATCCAGCAGCTGGACAAGGTCACCCAGCAGAACGCCAGCGCCTCCGAAGAGATGTCGGCGACCTCCGAGGAGCTGGCCGCCCAGGCCGAGGAGCTGCAGACCTCGATCGCCTACTTCCGCACCGACTCGACGGGCAGCGCCGCGCGCAAGCCGGCCCGGGCTCCGGTCCGCCGCGCCCCGACCCCGGCTCCGGTCGCCCGCAAGGCCGCCGCGCCGGCTCGTCCGACCGTGGCCGCCCAACAGGCCCGGGCCAGCGGCTTCGCCCTGGACCTGACCAACGGCGGCCCCGACGCCCATGACGCCGACTTCCGGGACTATGCGTAAGGACGGCGGTCCCCCGTCCAACCCCTTCAAGTCTCCTTCGGAGCGACCAAAGTGCGCCTGACCATCAAAGTGAAACTCGCGGCGGCCTTCGGGGGCCTCATCCTGCTCCTGGCGGGCACCTCGCTGTTCAGCATCAACAGCCTGGCCACGACCAATAGCGAGATGAACGCCCTGGTCTCCGGACCGACCGCGCGTCTCAAGGCCGCCCAGCAGCTCAACATCCACCTGCTGAACGTCGTGCGCACCGAGAAGAACCTGATCGCCGCGGACTCGCCGCAACAGATCAAGGCGTTCGAGAGCAAGATCGACGAAGATCGTCAGGCCTTCGAGGACCTGCTGGCCAAGACCGAGGAAAAGGCCACCGCCGAGGGCAAGCCGAAGTGGCAGGCCCTGGGCCGGACCTGGGAGCGCTTCGCCGCCGTCGACGACCGGATGCGCCAACTCGTCGACGAGGGCCGCAAGGCCGACGCGATGGCGCTGTCGGTCGGTGAATCGCGCCAGCTGGTGACCGACACCGGCGATCATGTGCAGGCGCTGGTCGAGCTGTCCGAGAACCAGCTGCAGGCCGCGATCGACAAGGCCGACGCCGACTACGCGGTCATCCGCTCGGTCCTGATCGCCCTGTCCGTCATCGCCGTGCTCGTCGCCACCGCCGCCGCCGTCTGGATTTCGCTGAACATCAGCAAGGGCCTGGGCAAGATCGCCGCCCTGGCCGGCGCCGTGGCGATCGGCGATCTCGACCAGCAGGTCGAGGTGACCAGCAATGACGAGATCAAGGACCTGGTCGACACCGTCAACACCATGACCGCCAATCTGCGCGCCACCGCCGCCCTGGCCGACCAGATCGCCGACGGCGACCTGACGGTGCGGGTGCAGCCGCTGTCGGACAAGGACAGCCTGGGCCTGGCCCTGGCCCGCATGGTGGAACGCCTCCAGGGCGTCGTCGCCGACGCGATCTCGGCCTCGGAGAACGTCTCGGCCGGTTCGCAGGAACTGTCGGCGGCTTCGGAGCAGGTGTCGCAGGGCGCGACCGAGCAGGCGTCGTCCGCCGAAGAGGCCTCGGCCTCGATGGAAGAGATGGCCGCCAACATCAAGCAGAACGCCGACAACGCCGCCCAGACCGAGAAGATCGCCCGCCAGTCGGCCAAGGACGCGGAGATCTCGGGTGACGCGGTCAATCGCGCGGTCAGCGCCATGCAGACGATCGCCGAGAAGATCACCATCGTGCAGGAGATCGCGCGCCAGACCGACCTGCTGGCCCTGAACGCGGCGGTGGAGGCCGCCCGGGCCGGCGAGCACGGCCGCGGCTTCGCGGTCGTCGCCTCGGAAGTCCGCAAGCTGGCCGAGCGCAGCCAGACCGCCGCCACCGAGATCGGCGCGGTCTCCAGCGACACCGTCAAGGCCGCCCAGTCGGCCGGCGAGATGCTGACCAGCCTGGTGCCCAACATCCGCAAGACCGCCGAACTGGTCGCCGAGATCAGCGCCGCCTGCCGCGAGCAGGACATCGGCGCCTCGCAGATCAACGAGGCCATCCAGCAGCTGGACAAGGTCAC
>NZ_JBFTOB010000045.1:0-5362 GCF_056397765.1 Caulobacter sp. 05L422 | reverse complement strand
GCGCGTGACCGCCCCCGCCAAGCGCGCCGCTCCGGCTCGCCGCGCGGCCCCGGCCGCGGCGCCCGACGCCGAGTCGGCCTCGTCGAACGTCAGCGCGACGGTTCCKGCTCCGGTMGCGGCCCCCGCCCCGACCCCGGTGATCGCGGCTCCGGCCGCCCCGGCGCCCACCCCGGCTCCGGCTCCCGCCCCGACGGCGGCCCCGGTCACGCCGGACGCCCCGATGTAGTGAGTGGCGTAGCGTAAAAAGAAGGGCGGCTCCTCGCGGGGCCGCCCTTTTTCTTAGCTGATCAACCTAGCGGCGGATCACCACCACTTGTCGGCCTTGGCCTTGAAGCCGGCGGCCTTTTCCATGGCGCCGGCCACCGAGAACACCGTGCCCTCGTCCAGCGGCTTGCCGATGATCTGCAGACCCAACGGCAGGCCGTTGGCGTCCAGACCGGCGGGCAGCGACAGGCCCGGCAGCCCGGCGAGGTTGGTCGTCACCGTGAACACGTCGTTCAGGTACATGGCGATCGGGTCGTTGCTGTTCTCGCCCAGACCGAACGCAGCCGACGGAGCCGTCGGGGTCAGGATGGCGTCGCACTTTTCCCAGGCGTTGTCGAAATCCTCGGCGATGCGGCGGCGCACCTTCAGGGCCTTCAGGTAGTAGGCGTCGTAATAGCCGGCCGACAGCACGTAGGTGCCGATCAGGATGCGGCGCTTGACCTCGTCGCCGAAGCCGGCGGCGCGGGTGTTCTCGTAGACCTCGGTCAGGTTCGCGCCCTCGGCCCGCAGGCCGTAGCGCATGCCGTCATAGCGGGCCAGGTTCGACGAGGCCTCGGCCGGGGCCACGATGTAATAGGCCGGCAGGGCGTACTTGGTGTGCGGCAGGCTGATCTCGACGATCTCGCAGCCGGCTTCCTTCAGCCAGGCGATCCCGTCGGCCCACAGCTTCTCGATCTCGGCCGGCATGTTGTCGACGCGGTATTCCTTGGGAATGCCGATCCGCAGGCCCTTGACCGACTTGCCGACGAAGGCCGCGAAATCGGGAACCGGCACGTCCAGGCTGGTCGAGTCCTTGGGGTCGTGGCCCGACATCGAGGTCAGCAGGATCGCGGCGTCCTCGACGGTCTTGGCGATCGGGCCAGCCTGGTCCAGCGAGCTGGCGAAGGCCACCGTGCCCCAGCGCGAGCAGCGGCCGTAGGTCGGCTTGATCCCGACGGTGCCGGTGAACGAGGCCGGCTGGCGGATCGAGCCGCCGGTGTCCGTGGCGGTGGCGCCCAGGCACAGATCAGCGGCGACGGCCGCGGCGCTGCCGCCCGAGCTGCCGCCCGGCGTCAGGGCCTGGTTGGAGCCGGACTTGCGCCAGGGGTTGATCACCGGACCGTAGGCGCTGGTCTCGTTCGACGAGCCCATGGCGAATTCGTCGAGGTTCAGCTTGCCCAGCATCACCGCTCCGTCGCGCCACAGCTGGCTGGTGACGGTCGACTCGTAGTGCGGGACGAACGGTTCGAGGATCTTCGACGCCGCCGTGGTGGGCGTGCCTTCGGTGCAGAACAGGTCCTTGATGCCCAGGGGCGCGCCGTCCAGGCGGCCGGCCGCGCCCAGCGCACGCCGGGCGTCCGAAGCGGCGGCCATCGACAGGGCCTGCTCGGGCGTCTCGAACAGGAAGGCGTTCAGGCCGCGCGCGGCCTCGACGGCCTCGATGTGGGCGCGGGTCAGCTCGACCGAGGTGAAGTCCCCGGCCTCCAGCCCGTCCAGCGCGCCCTTGAGGGTGAGAGAGGTCAGCGAAGTCATCGTTATTCAACCACCTTCGGGACCACGAAGAACCCATCGACCGACTTGGGGGCGTTGCCGGTGACGACATCGGCGTCGCCGCCCATGGTCACCACGTCGTCGCGCAGCGGAAGGCCGGCGTGCACGACGCTGGTCAGCGGCTCGACGCCGTCGGTGTCGACCTCGGCCAGCTGCTCGATCCACGTCATGATGCCGTTGAGCTCCTGGGCCAGGGGCTCCAGACGATCTTCGGGCGTGGCGATGCGGGCAAGCCGCGCGACCTTCCGCACGGTGGCGGCGTCAATGGCCATGGGGGCCTCCTGAATTCCAAGCGCGTGGGTTAGCCGTGCGAGGGGCGCTTTGACAAGCTCTTCCCTTGTTTGGGGGGCGCTCCCCCGTGTTATGAGGACTTATGCCCGTCCTAGACATCGCCGAATTCGCCGCCGCCATTCCCGACTACCTGCCGATCGTCGGCCTGGACCCCGGCGAGAAGACCATCGGCGTGGCCGTGTCCGACGTCACCCTGACCGTGGCCAGCCCGCTGGCCCTGATCAAGAAGACCAAGTTCAGCGAGGACGCCGAGGTGCTGTTCAAGCTGATGGGCAGCCGCAAGGCGGCCGGCATCGTCATCGGCCTGCCGATGAACATGGACGGCACGGAAGGCGTGCGCTGCCAGTCCAACCGGGCCCTGGGCCGCAACCTGCTGCGCCTGCAGCCCCACATTCCGATCACCTTCTGGGACGAACGCCTGTCGACGGCCGCCGTCACCCGGGTGCTGATCGAGGAGCACGACGTCAACCGCAAGCGCCGCGCCGAGGTCGTCGACAAGATGGCCGCCGGCTGGATCCTGCAGGGCGCGCTGGAGCGGATCCGGGGGATCAACGAGGCGGCGGGCAAGGGGTTTTAACGCCCTGCGTCCTTCGAGGCTCGCCTGCGGCTCGCACCTCAGGATGAGGAGCTTCGTATTGGAATTCCTCATCCTGAGGCGCTCGCGCAGCGGGCCTCGAAGGACGCACGGCGTCCGACGAATCCTTCCCTCCCCGCCCAAAGCCCCGTATGACGCCCACTCATGACGGCCAAACCCCCGCCCCATGAGCTCGCCGACCCGATCGAGACGATCCGCAAGCGCATCTTCTCGTTCCCCCGGCGCCACTTCCTGTCGGCCGGCGACCTGAACGCCCTGCAGGCCACGGATCTGCTGGACCTGGCCGACGCCTTCGTCGACTTCAACCGCCAGACGTCCAGGTCCCTCGACATCCTCAAGGGGCGGACGCTGATGAACCTGTTCTTCGAGAACAGCACCCGCACCCAGTCCAGCTTCGAGATCGCCGGCAAGCGCCTCGGCGCCGACGTCGTCAACATGAGCCCGCGCACCTCGTCGATCACCAAGGGCGAGACCCTGATCGACACCGCCGTCACCCTGAACGCCATGCGCCCCGACCTGCTGGTGGTGCGCCACGCCTCGTCGGGCGCGGCCAGCCTGCTGAGCCAGAAGGTCAGCGGCAGCGTGATCAACGCCGGCGACGGCCAGCACGAGCACCCGACCCAGGCGGTGCTGGACGCCCTGTCGATCCGCCGTGCCTTCGGCCGGGTCTCGGGCCTGACCGTGGCGATCTGCGGCGACGTTCTGCACAGCCGCGTGGCCCGCTCGAACGTGGCCCTGCTGCACACCCTGGGCGCCAGCGTCCGTCTGGTCGGACCGCCCACCCTGATGCCGGCCCAGGCCGAGCGCTGGGGCGTCACCGTCCACCACGACATGAAGGCCGGAATCGCCGGGGCCGACGTGGTGATGATGCTGCGCCTGCAGCTGGAGCGCATGCAGGGGGCCTTCGTGCCCTCGACCCGCGAATATTTCCGCTTCTACGGCCTGGACCGCGAGAAGCTGGCCCGCGCCGCGCCCAAGGCCAAGGTCATGCACCCTGGCCCCATGAACCGTGGCGTGGAGATCGACTCCGACGTCGCCGACGATCCCGAGATCAGCCTGATCCAGGACCAGGTCGAGATGGGCGTCGCCGCCCGCATGGCCGTGCTGGCCTCCCTTGCGCATCGGCTCGAGGAGCACGGCAAATGAGCGCGTCACAGCCCCTCGCCCTGATCAACGCCCGCCTGGTCGACCCCGAGAGCGGCTATGACGGCCCCGGCGGCGTGATCGTCTCCGAAGGCGTGATCTCCGACGTCGCCAAGGGCCGCGAGTTCGCCAAGCTGACCAAGGACGTCCGCGTCATCGACTGCGGCGGCGCCATGCTGGCGCCCGGCCTGATCGACCTGCGGGTCAAGACCGGCGAGCCCGGGGCCGAGACCAAGGAAACCCTGGCCAGCGCCGCCCGGGCCGCGGCGGCCGGCGGGGTGACCAGCTTCGTCGTCCAGCCCGACACCGACCCGGCTGTCGATGACCCCAGCGTTGTCGACTTCATCCTGCGCCGCTCGCGCGACATCGACAGCGCCCGCATCCTCTGCGCCGGCGCGGCGACCAAGGGACTGAAGGGCGAACAGATGGCCGAGATCGGCCTGATGCGCGAGGCCGGCTGCGTCTATGTGACCGACGCCGACCGCCCGATCGTCGACAGCAAGGTGATGCAGCGCATCCTCACCTACGCCAAGGGCTTCGAGACCCTGCTGGCCCACCGGCCGATGGACCCGTGGCTGGCCAAGGGCGGCGCGGCCACCGGCGGCGAGTTCGCCGGCCGCATGGGCCTGCCCTCGATCTCGCCGATGGCCGAGCGGATCATGCTGGAGCGCGACGTGGCCCTGCTGGAGGCCACCGGCGGCCGCCTGCTGGTCGACCAGGTCACCAGCGCCCAGGCCCTGGAGACCCTGGCCCGCGCCAAGGCCAAGGGCCTGCGCATCCACGCTTCGGTGTCGATCAACCACTTGTCGTTCAACGAACTGGACATCGGCGACTATCGCAGCTTCGCCAAGGTCACCCCGCCCCTGCGCGGCGAGGACGACCGCCAGGCCCTGATCGAGGCCCTGGCCTCGGGCCTGATCGACGTCGTCGTCTCGGCCCACGCCCCGGCCCCGGCCGAGGACAAGCGCCTGCCGTTCGACGAGGCCACGCCCGGCGCCGTGGGTCTGGAGACTCTGCTGCCGGCCCTGCTGAGCCTCTATCACGAGGAACGCCTGCCGCTGGTCGACCTGATCCGCGCCGTCACCCTGGCCCCCGCCGCCCTGATCGGCCTGCAGTCGGGCCGCATCGCCCCCGGCGCCCCGGCCGACCTGGTGCTGTGCGACCTGGACGCCCCGCTGATCATCGACGCCGGCAAGCTGCTGTCGAAGTCCAAGAACTCGCCGTTCGACGGACGCAGGCTGCAGGGCCAGGTGCTTATGACGATCGTCGACGGCCGCGTGGTGCACCGGGCGGAAGGGTAAGGCGCTCCGCCCCCTCTGGGGGCGGACAGGCGGCGAAGCCGCCAGGTGGGGGAAGTGCTCACGGCACGATCTCTCATGCTCACGCGGCGAGCCGCTGAGGGAATGGAAAGGGTCGCGGAGCGCCGGACGACGTCCGGAGGTCTTTGAATGAATACCGTTTCGACGAAGCCGATCGCTCCGCGCCATCGTTATCCGCCAGCATCCGGTGGGCAGCCCTGTTGAGGCTTAGCCGGACCCG
>NZ_JBFTOB010000044.1:5000-7375 GCF_056397765.1 Caulobacter sp. 05L422 | reverse complement strand
TTGGGTGCGGGGACAGGATTTGAACCTGTGACCTTCAGGTTATGAGCCTGACGAGCTACCGGGCTGCTCCACCCCGCGGCGAAGGAGGTAGTTTGTGTATCGTGGGTAGGGTTGGACTTTGGAGCGTGAGCTCTACAAGAAGCATCCTTTTAGCGGACCTGGCGGCGACCTACTCTCCCGCGCCTTGAGACGAAGTACCATTGGCCCTGGGGGACTTAACGACCGAGTTCGGAATGGGATCGGGTGGGGAACCCCCGGCATAGCCACCAGGTCAGCAAAAAGGATGCTGTTCGGTGAGGGATTAGCTCACCGAAGCATGTTGTGAAGAAGACATCTAATGTCTGGGTATGTTGTAAAGCTCAGTCATGGGTTTGACTGAAGAACGATCAAGCCTATCGAGCTATTAGTACCAGTAAGCTACACGCCTCACAGCGCTTCCACACCTGGCCTATCAACGTGGTGGTCTACCACGGCTCTCAGCGAGACCTTGTTTTGAGGTTAGTTTCCCGCTTAGATGCTTTCAGCGGTTATCTATTCCACACTTAGCTACCCTGCTGCACAGCTGGCGCCATGACAGGTCCACCAGAGGTGTGTCCATCCCGGTCCTCTCGTACTAGGGACAGATCCTCTCAAGTCTCGTACACCCACGGCAGATAGGGACCAAACTGTCTCACGACGTTCTGAACCCAGCTCACGTACCACTTTAATCGGCGAACAGCCGAACCCTTGGGACCTGCTCCAGCCCCAGGATGTGATGAGCCGACATCGAGGTGCCAAACTTTGCCGTCGATATGGACTCTTGGGCAAAATCAGCCTGTTATCCCTAGAGTACCTTTTATTCGTTGAGCGATGGCCCTTCCACGCAGGACCACCGGATCACTATGGCCGACTTTCGTCTCTGCTCGACTTGTCAGTCTCGCAGTCAGGCGGGCTTATGCCATTGCACTCGACGACCGATTTCCGACCGGTCTGAGCCCACCATCGCGCGCCTCCGTTACACTTTGGGAGGCGACCGCCCCAGTCAAACTGCCCGCCACGCCATGTCCCGGACCCGGATAACGGGCCGCGGTTAGACGTCAACAACAATAAGGGTGGTATTTCAAGGATGGCTCCACCGAGACTGGCGCCCCGGTTTCATAGCCTCCCACCTATCCTACACATGTTGTTGCTAACGCCAAGGCGAAGCTGCAGTAAAGGTTCATAGGGTCTTTCCGTCTGACCGCGGGAACCCCGCATCTTCACGGGGAATTCAATTTCGCTGAGCCTATGCTGGAGACAGTGGGGAAGTCGTTACGCCATTCGTGCAGGTCGGAACTTACCCGACAAGGAATTTCGCTACCTTAGGACCGTTATAGTTACGGCCGCCGTTTACCGGGGCTTCAATTCGCAGCTTGCACCACTCCTTTTAACCTTCCGGCACCGGGCAGGCGTCAGACCCTATACGTCGCCTTGCGGCTTCGCAGAGCCCTGTGTTTTTGATAAACAGTCGCTACCCCCTGGCCTGTGCCACTCTTTTCTGGTTGCCCAAATAAGAGTCACGCTTATCCCGAAGTTACGCGTGCAATTTGCCGAGTTCCTTCAGCATAGTTCTCTCAAGCGCCTTGGTATACTCTACCTGCCCACCTGTGTCGGTTTCGGGTACGGTCTCCGTTGGAGTTATTTCCAGGGACCTGTTCACTGCCCAGAGCAATCCAATAAGCCTAGACAATTTACCAGATCCGTCACTTCCAACTGGTTCAGGAATATTCACCTGATTCCCATCGACTACGCCTTTCGGCCTCGCCTTAGGGGCCGACTAACCCTGCGCAGATTAGCTTTACGCAGGAACCCTTGGGCTTTCGGCGAGAGTGTCTCTCACACTCTTTATCGCTACTCATGTCAGCATTCTCACTTCCGATACCTCCAGCAAGGCTCACGCCTCACCTTCACCGGCTTACGGAACGCTCCGCTACCGCTTGCTCAAAGAGCAAACCCATACCTTCGGCGTCTGGCTTGAGCCCCGTTACATTTTCCGCGCAGGTTCGCTTGACCAGTGAGCTGTTACGCTTTCTTTAAATGATGGCTGCTTCTAAGCCAACATCCTGGTTGTCAAAGCAAACCCACATCGTTTCCCACTTAGCCAGAACTTGGGGGCCTTAGATGATGGTTAGGGTTGTTTCCCTTTTCACGACGGACGTTAGCACCCGCCGTGTGTCTCCCAGATATCTCTCTCGGGTATTCGGAGTTTGATTAGAATTGGTAGAGATCGCTCCCCCCGCATCCATTCAGTGCTCTACCCCCCGAGGAGTCCGTCTGAGGCACTACCTAAATAGTTTTCGCGGAGAACCAGCTATGTCCAGGTTTGATTGGCCTTTCACCCCTATCCACAAGTCATC
>NZ_JBFTOB010000044.1:0-2500 GCF_056397765.1 Caulobacter sp. 05L422 | reverse complement strand
TTATCGTCCCCGGTGAAAGAATTTTACAATCCTAAGACCTTCATCATTCACGCGGCATGGCTGCGTCAGGCTTTCGCCCATTGCGCAAGATTCCCCACTGCTGCCTCCCGTAGGAGTTTGGGCCGTGTCTCAGTCCCAATGTGGCTGATCATCCTCTCAGACCAGCTAAGGATCGTAGCCTTGGTGGGCCTTTACCCCACCAACTAGCTAATCCTACGCGGGCCGCTCTAATGGCGATAAATCTTTCCCTCGAAAGGCTTATCCGGTATTAGCTCAAGTTTCCCTGAGTTGTTCCGAACCAAAAGGCACGTTCCCACGTGTTACTCACCCGTCCGCCACTAATCCCGAAGGATCCGTTCGACTTGCATGTGTTAGGCCTGCCGCCAGCGTTCGCTCTGAGCCAGGATCAAACTCTCAGGTTGAGTTGACCGCTAACACAGACTTCAGTTCCAAGGGGAAAACCGAGGAACCGGTTCTGGTTTGCATAGTATCTTGACGAGTTCCCAATCACATCGATGGATCAAAGCCGAAGCTTTGGTCCATGATATTCATGGTGTCTTCAAGAGACCGCAATTGTCAGCGCATCGAGATGACCCGTGAGGTCATCGCCAGAGCGCCGCCGCCTGCGTTTCTCTTTCCAAATCAAAATTCCGTGTCAAACCGTTTTTTGCAAAACCGTCCGAACCAACCCACCAAATCCGCCCCAAAGCAAACCCAGTAGACCGAAGCGACCTTCTAGTGAAAGCCGTCAATCAAGTCAAGCAAGAATTCCAAAGAAACCCTCGAAGAACTTGAGAAGACTTGAAGTGAATTCTTGCGAACTCTCTACCAAACCTTCCGGAGCCGCGCTTTCTATTAAAAGCCAAACCCCGTGTCAACCTCGAATTCCGCTGAATTTCAGCAAACCTTCGAAGCCAAATACTTCACCGAACCTTGGAATTCTTATCGAACTCTTTGCTTCAGTGAGGAGCGGTGCTTCTAGTGAGGCATCACTCCAGAGTCAACCGCCTCATTCTTCCGTCCTTTCGGAGGGCCAGAGCCGCAGCGAAGAGACAAAAAGGGATCCTTGGGCCGCCGAGGCTGCCCGCCTGGATCCGTTACCGAGTCGATTGGAGCGCGGAAACTAACGAAACCGGCCGAAGAAAGCAAGAGCCTTGCGGTTCCTGCTCCGTGGTCGCGATCGCGTTTCCGAGCGAGGGGCGGATATAGGCGTGTGACGACGCGGTGACAACCCCTCTCCGGTTGAATCCCGATCTGGCGGCTTGGGCTTTGGCGGCTTGGGCTTTGGCGGCTTGGGCTTTGGCGGCTTGGGCTTTGGCGGCTTGGGCTTTGGCGGCTTGGGCTTTGGCGGCTTGGGCTTTGGCGGCTTGGGCTTTGGCGGCTTGGGCTTTGGCGGGGCCGGCGTCGCGCCCTTCGGTCGCTGTCGCCGGCCTCGTGCACGACCTGGCCGCCAAGCGCCGAGCAAGGCGCGCGCGAGTATCGCCGAGAATCGGGCGCCTCCCCTCCCCGCCGCTTATCCGGACATCGGCTGAACGATGCCGCCACTCGATTCGGCCTGCGCGCGGGAGATCGGCGCGCGCCCTGCAGGAAGACGGAAGCCGATCGACCTGCCGATCTTACGCGACAGGCGCCGGAAGGGGCGGTCGACGGCTGGAGAATCGCCGGCCGATTTCCGCGAAGGCCCACGTGCCGAGACGGGATCATCGTCGCGAGGGGGAAGCTCGGGCGGCGCGGGGTGCACGCCTTGATCCAGGTCGGCGTCGAGCCGCCGCGACCGCCAGGCAGGCGTCCGATGGCCGCCGCCTCGCTTCAGCGGGGAGAATCGATACGATTCGCCGCGCGATGGGCGCGATCCGGGAGGTCTGCGGTGCATGGGATTCTACTGGAAGGCGCCGCTGTCGATGGATCTTCGGATCGCAGCGCCTTGAGCTGGACCCGATTCTCGTTGAATTCGACCTCGCCATGAGCGGGCGAGGGCCGGTTTCACGACGTCGACCTGGCAAAATGCGATCCAGAGTCCTGGCGTGAGCGCGGATCTGGCCCGCGGAGCAGCGACACCGGCGGCAGACGAGGGCGATTCCCGGCCTTGGCGGCCGTCTAGTCGCCGAATGCAGGCGTCCGGCGCCGTGAGACGGCGTCGTGAGCCGCCTTCGCAAGGGCCTTACAGGGCCCAGGCGATGCGATTCCCGGTGTTGCGGAGAAGTGGAGTCGCGACGCACCAGTTCGAGGGCGCGTCCGGGATCTTCCCGAAGGGCCTTGAGGTCTTGCGAGGACCTGGCGATAGACCGGACACGCCTGCGCGGAGGTAGGCCCAAACGAAAATGGCCTCCCGAAGGAGGCCATTCTTGATCTTGGGTGCGGGGACAGGATTTGAACCTGTGACCTTCAGGTTATGAGCCTGACGAGCTACCGGGCTGCTCCACCCCGCGGCGAAGGAGGTAGTTTGTGTATCGTGGGTAGGGTTGGACTTTGGAGCGTGAGCTCTACAAGAAGCATCCTT
>NZ_JBFTOB010000043.1:0-9812 GCF_056397765.1 Caulobacter sp. 05L422 | reverse complement strand
AGCCTGGCCGGCGCCCTGATCTTCGCCCTGACCCTGTCGGTGGTGCTGCTGGCCTCGGCCGCCCTGCGCGCCGAGTTCGGGGAGTCCGGCGCGATCCTGGCGGCCGCCGTCGCCGGCTTCGTCGACACCCACGCGCCGGCGATCTCGATCGCCTCGCTGACCGCCAACGGCCGGATGTCGGCGCTGGACGCCGTCATCCCGATCCTGGCCGGCTTCACCACCAACACGATCACCAAGATCGTCGTCGCCACGACCAGCGGCGGTCGCGCCTTCGCCCTGAGGGTGGCTCCCGGCGTCGTCCTGGTGGCGGCCGCCGCCTGGGCGGGTGCCTTGATCGGTCACGTCGTGAACTAGGGAGAACCAGGGGCAACCGCGTCGAACCGAGGAGAGGCCTGCTGGAGGCCTATCGCGGCTCCTCCTCGTCCGCCCCGCCCTCGTCGTAGTAGCCCGGCGGGATCGGCCGCTCGTCGGTGAGCAGTTCGGCTATGACATCAAGGCCAAGTTCTGGGTCGTCATGCGCTCGCGACAGTTCGCCATCGCTGAAGCATCTGATCAGGTGATCCGCGAAGCTGTCGCCAAATCGCCCCCAACCTGCAAAAGCAATGAGCTCCGCGCGAGCAACGGGGCCCACGCGCGCGTCCATCATTTCCCGGAGCTGCGGCCATAGCGTGAATCCCTCCGCTCTTGGGGACGAGACGCGGCCTAGCGCCCGCCGGGCGACCTGCAGCACTTCCGACAAGGCCTTGCTATGACCGGCCGGGTTGTAGTCATCGACGAGCTTCAGCAAGCGCTTCTGGATCGGACGCGGGGCAACACCTTGGGGCAGGTCGGGAAGGAACTTGGCCACGCCCTGAAAAGGCGCCGCCTGCACCATGGTGATGCTGTAGGGGGCGAGGGAGGTCGCCGAATGGTCCTTCCAGAGAAACGCGAAGCCATGGCTGCGCAAGGCGTTTCCGCGGGCGGCCATCATCTGCAGGGTGGCGCGCATTTGCCGCGTGTGCGCATCCAGCCGCGTCCGACTGCCGCTTCCATAAAGACCATCGTCATAGAGGCAGAGCTGGTGGCCTCCCATTTCATGGGTGGACACCTTGACGTCGATCCCGTCAGCAAAGAGCGCCGGATCCACGACCTCGAGCTTGTGTCCCTGTTCGCACTCCACCGGTTTCATGCAGATGATCTTGCGGCCGATCCAGACGATCTCGTGCGCCACGTAGTGGCGCAGGAGTGTCGGCCACACCGAAGAGATCAGGACATTGACCACGTCCCCGTCGGACAAGAAGGGGAGACGGCTGCGGAGCTCGCCGGCATACGCACTGAGCTCCGTACCCGCCTGTCTGCTGGGCGAAACCAGGTTCTTGAGCTCCACGATCACCATGGCTTCATCTTCAACGGCATAGAGAACGAAGTCCGGCCTGAGAATTTCGCCGTCAGCCAACGAGATGTTCTCGTTATCCGTCACCACCTCGTTTATATGTAGAGCTCTCCTACAGTATCTAAAGCTATCTCGGATGGTGCGAGTTTGCGATGAATCGTCGGAAATCGGTTCCAATATTTCCGGATTGAGAACAATTTCGTTCAAACCCTCGATGCTCTGCAAGCAACCGCGCAGCCAAAGGTGCATCTGTTCTTCTGTGGCGAAACCCAACGCGTGCATCCCCCTGCGACTACCAGGCACAGTTTTGCATTCTCGCGTTCTTGGCCACTTAACGACGAGCCGAATTCCATGCGGTGCGCCCTTCGCCGCGGGCGCCGCGCAAACGTCGCGCGAAAACCCTTATCCCCATCGCTCCCGGCGTATTCCTCAAACGAATTCAACGCCGAAAATCCGCTTATCCTCCCTCTCTCGCGCCGCCGCATAATCAACCCACCTCGAGGCGATGGGGAGGGCGCGCGGCCAGCGACCTTCGCGGCCTTGGGGTGCGGTCGAGCGGGTAACGCCGCCGATGGTCTCTTCGGGGATCAAACCTCGCGTCCGTGAGATGCTCGCCGAGCGCGGAACACGGAAACGGCCGGACGCGGGGGTCGGCGACGCGACAGGCGTGCGGGGGATACGCATGCGGTCCGGGACCAGGCTTCGTTGGCTTGGCCCGCCCGTCGGGGGCTTCGTTCGGTAAGGCGCTAAGAGCGCCACCCGCCGGACGCTCCCGGATAACGGCCGCGCGGAGCGTCGGTCTGTGTCGAAACGGTATTTCACTACAAAGCTTCCGGGCCCAGCCCGGCGCTCCGCATCCCTCCCCGACCCTTCAGCGGCTTTCCGCGTGAGGCGGCCAAGCCGTGTGCCTATCCGCGCCAGGATGCACCATGCCCAGACCACGCGCTCGCCGAGTCAAACCCGCTCCGCCGCCAACGCATCACGTTCCCCGGTTCACGGATGGACGCACCCCGGTCCGCATGAAGGCGATCCGGCGGAGCCTCGCCAAGAAACTCGCCATGCTGAAGCGGAACCGGGAACTCGCGCAGCAAAAAGCCCCCGACCTTTCGATCGGGGGCTTCGCCAGGCCGGACGAGCCGGCCTGGGATGACTATGGCGCCTACGGCTTGGACGAAGACTAGCGGATGACCCGCGCGCCCTTGCCCTTCATCACGGCCTCGACTTCCGCCTGGCGCACCATCGAGGTGTCCCCCGGGGTGGTCATGGCCAGGGCGCCGTGAGCCGCGCCGTACTCGACGGCGGCCTGGGGGCCCTTGCCTTCCATGAAGCCGAAGGCCAGGCCCGAGGCGAAGCCGTCGCCGCCGCCGACGCGGTCGTAGATCTCGAGGTTCTCGCGCATCATCGAGGCGTAGAACTCGCCGCCGGCGTACAGGATCGCCGACCAGTCGTTGACCGAGGCGGTCTTGGCGTTGCGCAGGGTGGTGGCGGCGACCTTGAAGTTCGGGAACTCCTTCACGGCCGTCTGGATCATCTTCTTGAAGTTGGCCGGGTCGATCGAGCTGATGTGCTCGTCCAGGCCTTCGACTTCAAAGCCCAGGCAGGCGGTGAAGTCTTCTTCGTTGCCGATCATCACGTCGACGTACTGGGCGATGTGGCGGTTGACCTTCTGGGCCCCTTCCTTGCCGCCCTGCGACTTCCACAGGCTGGCGCGGTAGTTGAGGTCGTAGGAGATCACGGTGCCGTACTTGCGGGCCACTTCCACGGCTTCGATCACGGCTTCGGCGGTGTTGGACGCCAGGGCCGCGAAGATGCCGCCGGTGTGGAACCAGCGCACGCCTTCTTCGCCGAACAGCTTTTCCCAGTTCACTTCGCCGGGGCGGATCTGCGAGGCGGCCGAGTGACCACGGTCACTACAGCCCAAAGCGGGGCGAACGCCGAAGCCCTTTTCGGTGAAGTTCAGGCCGACGCGGGTGTTGCGGCCCAGGCCGTCGAAGTCGCGCCAGATGACGTGGGAGGTGTCGACACCGCCCTGCATCATCAGATCCTCGACCAGCCAGCCCAGGTCGTTCACCGGCAGGGCGGTGACGGCGGTCGAGCGCTTGCCCCAGCACTTCTTGAAAGCGCGCGCGACGTTGTATTCGCCACCGCCTTCCCAGACGTTGAACTGGCGAGCGTTGCGAACCCGGCCGAAACCGGGGTCGAAGCGCAGCATCACTTCACCGAAGGAAGCGCAGTCCCACTTCGTTTCCGAAGCCGGGCGGATGTTGAGGATGTTGTCAGTCATCTAGGCTTTCCCACGAACCTTCTTGATCAGATCGACGGTCTCACGGACCTTGGCGGTGATGCCGGCGTAGTCGCCCGCGTCCAGCAGTTCCTGCGTGATGAGCTTGGAGCCCATGCCGGCGGCGACGATGCCCGCGCCGAACCACTTCTTGACCGAGGCTTCGTCGGGATCGACGCCGCCGGTCGGCATGATGCGGGTCCAGGGCATCGGGCCCAACACCGCCTTGACGAAATCGGGGCCGCCGACCGACGAACCCGGGAACACCTTGACGATCTCGCAGCCCAGCTCTTCGGCGTACGAGATTTCCGAGGCCGAGCCGCAGCCCGGCGAATACGGGATCTTGCGGCGGTTGCAGACCTTGGCGACGTCGGCGTTGAGGATCGGGCCGACCACGAACTTGGCGCCGTTGGCGATGTAGATGCCGGCGGTCGGGGCGTCGACGATCGAGCCCACGCCCATGATCACGCGCGGATCGGCCGAGGCGAAGTGACGGGTCACTTCGTAGAAGACGTGGCTGGCGAAGTCGCCGCGGTTGGTGAACTCGATGCAGGGCGCGCCGCCGTCGGCGCAGGCCTGGATCACCTTCTTACAGACCTCGACGTCCGGGTGATAGAAAACCGGGATGACGCCCTGGTCCATCAGCGCCGTCAGCACGGCCATGCGGTCTTTCACCATCAGTACTGCTCCTCAAAGGATCGATCTTGCGTGCGGCCTTGTCGGCGGGCCTCGGCGTGGAAGATTTCGCCGCGTTCGGCGCTGGGCGACCGTTTAGACCGCGTTGCGGGCGGACGCCACACCAGAGGCTCCCCCGACGTCAATTCGCGTGTCCAATTGCCCTGGTTGTCGTCCTTCGTTTCCATCCTGCCCGGTGATCCGACGATGTCGGGTTCCGCGCCGCATTTCCCGGCCGACCGTTTCCGGCGACTGGGCTCTCAAAATAAAGGGCGCCAGGTCAAAGACCCGACGCCCCGAAAGTTTGCGCAGGAGCGAACTCAGAAAGAGCCGCGGACGCCTAGGACTGGGTAGGCCAGTCCAAAACGTCAGTGATACCGGTGTCATAGTGGACAGGCCACTTTGCCACCGGTGTCATTCAGGAATCTACTCCGAAGCGACGCCTTGTGCAAGCGCCGTCAAAACGTTGTTTTCCGTTTTGACGGCGGTGAGAAAAAAGAGACCCGGAAGGGGCGCGAACCCCTCCCCTCACCCCGTGTTGCGCAGGCCCGCCGCGATGCCCGCCACCGTCAGCTGGATGGCCAGGCGCACGTTCTCGTCCTGGTCGCCTGCCCGACGGCGGGCCAGCAGCTCCAGCTGCAGGTGGTTCAGCGGATCGACCGACAGCCCGGCCAGGGCCACCGACTCCGCCAGCTCCGGCTGGTTGTCCAGCAGGGCCGAGCCGCCGCGGATCGCCAGGGCGATCTCGGCGGCCTTGTCGTGCTCGCGATGGATCGTGTCGAAGATCCGCTGGGCGTCGGCCTTGTCCGGCGACAGGTCCTTGTACCGGGCCGCGATGCCCATGTGGCTCTGGGCCAGGGCCAGCTCCATGTTCGACAGCAGGGCCCCGAAGAAGTCGAAGCCCCCGGCCAGGTCCTGCAACTGCCCGGTCGACAGCCCTGCCCGCTCGACGCCCGAGGCGAAGCCGTACCAGCCGGGCAGCATGAAGCGGGCCTGCGACCAGCTGAACACCCAGGGGATGGCCCGCAGGTCCTCGATCTTGCGGCTGGCGGTGCGGCTGGCCGGACGGCTGCCGATGTTGAGGCCGACGATCTCGCCGATCGGCGTGGCCGACCAGAAGAAGTCCTCGAACGCCGGGTCGTCGTATACCAGGGCCCGGAAGCCGTGGAACGACGCTTCCGCCAAGGCGGTCATGGCCGCCTCGACCTTGGGATCGGGGCGGACGACCTCGCGCTCGCTGGCCATCAGCACGGCGGCGGCCAGGCCGTCGAGATTGCGGCGGGCGGTGGGCTGGTCGCCGAACCGGCGGGCGATCATCTCGCCCTGCTCGGTCATGCGGATGCGGCCCTGGACGGTGCCGGCCGGTTGGGCCAGCACGGCCTCGGCGGCCGGTCCCCCGCCCCGCCCGACGCTGCCGCCCCGGCCGTGGAACAGTTGAAGCCCCACGCCCATCCGCTCGGCCTCGAAGGCCAGGGCCGAGGCGCCGCGGGCCACGCCGCGCCGGCTGGCCACGTAGCCGCCGTCCTTGTTGCTGTCGGAATAGCCGAGCATGATCTCCTGCACCGGCCGGTCGCCCAGGATGGTGCGGGACAGCGGCAGCTCCAGCCACTGGCGCAGCACGCGGGGACCATTCTCGAGGTCCTCGATGGTCTCGAACAGCGGGCTGATCTTCACCGAGGCGCGCGGCGCCGCGCCGCCCCAGACCAGGCCGACCTGCTTGAGCAGGACCAGCGGTTCCAGGATGTCCGACAGGGTCGCGGACTTGGAGATCACATAGGCCCCGATGCAGCCGTGACCGTAGTCGCGCACGGCCTGGGCCGCGGCTTCCATGGTGGCCAGCTCCTTGGCCGTCTCCTCGCCATAGGCGGTGAACGGCGAGACCAGGGGTCGCTGGTGCGACAGCTCGCTGATCAACAGCTTGGAGCGGGCCTCCTCGTCGAGGTCCAGGTACTTCACGCCGGTGCCGGCCCGCTGGAACAGTTCGTGCAGCGTCCGCTCGTGGACGTCGGCGTTCTGGCGCAGGTCCAGGCTCATCAGGTGGAAGCCGCAGGCCTGGGCCACCTCGACCAGGGTGCGCAGGGCCGAGCCGACCAGGCGCTCGCCGCCGTTCCGCTCCAGGCTGTCGATGATGATCTTCAGATCGGCCACGAAGGCCTCGGGATGGCCGTATGGTTCGACGTCCGTCCGGGCGGTGGCGAAGGCCACCCATTGGTTCGTCAGCTTTTGGGACACCGCCGAGAGCCGGTCGAAGATCAGCTCCAGCGCCAGGCGATACGGCTCGTCCAGACGGTGAACGGACGGATCGTTGGTCTGGGCGGCCAGGGCCAGGAGCTCTTCGGACACCGGCACGTAGGCCGTGGACACCGCCAGGTTCGACCAAAGCTTGCGCACCTCGCTGGCGTACCAGTCGAGGATCACCCGCGACTGCGAGGCCAGGGCCAGCTTCAGGGTGTCGCCGTTGACGCCGGGGTGGCCGTCGCGGTCGCCGCCCAGCCACGAACCCATCTTCAGCAGCGGGGCCATCTGGCCATGCTCGCCGATCGCCTGCGACCAGTCGGCGTAGAGGTCGATGATCGCCGGCAGGATCGAGGTGCGGACGATCGACAGGGCGTTGCGGATCTCGTCCTTCACGGTGATCCGCTCGGGACGGTACAGCCGGGTGCGCCACATCAGGGCGATCTCGCGGAACAGGCGCTCGCGGATCTCGGCGTCCATGGACGGCGGCAGGTGGTGGCGACGCAGGGCCATCAGGCGCGAGATCTCGGTCTCGCGGTCGACCATGCTGCGGCGGCGCACCTCGGTCGGGTGGGCGGTCAGCACCGGCACCACGTTCATGGCGGCCAGGGTCTTCGTCAGCTCGGCCGGCGACTTGCCATCGGCGACCAGCGCCTTGACGGCGTCGACCAGGGTGCGGGGACGTTCGTCGCCCGGCTGGGCGTCGCCCTCGGCATGGCGGCGGCGGCCGGCGACGTCCTCGCCGATATTGGCCAGCATCGAGTGGCTGGCCAGGGCGCGGGCCAGGAAGATGGCCTGGTCGCTGGAGAGATCGGCGAACAGGCGGTCCAGGCGCACGGCCTCGCCGTCGGCGGTCTCCTGCGAGGCGGCCTTGCGCGCCGTGGCCACCAGCTTGGCGGCGTCCTCGCCGTCCAGATAGGCGATGGCCTCGTTCAGCAGGTCGCTGAGCAGGTTGGCGTTCTGTCGGACGTGACGGCTGGTGGGTCGATCACCATCGAGCGACAGGGGATTACGCATGCGCGAAGCTCCGCGACCGCCGCGAAGCCGCGCCGGTTCATCAGGGAAGAAACGTACGAAACGCCAGCCGGACGTTGTGCCCTTGATGACGCAGCGGCGCCTCTACCGCGCTTTGCCGGCCGCGAAAAGGCGGCCGGCGCATTGGTTGCGGTACCAAATTCGCTTTTGCGCAGATTTCTGCCTCTAGCGCGCCAGCCAGCCACCGTCGACGGGCAAGGTAATGCCCTGGACGTAGTCGGCGGCCTGCGAGGCCAGGAACACGGCGGCCCCGCCCAGGTCGCCCGGCTGGCCCCAGCGGCCGGCCGGAATGCGGGCCAGGATCGAGGCGTTGCGGTCGGCGTCGTTGCGCAGGGCCTCGGTGTTGTTGGTGTCGAAATAGCCGGGCGCGATGGCGTTGACGTTGATGCCCTTGGACGCCCACTCGTTGGCCAGGATCTTGGTTAGGCCCGCCAAGCCGCTCTTGCTGGCCGTGTAGGACGGCACGCGGATGCCGCCCTGGAAGGACAGCAGGCTGGCGATGTTGATGATCTTGCCGATGCTGGCGGTGTCGCCGCCTTGCTTGAGCACCTGCTTGGCGAAGGCCTGGGTCAGGAAGAAGACGACCTTCAGGTTGGTGTCCATCACCGCGTCCCAGTCGGCCTCGGAGAACTCGATGCTGTCGGCGCGGCGGATGATGCCGGCGTTGTTGACCAGGATATCGACCTTGCCGAACGCGGCGACGGTCTCGTCGACCACGCGCTGGACGGGCTCGATCGAGCCGAAGTCGGCCTTGATCGACAGGAACTTGCGGCCGGTCGCCTCGACGGCGGCTTGCGTCTCGGTCGGGGCGCTGCGGCCGGCGGCGGCGATGTCCGCGCCCGCTTCGGCGAGCGCCACGGCCACGGCCTGACCCAGACCGGTGTTGGCGCCGGTGACGAGGGCGACCTTGCCTTCGAGGCTGAACGGATTGGCCATGGTGCGTTCCTCAAAAATCTCGTTGTCACCCCGGACGTAGCGCGAAGCGCGAAGATCCGGGACCGATCCGAAGCGCTACGCTCCATGTCGGTCCCGGATCGTCCCTTCGGGCCGTCCGGGATGACAGCCGAAGGGTTCGTGAAGGAGCTGTCGCTCCTACTTCAGCTGGCAGATGTCCAGCACGTTCATGTCGGTGTAGTCGAGGTTCTCCCCGCCCATCGCCCAGATGAAGGTGTAGTTCGAGGTGCCCGAACCCATGTGGATCGACCACGGCGGGCTCATCACGGCTTCCTCGTTGGCGATCACGATGTGACGCATCTCGTCCGGCTCGCCCATGTAGTGGAAGACCCGGTCGTTATCGCCCAGACCGAAGTAGAAATAGGCTTCCGAACGACGGTCGTGCAGGTGGGGCGGCATGGTGTTCCAGACGCTGCCCGGCTTCAGCACGGTCATGCCCAGCAGCAGCTGGGCCGACTTGCAGGTGGTCGGCACGATGTACTGGTAGATGGTGCGCTCGTTGGAGGTCTCCAGCGCGCCGCGCTCCAGCGGGACGGCGTTGGCGAATTCCAGCTTCTTGGTCTCGAAGGCGGCGTGAGCCGGCAGGCTGGTCAGGTAGAAGCGGGCCGGGTTGGCGGCGTCGACGCTTTCGAACACCACGTCCTTGGAGCCCATGGTCACGTAGATGCCGTCACGCGGCTCGATGTCGTAGACGACGCCGTCCACGATCACCTTGCCCTTGCCGCCGCCGACATTGATGGCGCCCAGCTCGCGGCGTTCCAGGAACGGGTGGCCGGCGGCCGAGGCGGGCTCGGTCTGGTCGGGCAGCTTCACGCCCTTCGAGACGGGAGCCGCGCCGCCGACCACGAAGCGTTCGGCGTGGTTGTAGTGCAGCACGATGTCGTCGGCGGCGAACAGGCCGTCCATCAGGTAGCGATCGCGCAGGTCGTCGTTGCTGACCGCGTACATCATGTCCGGGTGAGTGGCGTGGTAGGTCTTGGTGAACATCTGGGAGCTCCGGAAAATCTATTCGGCGGCGTGTTTGGCGGGAACGACCGGCTTAGCCCATTGTGGTCGCTGGTCGAGTTTGTAGGCCTTCTTAGGCAGGTTGTAGGTCAGGTCGACGATCAGTTCGGCGGCCTCGACCTCGTCCATGCGGTGCTCGGCGACCATGCGGGCCAGGAAGGCGCTGTCGACGCGGCGGGCCACGTCGTGGCGGGCCGGGATCGACAGGAAGGCGCGGGTGTCGTCGTTGAAGCCGACGGTGTTGAAGCCGACGGT
>NZ_JBFTOB010000042.1:0-13879 GCF_056397765.1 Caulobacter sp. 05L422 | reverse complement strand
CTGGTGGCTCGCCGCGCCCAGCTGATGCAGGCCTTGCCGCCGGGCGGAGCCATGGCCGCGGTCTGGGCGAGCGAGGCGGATCTCGACCTTTCCGCCTATGGCGATCGCCTGTCGCTGGCCGCCGTCAACGGTCCCGGCGACCTGGTGGTCTCCGGCGAGGCGACGGCCCTGGACGCCCTGCGCGCCGACCTGGAGCGCCAGGGCGTGGCCAGCCGACCGCTGACCGTCTCCCACGCCTTCCACTCGCCGCTGATGGCCCCGATCCTGGAGCCGTTCGCCGACCTGGCCCGCACCGTCGACTACCAGCGCCCGCAGGTCCGGCTGATCCGCGACCTGGACGGCGCGCTGGCCGACGGCCCGCTGGACGCCGACTACTGGACCGCCCACCTGCGCAACCCGGTGCGCTTCCAAGACGCCTTGCAGACCCTGAAAGCCCAGGACTGCACCGTGGTCGTCGAGATCGGCCCGCACCCGATCCTGACCGCCATGGCCAAGCCGGCCGAAGATGAGGGTCCCCGCTGGCTGCCGTCCCTGCGTCGCAAGCGCGGCGACCTGGACACCCTGCGCGAGACCCTGGCCGCCCTCTATGTCGCCGGCGCGCCGATCGACTGGACCGCCGTCCATCGCCACCAGCCCCACGACCATCTCCACCTGCCGACCTATCCCTTCCAGCGCAAACCCTACTGGATGGCCCCGACACCGGCGGCCAACACCGGGCCGGCGCCCCCCGTCGCCGGACCAGCGCCCCTGGACCATCCGTTCCTGGGCGGCCGGCTGTCGTCGCCGCTGGACCACGCCCAGTTCGAGACCCAATTCAATCTGGCCCGCCTGCCGATGGTCGGCGATCACCGCATTTTCGGCATGCCGTGGGTCAACTTCGCCACCTATCTGGAACTGGCCTTCGCCGGCGCCCGCGAGGCCTATGGCGCGGCCCCGGCGGCGGTGAAGAACGTGACGCTGCCCCGCGCCATGATCCTGCGCGAAGCCGAGTCCAAGCGCGTCCAACTGGTTCTTGAGCGATCACCCGAAGGGCGACGCTTCCAAGTGTTCGCACACACGCCCGTCAAGACCGCCGACACGCCGTGGGTCATCCATGGCCTAGGCGAGCTGGTGATGCCCGAAGACGAAGCCATCGCCTCTCCGGCCAGAGTGCGCCTCGACGCCGTGCGGACCCGCTGCGCGAACGCCGTGGCGCCGGCGACCTTCTACGCGGCGATGGAGCAGCACGGCGTCACCTTGGGCCCGGCCTGCCGCTGGCTGGAGGCCGTGTGGCGCGGCGAGGGCGAGGCGCTGGGCGAGATCCGCCTGCCGCGCGACGGCGAGCACGATCCCCGGGTGGTGCTGGATCTCGGTGCGATGGACGCGGCCTTCCAGGTGCTGGGCGCGCTGCTGCCGCCGGACGCGCCGCGCGACTTCGTGTTTTCCAGCCTCGAGCGGATCGACCACTTCGGTGCCGGGCCGCGCGGCCGTCTGTGGGTTCACGCCGTGCGGGCCGAGGGCGAGCCGGAGCCTGACGCCCTGGTCGGCGACCTGACGATCTTCGACGACGAGGGCAGGGTGGTCGCCGCCGTCCAGCGGGCACGCCTGCAGCGCGTGCAGCTCGACGCCCCCGCGACGGGCGAAACCGTGCTCGCGCCCGAGACCTCGGCCAACGCCCTGGCCGAACTGTTGCTGGCGCCGGATCCCGAGGCGCATCTGCGCGACTTCCTGAAAACCGAGCTCGCCGCCTGCCTTCGCGTTTCGGAAGACGAGATCGATATCGACGCCGAACTGGCGCCGCAGATCGACTCCCTGATCGCCGCCGAACTCAACGCCCATGTCGAGCGCAGCCTGGGCGTACGCCTGCCGGTGGCGGCGCTGTTCGACGGCAGCACGCTGCGGGACGTCACGACGCGCCTGCTGGCCGAGGTCAGCCCGTCGGAAGACCTGCTGACCGAGATGCTGGACGCGCTGGAAGGCCTCACCGACGACGAAGCCGAGACCCGAGTGGCGGAGGCCTCGCTATGAACGGTCCGGGCGTGCGCCTCGCGGAGATCTCGCCGGCCAAGCGGGCGCTGCTGATGCAGATGCTGCGCGCGCGTCGCGAGGCCGTCGCCGCGCCCGCGACCGGGATCATGACTGTCTCGGACATGCTGGCGGAAGCCGTGCTGCCCGCGGACATCGATCCGCAACGGGTCCGCCCCGCCGCCAAGCGGGTGTCGACGGTCCTGCTGACCGGCGCCACGGGGTTCATCGGCGCCTATCTGCTGGCGGCCCTGGTCGAGGCCGGAGTCGAGCGCGTGGTGTGCCTTGTTCGGGCCGCCAGCCCGGCCGAGGCGGAAACCCGCGTGGACGAAGCGCTGGCCGCCTACGATCTTCCGGCCCGCGACCCAAGAACCGCCGTCGTCGTCGGCGACCTGGCCAGTCCGCAGCTGGGGCTCGACGACCGGACATTCGAGCAGTTGGCCAGCGAGGTCGACGCTATCGTCCATTGCGGTGCCCTGGTGAAGTGGACCTATCCCTATGCGGCGCTGCGGGCGGCCAATGTGGACGGCACGCTGGAGCTGCTGCGCCTGGCCACGGCCGATCGGCTCAAGCCGTTCCACCTGATCTCCACCGTCGGCGTGTTCTCGTCCGCCGGCCGTGACGGCGGCGCGGTGCTGGAAACCGAACCGCTGGAGAACAGCGGCGGCCTGGCGGTCGGCTACGCCCAGAGCAAATGGGTAGCGGAGAAGGTGACCCACCTGGCCGCGGCGCGCGGCGTGCCGGTCGGCGTCTACCGCCCGAATACGCGCCCGGACAGCCGGACGGGGGCGTTCAACATCGCCGACTATCTGAGCCAAATGCTGCGGGGCTGCATCGGCCTGGGCCGAGCGCCCTCGCTCGACTTTTCGATCTCGGGCGCGCCCATCGACTATGTGTCGCGGGCGATCGTGCACGTCGCCCTCGAACGGCCGGCCGACGGCGGGGTGTTTCACCTGGTGGATCCGGTGGGCGTCGACTGGCGCCGGGTCATCGCGTGGACGGCGCGCGCCGGTTATCCGCTCGAAGCGGTCGATTTCGGCGACTGGAAGCGGCGCGTCGACGCCGTGCCGGGCGGCTTCGCCCTGGGACCGTTCTTCAGCGAAGGCAAGTTCGACCAGGTCGTCCTGCCGCGCTTCGACACGACGCGGCTCCAGCAGGCGCTGGTGGGTACGGACATCGCCTGCCCGCCGCAGGACTACGAGCAATTCCATCTATCGTTGCAGCACTTCGCGCGGCGCGGGTTCCTGCCGCCGCCGAGGCTGACGCTGGATGAGCAAGACGTCGGTTGGGTCACGGCGGGTACGAAAAGTTCTGAACCCAGGGGCGTAACAAGCTAAGATAGTTTTCAAGTTCAACAGCAACCAAGGGATGTTGAAAATGGCTGAGCAAACCGAGACGGTCGACGACGAAGTCACCAAGCTGCGGGCCCGCGTAAAGCGGCTCGAAGCGGAGCGCGACCGGTTGAAGAAGACCGACAGCGACGACGATGTGGAACGCAGAGGCCGGCATGTCGCCGACTCCCTGAACGATGCGCGGCGGTCGAAGGGCGATACGGCGGTCCGGGTGGCGCGCGGCATGACGCTCGCCTCCTTCGAGTTCGTCCGCCTGTTCGCGGATTCGATCTCGGCCTTCAGCGAGGAAGTGATCGATCGCAACGAAAGCCGTTCGCGCGGCGGCCGTCGCAGCGTCACCTCGCTGGCCACCCGGCTTCCGGAAGACGTCGCCGACGGGTTCGCCAGCGCGCTGGACCGTTTCAGCGACATCCCGGCGCGGGCGGCCGACCGCTATTCGAAGACCTATCGCCAGGGCGACGCCAGCGATCGCCACGACGACAAGGACGACGACTAGTCACCAGACGACGGACGGGCGCGGCGGTCCTTGGCCTGCCGCGTCCAGCCCGCCTATCTCACGAGAGACAGCAGTCGCGTTCCCAGGAACTCGACCAGCGCCTTCGCCTCACTGCTCACGAAGAAATGGCCTCCGGGAAACTCGGCGTGTTCGAAGCCGGCGTTCGCATGATCGCGCCACGGCAGCAGGTCGGCCGCCGTCGCCGCGTCGTCCTCGCGCCCGCCCAGCACCCAGATCGGACAGTCCAGGGCCGCGCCGTCGGCGCCGGCATAGGTTTCCAGCATCGTGATGTCGGCGCGCAGCACGCCCAGCACCATGGCCCTCAGGTCGGGATCGGCCAGCACCTCGGTCGGGATCGCGCCCAGCCGCTTCAGCCGCGCCAAGAATGCGGCGTCGTCGAGCTGATGGGTCTTCGGCCGGCCGGCGAGGCGGGCAGGGGCCGCGCAGCCGGCCAGGAACACGGCCAACGGAGCCTGACCGGCGCGCTGCCGGCGCAGCGCCAGTTCGAAGGCCAGGACCGCGCCCATGCTGTGGCCGAAAATCGCCAGCGGCCGATCGTCCAGCATGGCGAGATCCGCCTCCAGGCCGGCGACCATGCCGCGCACGTCCGTCGCCGGCGGCTCGCGCATACGCGTGCCGCGACCGGGGAGTTCGACGCTGACCAGCTCGATCGACGGAGGGAGCAGGGCCGGCCATTGCCGTTGCAGGAATGCGCCGCCGCCGGCGTGCGGCAGGCAGAGCAGCCGCGCCGCTACCGGCGTCTCCCGAGCGTATCGCCAAAGGGCGGCGCCCTGGCGGACGGGCGTACGCAACGGGGCCAGGGTCAGAACTCGGTCATGAACCGCAAGGCTGTCAGGCTGGGCATGAACAGATAGGCGGCGGCGCGGGTGCGCACGAACCGCGGCATGTGCGGGATGCGCTTGCGGTACGGTTCGGCCTGCAGGGTCATGTAGCCCGTCCCGTTGTTGTCGCCGACGAACGGGTCCTTGGTCGAGAACTCGGCGTTGAAGGTCGGGATGTTGAACCAGGTCTGCTGCACGAACTCGTACTGGCGCTGGATGTCGGCGTTCAGGACCACGAACTGCAGGCCGCGCTTCACGCCGTCGTCCTGGAGATCGACCGGGGCCCGCGGCCATTCGGTTTCCTCCGCGGTGATCAGCGGATCGCCGTACAGCATGGCGCGACGCAGCACGCGGTGCCGGCTGGAGGTGTTCATCGACGACTCCGGCGTGTCGTTGACACGGGAGTCGCGGGGATTGGCGCGCCGGATGTGCGAGCCGACCGGGCAGCGGGTGCCATCGGGGTCCAGCGGCATGAAGCGAAAATCGTTCTCGTCGGAATACCGGACCGGATCGTTGTCAGGCGAGAGCGTGATCGGCGTCCCGCTGGGCCAGCGGCCCAGGTATTTCGAACTGACCTTCAGCATCTCGGCCTGGTCGCCGTCGGCCGCTTGCTGGATCGATTGCCAGAACTTGGCGACGTCCTGTTCCAGCTTTCGGTAGACCACATAGGTGCCGTGCTTGCCGAAATCCCGGCAGTCGGGGAGGGCGCCTTCGGGAAACCGGGGCAGGATGTGATGGCGGTCCTCCGAGACCGGCACGATCGGGCTGGTCGGGTAGAGCCCATAGGCGTTGAGATAGCCCAGGATGAACTCGCCGGTTTCGGCGGCGATCTGGCCGTCGGCCTTTTGAATGCCCACCCCGACGATGTTGGGCTGGGACAAGCCGTCGTGGAAGCCGAAGTGCTCCTTGGCCTCCTCGCGCCGATAGCCGTATTCGGTGGCGATGATCGAGACCGCCCCATCGCTGGCGGTGATCAGCTCGTCGAGGACCTTCTCGAAGTCCCTCAGGTGCTTCGGACCACGGCTCTGGACCATCAGCATGGCGTGGACCGGCGCGGTGTTGGGGCCGCCGAACTCCCAAAGCTCGGGCGCGCTTTCGCCCACGTCGCCGGACACGTCGGCCCGCGCGGCGGCGCCCAGGGTGTAGGGCGGCAGGAAGCTCTCAAGCGTCTTGTGCGGCAGCTTCAGGGCCTGGAAGCCGGGATAGGTGAAGGCGATGTTGATCGACTGGGGCGGCTTGACCTTCTTGCCGTCGGGACCCGTCGGCCAGAGCTCGCCCGAGCTGACGGACGGCAGCAACTGCGCCAGCCATTGCCGCGCGCCGACGGCGTCGTGGAATTGCAGGAACAGATAGGCCGAGCGCTTCAGGTGGCTGTAGGCGCTGACCAGCGGCCCCTGAACGTCGGAGCGGTCGACTTCCATGGTTTGCATCGTACTGCGCTCCTTGTGGGGTTCGGGGCTCAGAGCGCCGTCAGCGTCTCGCGGACCTTGGCGCTCTCGAGCGCCAAGCCGGCCTGCAGCGTCTCAGCGAGGTTGGCATTGCTGGTGCGGTCGCGGATCAGGTTGAGCACCGTCTCGTTGGGATAGGATTTGAACAGCAGTTGCGGCTCGTACTGGTGGTTCAGGATCCACCGCTGGAACGGCAGCACGTCGGCCATGCCGCCCTTCGGATAGCCGAAGGTGTTGTTGTAGACCCCGTCCAGGGCCCAGATGATCTTGTCGATGAAGTCGCCCATGTAGTTCTGCCACGAGCCGTCGAACACGCTGAGGAAGATCAGGCGCTTGTCGTTGTCGATCAGCACCCAGCGGAACGAGTGCAGCGTGCCCACGTCGGCGAACTGGCCGGGCGCCCAGCCGTACTTGCCGAGGAATTCGTTGACCCAGAACGCCAGGCGCACGCGCCAGTAGAGCCAGGGCTTGATGGTGGTGATCGTCACCATCTGGCCGTCGATGGCGGTCAGGGCCTGGGCCCGCGGCGTCAGCGGATTGTCCTCGAACGAGGTCACCTTCGAATAGTTCTTGGTCTGGCCGATCTGGCTGATCGGCTTGACGATGGCCAGGGCCAGCGACATCCAGGCGTTGTGGAAATCGGCCCGCGTCCGCGCGATGAACGCCGAAAGGTTGGCCCGGAAGCCGGGAACGCGCGGCAGGCGCGACAGTATGGTCATCACCGAGCGAAGGGTCGGCCCGCCGGCGTCCAGCAGGTTCTCGAGCTGCTCGCGGACCGCGATCTTGCTCTTGATCGACGCCACGGTCTCGTCGCGGAAGGCGATGTAAAAGGCTTGGGTGGGGAAGGCGGTCTTGCGGATGTAGTCGATGAAGCCGTCGCGGCCCGGATAGCCCTCGCAATGGTCCCAGATCTTATCTAGACCCGGAGTGATCGCCATCTGGTGTTCCAGGTAGTCGTTCAGGTCGCCGTCGAATTCGACGGCGAGCAGAAGTCTCGCGCCGGGCCCCACCTCGTCCTCGACAATCACCCAGCGCGAACAATGGGTCAGCTTGTCGTTCTTCAGCTGCAGATACTTGTTGTCGTGCTGGTGGGCGTTGATGTCTTCGAGGATTCCCCGCAGGGAGTCGACGTGGCCCGACTTGATCTTCACGTACACAGTCAGCGAGTTCATGTCCGTCCTCGGATTTCGACAAACACCTGTACGCCGCATGCACCCGTACGCCGCATGACGTTCAGCCCTGACCAAAAGCCTAACCTCGCCCCGGCCGACCTCAACTACAAATTGACGTGATAGCTTATGACCTGAAAAGTTGCATATTTTCCGGGCGCCGATCGAACCGATCTAGGCCTTGACGTAGGACCGGTGCAGCGCTCCGACAGGAAGCGCCGAGCGAGACTGGAAGGTCTTGGGCGCGCGCTTCTTGAAGAGGTTCAGGGCGGACTCGATGCCGGCGCTGATCACGACGTCGGCAATCGCGCCCAGCAGTATGTTGTCGATCGGGAAGCCCAGCTCCTTCAGCGCCGCTTTGACCACCTGGCTGGCGTAGGCCTTCTTGTCGGGACCGCTGGCGGATCGCAGCCGCTCGGTCATCGCCACCACCTCGAAGAAAGCCTGCACCCCGGCGGTCATCTGTTCGCCGTGCTGGCCGATGAACACGAGCACGTCGGTGGCCGGCTTGATCAGCGTGCGCTTGTCGTGGATCAGGCCCGCGTCCCTGACCCGCTGCACCGCGGCCTTCACCTCGGGCGTCAACGGCTCGACATAGTGCAGCTTGGCGTAGATCCAGTTGAACAGGCGGAAGAAGGGCTGCAGCGCGTCGAGCACCACGGCGCCGGCGGCGCGCAAGGCGCCGTTGAGCGACCAGTGGTCCGGCCGACTGGAATCCCACAGTCCGTAGGTGTCGACGCTGCAGACCAGCGCGTCGATCACCCAGTCGATGGTGATGTTGATGACCAGCGGGCTCAGATCGCGAGGAACGCCCGGCAGTTGGAGATTGGAGTCGTTGTAGATCGCGTGCACCGCCGCCCGGACCTGGCCCTTCTTCCGCGAGCCGTTGCCGTTGGGGTAGCGCTGCTCGGCAGCCTGGACCAGAACCTCCATCAGCTCGATCCAGGCGACGACGCCGCGCTCGATGTCCGGTCCATGGTCGGCCAGGTTCTTCAGCGCCGCGCCCAGGCCCTCGGCGACCCCGCCGCTGGCGGCCTCGCGCAGCAGCTCGACCAGCTGGTGCACCTCGGCGTCGACGTTCCGCTGAGCTTCGCTGGGTTCGCGCCGCTTGATCCGCCCTATAGCGTTGAACACGAACTCCACGTTGCGCTCCCGGTCTAGAGTCGACGCCAGAGGACGGCGCAGGCGAGGTAGAGCCCGCCCAGCCCAGCGCCCAGCGGCCATTCCAGCGGCACGCCGAACACCACGGGCAGGTTGGGGATGGTCAGCAGCACGGCGACGCTGACCGCCAGAATGGCCGCCGTCCAAAGCCGCGCCCGGCGGTTTTGGGCTCGGACGACCCGGGCGGCGTCCGTGGATTCCACGCGCAGGCGCACGCTGCCGTCGGCGGCGTCGGCCAGAATCTGGGCCAGTTGCGCCGGCCCGTCCTGGGTCAGGGTCAGGGTGTTCAGCAGCACCTGCTGCAGCCGGTCGCGATCGAACAGCTGGTCGAACTTCTCGTCGCGCCGCAGCTCGGCGAAGAACCGGCCGCCCACGTCGCGCAGTCCATTGGGGAGGCCAAGCTCGCTGGCCAGGGTCTCCACAGTGACCAGAGCCCGGTAGAGCGACAGCACGTCGCTGGGGATCTGGTAGCCGTTGCGGCGCGCCACGCGCAGCACGCCGATCAGGGCGTTGGCGGTGCTGGAGGCGCCGCCGTGCTCCTGGCTTCCGGCCCGCATCTCGGCGTCGAAGTCGCGACGCAGCCCTTCCACGTCGCTCTCCGGCCTGGCCACGAGGACCTCGGTCAGCGCCTTGAAGATGCGCGGCTGGTTGCCGGCGTAGATGGCGGAGACATAGCTCAGCTGGTTGGCCCGCACGGTCTCGTCCAGCTTGTCGCAAAGCCCGAAATCCACGAAGCCGACACGCCGATCCGGCAGAACCAGCAGGTTGCCCGGGTGCAGGTCGGCGTGGAAAAACCGATAGCGGAAAATCTGGATGAGGGTGGCGGTGACCAGCCTTTCGGCGAAGTCCCGCCGCTCGTCCGCGGTGAGCAGCGGGCCGCCGGCGCGCTCGGGCGCGACGCCGCGCAGTTCGGCCAGGACGCGGTTGACCCGGATCCCCTCGAGATACTCGTAGGTGATCACCCGGCTCGAACTCAGATGCAGGTAGGTGCGCGGGATCCTTTGCAGGGTGCTGCCGGCGGCCAGGGGCTGCAGCCTGCGGGCGTTGTCGAGCTCCCGCTCGAAGTCGATCTCTTGACGCAGCCATTCAGCCAACTCGTCGGCCAGTTCGCGCACCGAGATCGGCAAGCTTACGCCGAGCCGTTTGACCAGTTGCCCGACCAGCCGCATGCGCCGGATGTCGCGGGCCACGCGCCGCTCGATGCCCGGCCGCAGGATCTTGACCGCGACGACGGCGCCGTCATGCAGGCGGGCGCGGTGCACCTGAGCCAGCGAACCGGCCCCGATCGGCCGACGTTCGATGCTGTCGAACAGTTCCGAGACGGGCGCGCCCAGCTCCATCTCCACGATCCGCTCGGCTTCGCCCCACGGGAACGGTTCGCTTCGATCCACCAGGGTGAGAAGCTCGTCGCAATAGGCCTGCGGGAGGATGTCGGGCCGCAGCGCCAGATATTGCCCGATCTTGACGAAGGTGGGCCCCAGCCGAGTGAGCAGGGCGGCCAGCTGGCGCGCGACGTCGGCGGGCGCCAGCTTGGTCAGCTTGTTCATCGCAGCCGCCATGAAGTGAAGAGCGCCGTGACGGCGAAGGTCGCGACCAGGGCCAGGGTCAGCGACAAGGGCAGGGCGGTCGCCTTGCCCAACACCGCCGCCGACACTCCGGCGATCCCCAGCATGGCCCAACCTGAGGCGCGCCCGCCGCGGCGTTCGTCCCGGTCCGACCGGGCCGTCGTCGCCCGGATGGTCGGCGCTTCCCCCTTGGCGTTCAGGCCGTGGACCAGCGATCCGCCCAGATAGCGCAGCGACTCCTGCCAGACCGGGTCCTTGACCATCGACCGGACCCGCTCGAAGGCGTCCGGTCGGGTCTTCTCGAAGAACGCCCGCAGTTGGGCCAGCAGGTCGAACTCCGGGTCGATGTGCCAGAGCGTGGCGTTCAGATTGTTGATGGCCCGCCAGAACAGCAGGTAGTTCAGGTCGTAGATCAGGCCGTTTCGCCGGGAAACGTCGATCATTTCGCCGGTGTAGCGCGCCAGGTGCCGGTCCTCGATCGGGCCGGAGGGATTGAGCAGGGCGGCATACCAGCGGGTCAGCACCTCGCGGCAGTCGTCGCGAAAGCGGTCCATGTCGGTCAGCTCGGTCTCGGTGACCTGCTGGCCGTAGGCACGCATGCTAGCCCCGATATTGCCGATCGCCAGGCTCTCGATCTGGGCGGTGATGATTGCGCGACGCGCGTCGGTCAGTTCGCCGAAGATGCCGAAATCCAGGAACACCACGCGGTTCTCCGGCAGGAACAGGATGTTTCCGGGGTGCGGGTCGCCATGGAAGAAGCCGTCGACGAACAGTTGCGAGAGCGACGCCTCGGTGAAGTTGTGCAGCGCCGTCGGCAGGTCGAAGCCGGGCAGCTTCTCGGCCAGTTCCTCGGGCGTGTAGGTCTGGACAAGCTCGCGGATGTGCGTGGCGCTGATGCCGGTCACGAAGTCCATGGTCAGGACGCGGGCGGTGGACAACTCCCAATGGATGGCGGGGATGACCACGGCCGGACCGGCCTTGCGGGCCACGCGTTCGGCCGTCGCGCCCTCGGTGCGGAAATCCATCTCGCGCAGCGTCCACGCCTCGAACTGGTCGACCATGCCGGTGGCCGACAGCCGCCCGAACACGCCGAGCGACTGGGCGAAGGCGGTCAGCTTGCGCAGGTTGCGGATGTCGGCCCGGAAGATCCGCATGATGCCGGCCCGCTGGACCTTCACGGCCACCCGTCGCCCGTCGGGCAGACGCGCGTCGTGGACCTGGCCGATGGACGCCGCCGCGATCGGTTCGGCGCTGAAGGTCGGAAACAGGACCTCGACCGGCCCACCCAGTTCGCGCTCGATGATCCCCTGAGCCACGCCCGACGGCATCGGCCCGACGCTTTCGAACAGGTTGTTCAGCTCCAGGCAGACCTCCGCCGGAAGAATGTCGAAACGCAGCGCCAGAAACTGCCCAAGTTTCAAGTAGGTTAGGCCCAGTTCCTCAAGCGCCTTTCGAAACCGGACGGCGAAACTCAGCGTGCTCCAGGGCGCGAAGAAGCGGCCGAAGGGAAACAGCCGGTATTTGAAGATCTTCACCAGGACCAGCAGGCCGCGACGCAGGTCGATGGACCAATCGCCGGACTGCGGTTCGGACCGCGCGTCTCCCGCCGGAGCGGCCCTGCCGCGCTGGTCCATCGTGGTCTGATAAGACATCAGTCCCTCGGTCGCCTGTCGTGGGTCGCCTGTCGTGCGCCGGATGCCGCGCCTGAGCGGCGCCGATTTGAGCGCCACACGCCCCAGTTGGATCATTGGGCGAAGCCCCGCCATGAGGGTACACTGCCCGCCATGGGTATGCACAACTTTTCCGCGTTGTCGACGGATGCTATCGTTCTGCTGTATCTGCAGGCGCCGGAGGCGGCTTCCGCGGCGTGCGCGCGAGTCGAAACCCAACTTTCACCTCAGGAACAGGACCGCGCGTCGCGCTTTCGCTTCCAAAGGGACCGAAACGCCTTCGTCGCCGCCCATGGGCTGCTCCGCTTCGCCTTGCGCCAGATCACCGGACGCGCGGACTGGTCGTTCGACACGGGTCCGAACGGCAAGCCGGTATTGGCGGCGGGGGAGGGCGCCGTCGTCCCGCACTTCAACATCACCCACACGCCGGGCCTGGCCGCCTGCGGCCTGACCCTCGCCGGTCCGATCGGCGTCGACGCGGAACTTCGGGGCAGGGCGGTCGATGTCGCCGGCGTGGCAGAGCGGTGCTTCACGCCCGAAGAGCGCCGCCGCGTCGAAGCTGCCGGTCGGGAGGGAAACCAGCGCTTCATCGAGCTCTGGACGCTGAAGGAGGCCGTCGCCAAGGCCGTGGGCCACGGCCTGGCCATGGACCTGCGGAGCTTCTCGGTCACGACCGATCCTTGCGCCGTGTGCTTTGAAGGCCGGCCTGATCCGTCGTGGCGGCTTGGCCTGACGACCTTGCCGCGCCATTGCCTGACCGTGGCGTGCAAGCCGGAAGAAGGTGCGATTGCACGGTTTGAGTGGCGCGAGATCTCGTGGGACGAGCTTCACGACTAGCGGTCGCGGATCCTCTCGGCGAGATCGTCGACGGGTTTCACGAAGGCCCGGCGCAGCTTGACGCCGAGCCCGTCCGGCGGCGAGGCCGGCAGGGCGGCCAACCGGGGGAACAGCGCCACGGCATGGTTGCGGTTGATGTCCGCCAGGACTTCGGGAGCAAAAACCCGAATATTTTCAAGCGCTTTCACCTGCATTCCGACGGCGCGCGCGGGCGCGAACGGATAGTCGCTGCCAAACAGGATGTGACTCGGATCGACCAGCTCGCGCAGCGCGGCCATCACGGAGGGCGAGGGCGACAGGGCGGTGTCGAAATAGAAGCCGCGGATATGATGCAGCATGCCCTTGGGAAGGGTCTTGGCCAGCTTGAGCTGATCATTGGCCAACGACAGCCGCCAGGCGATGTAAGGCAGGAAACCGCCGGCGTGGGCCAGAATCCAGCGGATGCGCGGATAGCGCTCCAGGGTTCCCGTGAGGATCAGGTTGGTCGCGGCCCGCGTGGTGTCGCACAGAAACTCCACCAGATAGCCCGGCGTGGCCAGGTCAAGCTCGGTGCTGGTCTTGTGGAGATTGGGATGAACGAACACCACGGCCGCGCGCCGGTCCAGCTCGGCCATCAGCTCGTCCAGGCGCGGATCGCCCAGGAACACGCCTTCGGTGCTGCCCAGCAACACGACGCCGTCGGCCTTGAGCACGTCCAGCGCGTGGACGGCCTCGGCGCAGGCCTGGGCCGTGAACGGCATGGGCAGCACGGCGAACCAGCCGAAACGGCCAGGATGATCCAGCACCGTCTGGGCCGAGAATTCGTTGCTGGCGCGCGCCAGGTCGCAGGCTTCGGGCAAATCACCGAAATAGACGCCCGGCGCCGACAGCGACGTGACGGCCGTCTCGACGCCGTAGAGATCCATGGTGCGGATCGAGGCGCGCACGGTCCAACGCGGCAGATCGGCGCCGCCGACCTTCGTCACGCCACGCCGGCTCATGGCCTTGGCCACGACCGGCGGAATGACATGGTGATGAACGTCGATGCGGCGCGCTGGGGTCACGGTATGGAGCTCCTGGCGATTGCGAACCTGAAAGCGCGCCACGACATCAACCGGCGGACAGCCAAAACGGTTCGTGGCCAAGCGGGTGTGCGGTCGCGGCGGGCCTACAATTTCTTCTGATAATATTACTTAGACGATACATCTTTGTAGCGACCGGATGAGAATGTCACCCCCGTGCCAGTTAGGCATGTCACCCTTCCAGCGTGTTGTCTGGAGGGCCTGGGATGGCGGTTCGGAGCATGAGCGACAAGGAACTGGCGCGGCTGGAGGTGCTGCGCGATCTCGATAGTCA
>NZ_JBFTOB010000041.1:0-15196 GCF_056397765.1 Caulobacter sp. 05L422 | reverse complement strand
AGCGCCCGGGGCCGGAAGGCCTCGGTGGCCAGGGCTTCGTTGATGCGGTCGAAATAGTCGTCGGCGTTGTCGGGGCCGAAGAACTGCGTGAAGCCGAACACCTGGCTGAACACGTGGTTGAGCCACATCCACGAGGGCGTGCCGCGGAACAGGTAGAAGTTCTCGGCCAGCTTGCGCCACGCTTCGCGCGGATCGGTGCTCGGGACCCCGGCCTTGGAGCGGACCTTCAGCGAATCCAGGCTGACGCCCTGGCTGTAGAGCATGCGGAACAGGTAGTGGTCCGGCGCCAGCAAGAGATCAGTGGCGTCCTCGAAGGGCGCATTCGTCGCGAACCAGGCCGGGTCGGTGTGGCCGTGCGGGCTGATGATCGGCAGGCCCTTGACCTGGCCGTACAGCGCCCGCGCGATCTCCCGCGTGCGCCCATCGGCCGGAAACAGGCGGTCGTCGTGAAAAACCAGAGGCCGGGTCATGGCGTCATTTACTCCCTACTCCGCCGACGGCTTCCACGGGCCGTTTTCGACGCGCTTGGTAACCGGTGTCATGGCGCCATGCAAGCCAAAGGCGCCGCCCCGACCCTACACTGTCGGAGGGACGCCCGACGATTCCCGAACCACAAGATAGGGGATGGTGCTGTTGGGATCGCGCTTATCGCGAACCGCCGCCCCGATCAGCTTCTCGGCCGCGATCCGGCCCACTTCGCGCGTCGGAATGTGGATGGTGGTCAACGGCGGCCAGACGGCCTGGGCGATCTGGAAGTCGTCGAAGCCGACCACGGTCACGTCGGCCGGAACCTGCAGCCCGGCGCGTCGGGCAGCCTGCAGGACGCCGGCGGCCATTTCGTCGTTGCCGGCGAAGATCGCGGTCGGCCGCGGCGTCTTGGCCAGCAGTTGCTCGCCGCAGGCCAGGCCGGATTCGAAGGTGTAGGCGCCTTGGACGACATAGTCGGGCTTCAGCTCCAGGCCGGCCTTGTTCAGCGCGTCCTCGAAGCCCCCTCGCCGCTCGTGCGACGAGCGAAAGCTGGGAAGGCCGCTGATGAAGCCGATCTCGCGATGGCCCAGCTCGACCAGATAGGCCCCCATGGCCTCGCCGCCCAGACGGTCATGGCCGACGATCATGTGCTCAGGCTTGTCCAGCTCGACCGAGGCGATGCGGATGTATTCGCAGCCGATCTCGCGCAGCAGCTTGGCTACCCGCTCGTCTTCCGACACCGACGGCGGCAGCACCACGCCGAACAGCTTCTGCCGCTCCACGAAGGTGCGCACGTCCTGCAGGAAGGTCGGGCTGGAACGATCGCAGGGATGGACCACCAGCTCGAAGCCCGATCCCCGGATGCCGTCCAGCAGACCCAGCTGCATGTTCACGACATACTGCGGGTTGGGGTTGTCGTAGATCATGCCGATCAGGAACGAGCGGCGGAACGCCAGGCCCCGGGCCTGGGGGTCGGGCGCATAGCCCCACTCGGCGATCACCGCCTCGATGCGTTCGCGGGTCTCGTCGCGCACGAAGGGCGACTGGTTGATGACGCGCGAGACGGTTTTCTTCGACACCCCGGCCAGGCGGGCGATGTCGTTGATGGTGGCGCGCTTGCGGCCGCCTTCGAGGCCGCCCTCGGCGACGTCGATTTCCACGCCGTCATGGTCAGGCAAAGGGGTCTTGGACGAGGTCAAAGCGTTTCCACACAGCGATCGTTGTTTTGTTTTGTCATACTCTACCGACGGCGGCGTCGCTACAAATGCACCGCCGGACGTATATGTCCTATGGTGACACCGGTTTCCCCGCCGTACAGACGGGATGGCAGCACGAAAAGTTCCAATGACCAAGGCTTTGATGGGCGACCCAACTTCCAGTCCGGCCGAATCGATCCACGGAGTCGACCCGCGCGACCACGTGGCGACGGCCCTGCGCGACCTCGTTTCGGGCGAGACGCTGGACCTTCATGGCCAGGCGATCACGGCCCGCGCCGACATCCCCAAGGGCCACAAGATCGCCGTGCGCGCCGTGACCAAGGGCGATGACGTGCTCAAATACGGCTGGCCGATCGGCCGGGCCACGGCCGACATCGCGGTCGGCGACCATGTGCACGTCCACAATGTCGAGACCCGCCTGTCGGGCGTCGAGGACTTCACCTATGCCGACGCCCATCCCGAGCCGCACGCGGCGCCCCCGGCCGGGACCTTCCTGGGCTACCGCCGCAAGAACGGCCGCGTCGGCACCCGCAACGAGATCTGGGTGCTGTGCACCGTCGGCTGCGTGGCCAACACCGCCCGCCGGATCGCCGAGAAGGCCAACGCCCGCTTCGCCGGCCGCGTCGACGGGGTCTTCGCCTTCCCCCACCCGTTCGGCTGCTCGCAGCTGGGCGACGACCTGAGCCACACCCGCAAGCTGATCGCCGGTCTGGCCGCCCACCCCAACGCCGGCGGCGTGCTGATCCTGGGCCTGGGCTGCGAGAACAACCAGCTGAAAGCCCTGCTGGAGTCCGCGCCGGGCCTGGATCCCGAACGCCTGCGCTCGTTCACCACCCAGATGGTCGAGGACGAGCTGGAGGACGGTCTGGACGCTGTCGAGCAACTGGTCGCCATCGCCGAGAAGGACCGCCGCGAGCCGTCCCCTGTGTCGGACCTGGTGGTGGGCCTGAAATGCGGCGGCTCGGACGGCTTCTCGGGCGTCACCGCCAATCCGCTGGTCGGCCGCATCGCCGACAAGGTCTCCGACGCCGGCGGCACGCCGGTGCTGACCGAGATCCCCGAGGTGTTCGGCGCCGAGGGCGTGCTGCTGGCGCGCGCCGCCACCCGCCAGGTATTCGACGACGCCGTCGGGGTGATCGACGACTTCAAGCGCTACTTCATCGACAACCACCAGCCGATCTACGAGAACCCCTCGCCCGGCAACATCGCCGGCGGCATCACCACGCTGGAGGAAAAGTCCCTGGGCGCGGTGCAGAAGGGCGGCCGCGCGCCGCTGGTCGAGGTGCTGCGCTACGGCGAACAGGTCGGGCTGCACGGCCTGACCCTGTTGGAGGCGCCCGGCAACGACGCGGTGTCGTCCACCGCCCTGACGGCGGCCGGGGCGACGGTGATCCTGTTCACCACCGGTCGCGGCACGCCGCTGGGCTTCCCCGCCCCCACCCTGAAGATCGCCTCGAACTCGGCCCTGGCCGCCCGCAAGCCGGGCTGGATCGACTTCGACGCCGGCGTGGTGCTATCGGGCCAGACCATGGACGCGACGGCCGACTCCCTGATGGATCTGGTCGTGGCCACCGCCTCGGGCCAGCCCACCAAGGCCGAACTCAACGGCGAGCGTGAAATCGCCATCTGGAAATCAGGTGTAACCCTTTGACCACCGAGACCCTTTCCCGCCCGCTGCGCCTCAACGCCGTCAGCTATTCGGCCGCCATTCCGGGCGTCGCCCTGCCCGCCTATGACCGCGACAAGGTCACGGTCGGCGTCGTGCATTTCGGCCCCGGCGCCTTCCACCGCGCCCACCAGGCCTTCTATTTCGACCAGTTGCTGGCCAAGGATCCGCGCTGGGGGATCTGCGCCGTGTCGCTGAAGAGCCCGGGCGTCCGTGACGCCCTGCAGCCGCAGGACGGCCTCTACACCCTGGCCCAGCTGGACGCCGAGACCACGTTCCGCGTGGTCGGCTCGATCCTGGAGGTGCTGGTCGCGCCCGAGGATCCGCCCTCGGTCTTCGCCCGCCTGGCCGCCCCGACCACCCGCATGGTCACCCTGACGGTCACCGAGAAGGGCTATTGCCTGACCGGCGACGGCAAGCTGGACACGGCCCATCCGGACATCGTCCACGACCTGGCGCATCCGCGCGAGCCGGTCAGCGCCGTCGGATATGTCGTCGAAGGCCTGCGTCGTCGCCACCAGGTGGGCCTGCCGCCCTACGCCGTGGTGGCTTGCGACAACCTCGCCGACAACGGCTGGCGCCTGAAGGCCGCTGTCGTCGCCTTCGCCGACGCGATCGACCCGGCCCTGGCCGCCTGGATCGAGGCCGAGGGCCGCTTCCCGCGCACCATGGTCGACAGCATCACTCCGGCCACCGACGACGCCCTGCGCGCCCGGGTCGAGACGGCCACCGGCCTGACCGACGCCTGGCCGATCCAGCGCGAAGCCTTCACCCAGTGGGTGGTCGAAGACGTGCTGGGCGACGGAGCGCCCGACCTAGCGTCTGTCGGCGTGACCCTGACCGACGACGTGCGCGGCTTCGAGCGCGCCAAACTGAGGCTCTTGAACGGCGTCCACTCGACCATCGCCTATGTCGGCCTGCTGAAGGGTCATGAGACGGTGTTCGAGGCGATCAGCGATCCCGAGCTGGCCAAGATCGCCGAGGACCTGATGGTCCAGGACATCATCCCGACCCTGACCGCGCCGCGCGGCCTGAACCTGGCCGCCTACGCCCAGGCGATCCTGGGCCGGTTCCGCAACCCCGAGATCCGCCACCTGCTGAGCCAGATCGCCTGGGACGGCTCGCAGAAGCTGCCGTTCCGCATCCTGGGCACGGTCGCCGACGCGCTGGAGGCCGGCCGCTCGGTCGACCGCCTGGCGCTGCCTCTGGCCGCCTGGATGCACTTCGTCCGCCGCCGCGCCGCCGAGGGCGAGAAGATCGTCGATCCGCTGGCCGACCGCCTGGTCGAGACCGCGGCCGCCTGCACCGGCGACGCCAAGGCCGACGTGGCTGCGTTCCTGAAGCTGGAGCCGGTGTTCAGCCGCGACCTGGCGGGCAACGCGACGTTCGTGGCGGCGCTGGAGAAGGCGTACGCGGCGCTCGCCTGAGCACGAGCTGGGGACATGCGCATGCGCATGTCCCCTTCAGCATTTACCGCGTCACGCCCCTGCCCGTCACGACGGGCAGCACGGTCCGCAGCAGGATCGTCAGGTCGAACCAGAACCCCTGGCGTCGGAGGTATTCGGCGTCCAGGGCCACCTTCTCCGGGATGGCGATCTCGTCGCGTCCGTTGATCTGCGCCCAGCCGGTGACGCCCGGCCGCAGCGCCTCGACGCCGGCCGTCGTGCGCAGGGCCACCAGGTCGTCCTGGTTGAACAACGCCGGGCGCGGCCCCACCAGGCTCATGTCGCCGACCAGCACGCTCCACAGCTGCGGCAGCTCGTCGACGCTGGTCTTGCGCAGGAAGGCCCCCGGCGGGGTCAGCCAGCGGTCTGGATCGCCCAACAGGTGGGTGGCGACCTCGGGGGTGTCGATCCGCATGGTGCGGAACTTGGGCATCGAGAACAGGGCGTTGCCCCGCCCCACCCTCTGCGACCAATAGAGCGCCGGCCCCGGCGAGGTCAGGCGCACCACCGCCGCGACGATCAGCAGCGGGATGGCCAGCAGCAGCAGCGCCGCCCCGGACGCCGCCGCGTCGAACAGCCTTTTCACGTCAGGCCCATTCTCACTAGGCCAAGTCCCCGAACGCGGCGTCCAGCAGCAGATAGGCGCGGCCGGCGTCGGACGATAGCAGGGCCGCCACCAGGAAGCCCTCGCGGTCCTGCTCGGAGGCCTCGTCCATCATGCCGGTGTAGCGGCGCAGGAAGCGCTCGGCGTCGGCCCGCAGGGCGGCGTCCGAGAACAGCCGACGGACCAGCCTACGAATGGCGGCCGGGGCCAGTTTCTTGACCACCTCGCGCGCCCCGCCCTCGTCGTGGGTCTGGATCGTGGCGGCGATCTCGTCGATGCGCGCGCGGGGCAGCAAGGCCGTCGGGTCGATGCCCATCGCCAGGATCTCGCCGGCCATCTTCTCGCCCAGGGCGGCGTCGCCGGGCGCGACGCTTTCCAGGCCCGACAGCAGGTTGCGCCAGGACAGGCCGCCCTGTTGCGGTTCACCCCGTTCGGGCGGGGCCGGCGCGGCGTTGCGGCCGCCGGCGGCGTCGAACACGGAGCGGAACTCGTCGTCGGAGGCGGTGGGGGTCAAGCGAAGGCGAGGACGCAGGCCGGCCTCCTCGGCGCTGGGCCCATTCGCCGGCTTGGGAGCCGGCTTGGGAGCCGCCGGCGCGGCGGGCGGCGGAACCGGCTGGGGCGCGGCCTGGGCCTGGCGGTTCAGCGGCGGCGGGGCGCGGGACGGCGCGGCGGCGGGGGTCGCGGCCCCCATCCGGCCGACGGCCTCGCTGAGCATGTCGTAGTTGCGGCGGACCCGTTCCTGGAACGCCTGGTCGATCGCCGCGGTCTCCTCGGCGGTCCGGCGGGCGGAATGACGCAGATCCTCGATGCCCTGCTCGATCTGGGCCCGGACCTCGTTGGCGCGGGCCAGGGCTTCGGCCGGCAGGTCGGCGGTGCGACGGCCGACATCGGCCAGCATGGCCTCCATCTCGGCGATGGTCCCGCGAGCGGTCTCGACGCTCTCGGTCAGCTTCTGGGCCGTGCGGGCCCCGGCTTGCTCGACCACCTGGGCCGATTGCTCGATCAGGTCGCGGGCCTCGTCCATGCGGGACTCGAACACCGTGTCGGCCTTCTGGCCGGCGGCGAAGGCGATCTCGTTCAGTTGGTCGACGCGGACGCGGGCGGCGTCGACGCGCAGCTCGACGCCTTCATTGGCCTTGCGGGCCGCCTCGGCCATCGACTCCATGGCCTGGGCCAGCGCGGCTTCCAGGTCGGCGCGCTGGCCGCCGGCGGCGCTGGCCAGGGCGGCGATGGCGCTGGAGGTCTCGGCCGCCAGGGCCTCGCGTTCGGCACGGGCGGTCTCGGCGACTTCACGCAGCTGCTGGGCCGCCGCGCCGATCAGGCCGCGCAGCACCTCGGCCCCCATAGCCGCCATGTCGCTCATCTCGGTGGCGCCGGCGCGGGTGTGGCCGATGAACTCGGTCAGTTGGGCGGTGCGGGTCTCGCTCTCGGCGGCGAAGTCTTCCTGGTCGGTGCGCAGCGACTGGCTGGCGGCGACCAGAGCGGCGCGCTGGGTGGCCAGGGTGCGCTCGACGGCGCCCATCTGGTCGCCGACGCCTTGGCCGGCGGTTTCCAGGCGGGCGATCTGGCGCGACAGGTCCTCGGCCCCGACCCGCGCGGCGTCCGAGGCCTCGGCGGCGGCGGCGGCCAGGTCGGCGGCGCGGGCGGCCAGGGCGGCCTCGGCTTCGCGCAGTTGGGTCTCGGCCAGGTCGGAGGCCTCGGCGACCATGCGCGCCTGGCTGCCGATGGCGTCGACCACGGCGGTGGACTGGGCGTCCAGCGTGGTCGACAGCGCGTGCATGGCCTGGCGCTCGTGACCCAGGCCCTCGGACAGCTGCTGCACCATGCGGGCGGATTCGGTGGTGGTCTGAGCCAGGGCCAGGGTTTCCTCGGCCAGGGCCTCGCGCAGTTCCTGGACGCGGACGCGGGCTTCGTCGGCGGCGACCGTGGCGGCGTCGATCTGGTTGCGGATGCGCTCGACCACGCCGTCGACGCCCGCCGCCGCCAGGGCGGCCGGGGTGACCAGGCGGTCGGTCATGATCCGCGTGTGCTTCAGCTCGGCCGAGACGCCCATGGCCTGGCGCAGCATGTAGGCGCCCAGCAGGGTGAAGGCGGCCGGGCCGACGGCCAGGGCGGCGAACACCATCAGGGCGAACTGGTCGACCTTCAGGGACGGCACGCCTTGGCCATAGCCCAGGGCGAAAGCGATCGGCCCCAGCGTCCAGAGCGCCGCGGCGGCGATCGCCAGGCTCCAGAACAGCGGCGCGGGCATCGGCTTCTTGCCTTCGCGGGCCGGCGAGAGGGGCGTGACGGGCGGGGTGATCGGCGGGGTCTCGCGCGGCTTGGACACGGCCGCCTCGAAACGCTTGGACGGAGCCGGCGGTTCAGGCTCGACCACCGGGGCCGGCGGCTGGGCGGTCTGAGCCGACGCGATGGGCGCGGTCAGAAAAGACGGAAGCGGGGCCAGGGGTTCGGCTTCGACCGGCGCGCTGCGTCGACCACGAGCCGGCGAGAATGGCGCGGGATCGGGCTCGGGTTCCGGCGCTTTGAAGTTCGACTTCGGCGCCGGGGCCGCTTCGATCACGGCCTCCGGCTCGGGAGCCGCGACCTCGACCTTCGGAGGCTCGATCGGTTCGATCGGCTCAAGGATCTTGGGCGCGGGCTGCTGTTTCGGCGCGCCGCCGAAAAAGCCGCGACGCGCGCTGGCGCGGGGCGTTTCGGGAGCCGGCTCGGGGGGAGGCTCAGGCGCGGGTTCGGGAGCGAGATCCAGCGGGCCGCGGTCGAGAATCGGCGGGGCCGACGCGTCCGGAACGGCGGCGATATCGAGATCAAGGTCCGGTTCGGTGACCGGCGCGTCCGCATCGGGTTCGGCTTCCGTCTCGACGGGACGGCCGACGTCCTCGACCGGCGGCTCCACGGGAATGCCGGTGAAATCAAGCGGTTGGCGCTTCTTAGGCTTCATACGCAGCCATAGTCCCAGGGCGAAACGGCTTGGGGCCGGATGAACATCGCCGCGCGGACGCCCCTCTCGCACGCAACGAATAAACCTAGCGGCGAAAAGCCGGCCCGCATAGCGGGTTCCAGCGGAATTCCCATCCGGCGCAGGGCTTGGCCCGGCAAGGCTTTAGGCGCTGACCTCGGCCTTGTGCAGACGGGGACAGCGCTCGACGGTTTGAACGGCCTGTTGACGGGGCGTGCGGGCGATGACCCGCTCGGCCTTGGGCGGGGCCTTGGCCTGGTGCTCGACGGCCATGCCGAACTGGCAAAGCGCCATCGACGAAAGCCAGAGCATGATCGCGGCGATGAATTCAGCCAGGGATGACATCGGGAGGCCCATTTTCCGATATCGGCGTTATGCAGCGCTTCGGCGCCCGGCGCGAGTGAACTTTTGGTCATGAAAGGCGCCGCTCCACGAGTTGGGCTCCATCGAAGCTCACAGCGCCTGCAGATTTCCCCGCCTTGCCCGCCGCCCCCGCGAGACCTAGGTCCACGCTCAGGATCACCGCCCCGTCGTCGCGCCATTGTGCGTCGGCGGAGCTTTCCATTTGCGGATACGCGTTTTGCCCCCTACCCAAGTCGCTTCGCTGTCGCACGACGCTTTTGCGGACCCGTCCATGAGCGCCTCTGTTAGCGCCTTGTCTCCGGCCCGACTGACGCACCTCCAGCGCCTGGAAGCCGAGAGCATCCACATCCTGCGCGAGGTGGCGGCCGAGTGCGAAAACCCGGTCATGCTATACTCGATCGGCAAGGACAGCGCGGTGATGCTGCACCTGGCGGCCAAGGCGTTCTATCCGTCCAAGCCGCCCTTCCCGCTGTTGCATGTCGACACGACCTGGAAGTTCCGGGCCATGTACGAGCTGCGCGACACCATCGCCAAGCAGCTGGGCTTCGACTTGCTGGTCCACAAGAACCCCGACGCCGAGGCGCGGGGCATCAATCCGTTCGATCACGGCAGCGCCCTGCACACCGACCTGTGGAAGACCGAGGGCCTCAAGCAGGCCCTGGCCAAGTACGGCTTCGACGCGGCCTTCGGCGGCGCCCGTCGCGACGAGGAGAAGAGCCGGGCCAAGGAGCGGGTGTTCAGCTTCCGCACCACCGAGCAGCGCTGGGATCCCAAGGACCAGCGGCCCGAGCTGTGGAAGCTCTACAACACTCGCAAGCACCCGGGCGAAAGCCTGCGCGTCTTCCCGATCTCCAACTGGACCGAGCTGGACGTCTGGCAATACATCCATCTGGAGAACATCCCGATCGTGCCGCTGTACTTCGCGGCCGAGCGGCCGGTGGTCGAGCGCGACGGCAGCCTGATCATGGTCGACGACGACCGCTTCCGCCTGCGCCCCGGCGAGGTCCCGCAGATGAAGAGCGTGCGGTTCCGCACCCTGGGCTGCTACCCGCTGACCGGGGCCGTCGAAAGCACCGCCTCCACCCTGCCCGAGGTCATCCAGGAAATGCTGCTGACCACCACCAGCGAGCGCCAGGGCCGGGTCATCGACCATGACCAGTCCGCCTCGATGGAGAAGAAGAAGCAGGAGGGCTATTTCTAGTGAATACGATCTACAAGCCCTCCGACCTGATCGCCGACGACATCGACGCCTATCTGGTCGCCCACCAGCACAAGTCGCTGCTGCGCTTCATCACCTGCGGGTCGGTGGACGACGGCAAGTCGACCCTGATCGGCCGGCTGCTCTACGACAGCAAGATGATCTTCGAGGACCAGATGGCGGCCCTTGAGGCCGACTCCAAGCGGGTCGGCACCCAGGGCGGGGCGATCGACTTCGCCCTGCTGGTCGACGGCCTGGCCGCCGAGCGCGAGCAAGGCATCACCATCGACGTCGCCTACCGCTTCTTCGCCACCGACAAGCGCAAGTTCATCGTCGCCGACACCCCCGGCCACGAGCAGTACACCCGCAACATGGTCACCGGCGCCTCGACCGCCGACGCCGCCGTGATCCTGATCGACGCCCGCAAGGGCGTGCTGACCCAGACCCGTCGCCACAGCTACCTCGTCAAGCTGCTGGGCATTCGCCACGTGGTGCTGGCGGTGAACAAGATGGACCTGGTCGGCTGGGACCAGGCGACGTTCGACGGCATCGTCGCCGACTATCGCGCCTTCGCCGACCAGATCGGCCTGGAGGTCTTCACCCCGATCCCGATCTCGGGCCTGACCGGCGCCAACATGGCCAGCCGGGGCGAGGACTCGCCCTGGTATTCCGGTCCGATCCTGATGGACTGGCTGGAGGGCGTGGAGGTCGAGGACGACCTGCGGAGCCAGTCGTTCCGCATGCCCGTCCAGTGGGTCAATCGCCCGAACCTCGACTTCCGAGGCTTCTCGGGCCAGATCGCCGCCGGGACCGTCAAGCCGGGCGACCGGGTGAAGTCCCTGCCCTCGGGCCGCGAAAGCACCGTCGCCCGCATCGTCACCAAGCCCGACGACCTGGCCGAGGCCTATGCCGGCCAGTCGGTGACCATCACCCTGGCCGACGAGATCGATGTCAGCCGCGGCGACATCCTGGTGGCCGCCGACGACCCGGTCGCCGTGGCCGGCCAGTTCGAGGCCACCGTCGTCTGGATGGACGACGAGCCCCTGCCTCCCGGCCGCTCCTACCTGCTGAAGATCGGCACGCGGATGGTCGGCGCCAGCGTCACCGAGATCAAGCACCGGGTGAACGTCAACACGCTGGAGCACCTGGCGGCCAAGAAGCTGGAGCTGAACGAGATCGGCCTGGTGAACCTGTCGCTGGACCAGGCCATCCCGTTCGAGCCCTACGCCCAGAACCGCGACCTGGGCGGCTTCATCCTGATCGACCGGATCAGCAACCGCACCGTCGGGGCGGGCCTGCTGAACTTCGCCCTGCGCCGGGCCGACAACATCCACTGGCAGCACACCGACGTCAGCAAGGCCTCGCGGGCGGCGCTGAAGGGCCAGCGCGGCCGGGTGGTCTGGCTGACGGGCCTGTCGGGCGCGGGCAAGTCGACGATCGCCAACCTGGTCGAGAAGCGCCTGCACGCCCTTGGCCGCCACACCTATCTGCTGGACGGCGACAACGTCCGTCACGGCCTCAACAAGAACCTCGGCTTCACCGAGGAGGACCGGGTCGAGAACATCCGCCGGGTGGCCGAGGTGGCCAAGCTGATGGTCGACGCCGGGCTGATCGTGCTGACCGCCTTCATCTCGCCGTTCCGGGCCGAGCGCCGGCTGGCGCGCGAGATCCTGCAGGACGGCGAGTTCGTCGAGGTGTTCGTCGACACCCCGCTGGCGGTGGCCGAGGAGCGCGACGTCAAGGGCCTCTACAAGAAGGCGCGGGCGGGCCAGCTGAAGAACTTCACCGGCATCGACAGTCCCTACGAGGCGCCCGAGACGCCGGAGTTGCGGATCGACACCACGAAGATGGACCCGGTCGCCGCCGCCGAGCGGATCGTCGCCTGGCTTGAAGGCGAGCTGGATTACGAGATCTAGGTCAGGAAGGCTGGCGCGGCGCGAGCCGCGTCAGCCGCACCGCCCCGATCAGCCCCAGCCCGCCCATCGTCGCCATGGCCAGGTAGCCCCTGGTCCCGAAGGCGTCGAACAGCGGGCCCGCCGCCAGCGTGCCGACGCCCAGCATGAAGCCCGCCGACAGGGCCGAGTTGATCGCCTGGGCGGCCGAGGCGCTCTGCGGCGGGGCCAGGCGCTCGATCAGCCGCAGCGAGGCCATGAAGCTGGCCGCGAAGGTCAGGGCGTGCAGGGCCTGCAGCGGGAACAGCAGCCACAGCGGCGGGGCGAAGGCGTAGGCCGTCCAGCGCAGCAGGGCCGCGGCCCCACCCAGCACCAGCAGCTTCTCGGGCCCGACCTTGCGCCGCCACGGCTCGGCGAACCACATGAAGCCGACCTCGACGGCCACCCCCACGCCCCACAGCACGCCGATCATCGGCGCCGAAATCCCCTGGTTGCGCCAGAGCAGGGCCGAAAAGCCGTAGTAGAAGGCGTGCGCCCCCTGGATCAGGCCGGCGGTGATCACGGCCAGCACGAAGGTCCTGTCGCGTAGCAGTCCGCCCAGGCCCTTCCAGCGCTCGGCGCGGTCGGGCTTGACGACGCCGACGTCATGGACCCGTTCGGGCGGCACGATCAGGGCCGAGACCACGGCCACGCCGATCGCCGCCGTGGTGATCCAGGCGACGATGACGCTGGGCGCCATGACCGCCAGGATCGCCCCCATGGCCAGGTTGGCGACGATGAAGGCCGCCGAGCCGGCGCCGCGCGGAACGCCGTAGTTGAAGCCGTCCAGGCGCGAGCGGCGCAGGGTGATCACGTCGATCAGCGGCGTCAGGGTGGTCAGGAAGGTCATGCCCACCAGCCAGCAGACCAGCAGCCCCCAGAAGCCCGGCGCGGCCAGCATGGCCAGGTAGCCGGCCGCCGCCCCCAGGGCCAGCAGGGCCAGGGGCGTGCGGCGCAGGGTGAAGCCGTCGGCCCAGACCGCCAGCACCGGACCCAGGAACGGGCGCGCCAGCAGCGGCACGGCCAGCACCACCCCGATCTCCGCCCCCGTCAAGCCGCGCGAGCGGAAATAGGTGGCGATGTAGGGCAGGCTGACGCCGGTGCCGAGATAGGAGACGACGTAGAACAGGCCCAGGCGGGTTTGGGAGGAAAGGCGCCCTGCCCCCACCGGGTTCGTCACCCTATTCGGCTCCGCCGAACCGAGCGGTCCACTCGGCGATCTGCTCGTCCTCGATCTTCTTGAACAGCACCTCCGGCGCGCGGACCGACAGGCCGACCGGCAGGGTCGACAGTTCGGCGGCGGCGTCGGTGGTCGGCCAGGCGCCCGGATAGGCCTGGCTGAAGGCCTCGCTGATCTTCTCGGCGGCGAACGGGATGAACGGCGCGGAGATGCGGGCGTACAGCGCCGCCAGGTTCAGGGCGGTGCGGACGATCACGGCGGCGCGGTCGCGATCGGTCTTGATCGCCGTCCACGGGGCGGCTTCCTGCAGGTACTCGTTGCCGACCACCCACAGGGCCCGCAGGGCCTGGGCGCTCTTGCGCACCTCGATGGCGTCCATCTGTTCGGCCAGGTCGGCCAGGCGGGCCGAGACGTCGGCGTAGAGCTTCTCCTCCAGCGGCCCGGGGGCGCCGCCGTCGGGGATCACGCCGTCGAACTTGCTCTCGGTGAACTTCAGGATGCGGTTGACGAAGTTGCCCAGCACGTCGGCCAGGTCGCGGTTCACGGCGCTGGCGAACTGCTCCCAGGTGAAGGCCGTGTCGCTGCTCTCGGGCGAGTTCGAGGTCAGGTACCAGCGCCACAGGTCGGGCGGCAGCAGCTCCAGCGCCGCGTCCATGAACACGCCGCGCTGGTTGCTGGTCGAGAACTTGCCGCCGTACCAGTTCAGCCAGTTGAAGGCCTTGAGCATGTCGACGCTCTTCCACGGCTCTTCCGAGCCCAGGATGGTCGCGGGGAAGCTGACGGTGTGGAAGGCGACGTTGTCCTTGCCCATGAACTGGACGTAGCGGACGTCTTCCGCGCCCTCGTCGGTGCGCCACCACGACTTCCAGTCGCGGTCCGCGCCGGCCTCGGCCCATTCCTGGGTGGCGGCGATGTATTCGATCGGGGCGTCGAACCAGACGTAGAAGACCTTGTCCTCGAAGCTCGGGCGCGGGAACTCGCCCTTGGTCACCGGGATGCCCCAGGCCAGGTCGCGGGTGATGCCGCGGTCGATCAGCCCCTCGTCCAGGTGCTTGTAGGCGATCGACTTGGCCAGCAGCGGCCAGTCGCCGTGGGCGTCGACCCAGGCCCTGATGCGATCAGCCATCTTCGTTTGAAGAAGATAGAGGTGGCGGGTGTCGCGCACCTCCAGGTTCCGCGAGCCGGAGATCACCGAATAGGCGTTCTTCAGGTCGGTGGGGTCCAGCAGGTTGCCGCAGTTGTCGCACTGGTCGCCGCGGGCCTTCTCGAAGCCGCAGTGCGGGCAGGTGCCCTCGATGTAGCGGTCGGGCAGGAAGCGCTTGTCGTCGATGGAATAGACCATCTGGTCGACGCGTTCCTCGATCAGGCCGCGCTCCTCCAGCACCTCGCAGAAGTGCTGGGTCAGGCGATGGTTCTGCGGCGAGGACGAACGGCCGAAATGGTCCCACGACAGGCCGAAGGCGCGGCCGACGTCGTGCTGCAGCACGTGCTGCTCGGCGCAGTAGGTGGCCACGTCCTGGCCGGCGGCGGCGGCGGCCAGCTCGGCCGGGGTGCCGTGCTCGTCGGTGGCGCAGATGTAGAGCGTGTCGTTGCCCCGGGCCCGCTGGAAGCGCGCATAGACGTCGGCCGGCAGCATCGATCCCGCCAGATTGCCCAGGTGCTTGATGCCGTTGATGTACGGCAGGGCGGAGGTGATCAGGATGCGGGCCATGGGTCTTCCGGGGGAGTCGAGGAGCGGTTGCATATAGAAGGCCCGGGGCGGAAACGAAAGCTCGGTGCGGTGAACACTTGCCCCCTACGGACCGCTTCGCGGTCGTCTTCCCCCAAAGGGGGAAGAGGGCGCGCGTTCTCCTCCGCCCCCTCGCCGCGACAGACCGCGAAGCCGTCAGGTGGGGGCAAGTGTTCGCGGACACGGCTGGGCCGCCTCACGCGGAACCGCTGAGGGAATGGAAAGGGTCGCGGAGCGCCGGACGACGTCCGGATGCTTTGAGATAAATACCGTTTCGACGAAGCCAGTCGCTCCGCGCCATCGTTATCCGCCAGCATCCGGTGGGCAGCCCTGTTGAGGCTTAGCCGGACCCGGTCTCGATCCCTTTCGGGAGAAACCGGCCGCCGAGGGCGCGGGCCAATGGGCAATACACGCGCTTTGTCCCCGTTCGACGCCG
>NZ_JBFTOB010000040.1:0-17752 GCF_056397765.1 Caulobacter sp. 05L422 | reverse complement strand
ACCGTCGGCTTCAACGACGACACCCGCGCCTTCCTGTCGATCCCGGCCCGCCACGACGTGGCCCGCCGCGTCGACAGCGCCTTCCTGGCCCGCATGGTCGCCGAGCACCGCATGGACGAGGTCGAGGCCGCCGAACTGATCGTCGACCTCACCTACACCCTGCCTAAACGCGCCTACAAACTCGACCAGCGACCCCAATGGGCTAAGCCGGTCGTTCCCGCCGCGGCTTGACGCCCAAGCTTCAAACTATAAGATATCATTCCATAATATGAGACTTGAAAAGTCTCGCCAGAAGCCGTCGCGCGGACAGCAAAACCACGAGGGGAAGAAACCATGACGCCCAACCCGTTGCTCGGCGTGCTCTTCCACTGGCTGGGCGGGCTGTCGTCCGCCAGCTTCTATGTGCCCTATCGCGGCGTGCGCCGCTGGTCGTGGGAGATCTTCTGGCTGACCGGCGGCATCTTCTCCTGGCTGCTGGCCCCCTGGCTGTTCGCTTCGATCCAGACCCATGACCTGCTTGGCGTAATGGCCCAGGTCCCGCCCAAGACCGTCGGGCTGTGCGTGATGTTCGGCGTGCTCTGGGGCTTCGGCGGCCTGACCTACGGCCTGACCATGCGGTATCTGGGCCTGTCGCTGGGCATGGCCGTGGTGCTGGGCCTGTGCACGGTGTTCGGCACCCTGGTGCCGCCGATCGTCCGGGGAGAGTTCGGCGAGGCCCTGCTGGGCACGCTGTCGGGGCGGATCATCCTGCTGGGCCTGCTGGTCACCCTGGCCGGCATCGTCGTCGTCGCCTGGGCCGGCGCCAAGAAGGACGCCGACCTGTCGCCCGAGCAGAAGAAGGCCGCCGTCGCCGAGTTCGACTTCAGGAAGGGCATCGCCGTGGCGGTGTTCTCCGGGATCATGTCCGCCTGTTTCGCCTTCGGGCTTTCGGCCGGCGAGCCGATCAAGGCCCTGACGGCGGCGGCCGGCACCGGTCCTCTGTGGACCGGCCTGCCGACCCTGTGCCTGGTGATGTTCGGCGGCCTGATCACCAACGGCCTGTGGTGCGCCTGGCTGATCTTCAAGAACCGCAGCGCCGGCCAGTGGCTGGGCGCGGTCAGCCCGGCCGAGGCGGCTGACAAGCCGGAGACCGCGGCCCTGAAGCGCTCGCCCCTGCTGGCCAACTACCTGCTGTGCGCGGTGGCCGGCACGGCCTGGTACTTCCAATTCTTCTTCTACACGATGGGCGAAAGCCAGATGGGCCGGTTCGGCTTCTCCAGCTGGACCCTGCACATGGCCTCGATCATCATCTTCGGCACGCTGTGGGGCTTCGCCTTCCGCGAATGGAAGGACGCCCGCCCAGGGGTCAAGGCCATGGTCTGGACCGGCGTGGCCCTGCTGGTCGGGGCCACGGTGATCATCGGCTACGGCAACCGGCTGGGCGGCTAGGCCTCCGGGCTCAGCCTCGCGGGGTTGAAGCCCAGGGCCATGCCGATCTCCAAGGCGGCCGCGACCACCTGCGGCATCAGTTCGGCCATCCGCGCCTCGTCCATGTATTGCGGGACGCTGGACAGGCTGATGGCGGCGACGATCGCGCCGCTGGCGTCGCGGATCGGGGCGGCGATGCAGCGGATGCTGTCGCCGCCGTCTTCAAGGTGCAGGGCGTGGCCCGTCCGCCGGGCCGCCTCCATGTCCCGCTGGAAGGCGGCCGCCTCGGGCGCGTCCGGGTCATCGGAAAACAGCGCCGCCCAACGTTCCGCCGGGGCCTCGATCAGCAAGGCGCGGCCCAGGGCCGTGTCGCGGATGCGGTTGCGGTCGCCGACCCGGTGGCGGATTTCCAACCGCCGCCGGCCGGGGATCTGGGCGACGTAGAGCACGTCGTCGCCGGCCGCGGTCCCCAGGTTGGTCGCGTCCTGGGTCTCGGCCGACAGCGCGCTCAGCACCGGTCGCGCCACGTCCGCCAGGCCTAGCCGCTCGCGCGCCTGATGGCCCAGCTGCACCAGCCGGCCGCCCAGCCGATAGTCACGCCCGACCGCCGACAGCAGGCCGCGATCGACCAGGGCGGAGGCCAGGCGATGGGTGGTGCTGCGGGTCAGGCCGACCCGTTCCTCGAACGCCTTGAGACTATGGGCGCCCTCGGCGACGGCCTCGAGGATGTCCAAGGCGCGGTGCAGGGTCTGACTGGCGCGGTCCGCGACGGCGGAGGCTTGAGGCGCGGCTGTATCCGACAAGGGGGCATCCTATCCCGATCACCCCTCTAGATAGCATTGGAACGCCGATTCCAACGATGTCTTGTCGCCGATCAGGCATCGAAATCGTCGAGGATTCGGCGCGCCGCGGCCCGGAACGCGACGAAGAAGCTGGACGCTAGGAACACCCGTCCCGCCGGTTGGTTTTGAAAGGGGCAGACATGGAGGAAACCGATGTCCAAAGCCCCGCCCATTMCGCCGGAACAGCGCGCCTTCAAGGGTCAGAAACCCCAGATCGAGGGCCAAGGCGGCCATGACGATCTGCAGTCGCCCGACCCCGGCAACGCCGATGTGAACCTCAAGGAGCAGGGCCGCCACGGCAACCTGCGCCAGAACACCTCCCACGCCGGCAACGTGCAGGATCGCTGACCATGCCCGACAAGAACCCCGCCGCCGACCGCTGGGGCGGACCCGGCGCCAGCCACGAGAACGCCAAGCAGGCCCGCCCCGACCCCACCGTCAAGGATCCGGACGATCCCGACCGCTACAGTCGCCACAGCAAGGTCTCGGGCGGCGGCGGCGAGTCCGACGTGCACCACGCGCACGACCCGGATCGCAAGGAGGACTTCCAGGCCAACGACGCCCAGAAACGCAAGCACTAGAGGAAACCCTCTCCCCTCGGGGAGAGGGTTTTTCTCAGGCCGCCTGGCACATCGCGTCGACGGCCTGGGGCGCGAACTCCGGATAGTAGCCGGCCATCATCCGCTCGGCGTAGCCCACCAGGTTGGGCAGGGCCTCGGCCCGGCGGCGCAGCGGCGAGTCGAAGAACGGCGTCAGGATCTGGGCCAGCATGGCGAAGACGATGGCGTCGACGCTGGTGGGCCGGTGGCCCATCATGAACGACTTGTTCCCCAGCATCTCCGACAGGGCCGTCAGCGACCACGAGCCCAGTTCCACGATCTCGTCGGGCGAATGGCGGCCCATGCCGACGGACTTGAGGGTGGCCTGCACCGTATCGAGCAGGCCGTCGATCGCGTCCGCCCGCGCCTCGCCCGGCATGCCTTCGAACCAGCGGGCCGGGCCCTTGGCGAAGTTGTCGTCGTCGAAGAACCGGAAGTGGCAGCTGGCCCAGCCCAGGTGGTTCTCGACCATCCGCTCGATCGCCCAGGCCTGGCCGCGCTGGGCCTTGCTGAGGCCGGCGTCCAGGTCGACGCCGTAGCTGCGCTCGATATAGGCGCGGATGAAGGTGGAGTCGGCGACCTTTATCCCGTCGTCGTCGATCCACGGCAGCTGGCCCTTGGGCGAGGTTTCGGGATGGGCCGGGACCTTCTCGTACCAAAGGCCCGCCATCTTCAGGTGGATCTCGGTCTTGGTGACATAGGGGCTGCCTTCGGGGAGACCGTAGGCGGGGCCGGCGGCGTAGAGCGTGATCATGGTGGTCTCTCCCTGCTTGGCCGCCTCTCGGGTCCGTCCCTGTTGCGACATTCGGACGCTACCGCCATCCTGCTGCCAGCATGCTGTCAGCATCGGTCGAGCAGAGTGACGCCATGAGACGCGCCGAACGCCTTTTCCAGATCATCCAGATCCTTCGCCGCAGCCGGCAGCCGGTCACGGCCGACGCCATGGCGGTGGAGCTGGAGACCTCCAAACGCAGCGTTTATCGCGACATCGCCGCCTTGATCGGCCAGAGGGCGCCCATCCGCGGCGAGGCGGGCGTCGGCTATGTGCTGGAGGCCGGATACGACATGCCGCCCCTGATGCTGACACCCGACGAGATCGAGGCCGCCGTGCTGGGGGCCCAGTGGGTCGCCGGACGCGGCGATCCGGTGCTCGCCACCGCCGCCAACGACCTGATCGCCAAGATCGCCGCCGCCGTGCCCGAGCAGTTGCGGCCCTACGTGCTGGCTCCCGCCACGGGGACCGGCACGAACTGGAAGGCCCTGCCCGACGGCATCGACATCGCCCAGACCCGGGCCTGGATCCACGCCGGCCGCAAGATCCGCCTGGACTATCGCGACGAGAAGGGCGCGGTCAGCCAGCGCGTCGTCTGGCCGGTGACGGTGGGCTATCTGGAGACCGTGCGCCTGCTGATCGCCTGGTGCGAGTTGCGCAACGACTTCCGCAACTTCCGCACCGACCGGATCGAAGGGGCCGAGTTCCTCGACGAACGGCATGGCCAGCGGCCGGGAGTGTTGCGGACGCGATGGCAGCGGGCGCTGGAGGAAGAGCGCAAGCGCTGGGCGGCCAAGGGCGAGGGCTGCGGGCCCTAGACCCCGTGCCGCTTTGCGAAGGTTTCGAACAGCGAGGGCCAGGCGGCGACCGGCTTGCCGACGATCCCGCGCAGGCCAAAGCCGTGGCCGCCCTCCTCGAAGATGTGCATCTCGGCGGGGATCGCCTTGGCCTTCAGCGCGGTGAACATCATCAGGCTGTTGGCGACCGGCACGGTCTTGTCGTCGGCGGCGTGGACCAGGAAAACCGGCGGGACTCGGTCCGTGACGTTCTGCTCCGGCGAATAGAGCGCGATCTGCTCGGGGGTCGGCGTCGGACCCAGCAACTGCTTGCGCGAACCGCCGTGGACCGGTCCGTCGATCATCGTCACCACGGGATACATCAGGCACGACAGGTCGGGCCGGGCCGACAGGTCGTCGGCGGCGTCGACCCGCTCGTAGACCTTGGCGTCGAAGCGGGTGGTCAGGCTGGCGGCCAGGTGCCCGCCGGCCGAGAAACCCATGATCGAAACCCGCGCGGGGTCGAATTTGATCGCCGCCGCCTTCGAACGGACCAGGCGCACCGCGCGCTGGGCGTCCTGCAGCGGCGCGTCGGGACCGGCGCCCCAGCCGTCGCCGGGCAGGCGGTAGAGCAGGACGAAACAGGTGTAGCCGCGATCGGCCAGCCAGCGGGCGGTCTCGAAGCCTTCCTTGTCGCTGACCACGCGCTCGTAGCCGCCGCCGGGCATCAGCACCACCGCCGCGCCGTTGGCCTGGGCGGTAGGACGGAAGACGGTCAGGGTCGGCTTGCGGGTATGGGTGGTGGCGCGGTCGCGCAGGCCGCCGGCGACGGTGCGGTCGAGCACGGTCTCGACGGCGGTGACGCCGGCCGAACCGGGCGGGTCGCCGGGCCACAGGGGCAGGACTTCGGTCGGATCCATCGGGGCCTTCGCGGCTGTGGCGGCTTGGTCCGGCTTGGCCTGGGCGGCGCCCGCCAGCAGCGATGTCAGCAGGCCGCCCGTCAAGGTGGCCAGGGTTCCCCGGCGATTGAACATGCGACCTCCCTAAGCGACGCGAAGGGACCCTAGGGCGGGGCTTGGACGACGGCAAGTCACCGGTGTCATAACCCCACGTCAGGCGGCCCGCGGCTTGTCGACATTGGAATCATAGTCGCCCTTGGCGATCTTCTTTCGAGCCTCGCGGAAGCACCATTCCGGCGAGGGCGGCGCGGCTGTACGGACCGCGTCCATGCGATCCATCAGCCCCTCGAACTCGGCCTGGAACGCCTCGAACGGCTCCAGGGATTTGACGTTGGCCGCCTGTCGGAAGCGGTCGCGCAGATTGGTGAATTCGGTAGCCGACCGACCGATGCTGGTCAGGTGCATGTCCAGGTTCAGCGCCTTGAAGATGGCGGGAAAGAAACCGGCCAGCACGCTGCAGAACGCCGCGCCGATCTTGCCGGCCTCACCCGCGTTCTGGCCGAGGATTTGGGAGCCCGCGAACCCGCCGAGGATGATCGGAGCGATGAGGAAGGTCGCGCGCCAGAAGCGTGCGTGCTTCTGCCAGATGTAGAGCGCGGCGGCCGTGTGCCGGCAGGCGTCGTACTGGCGCTGGCATTCCTTGACGAGATGAACGGTGCGTGGGTCGCTGCTGGTGCGCATTTCGCGACGCCCCTCCTGATTTCGCCGATGGGCTGCAGCGAGGTAACACTCCAACACGCCCGGTTGCCGCAACGGTCGAGGATCAACCCCGGCGTAGCGCGCCGAGCACCGCGTCGCCGATGCGCCGGGTGCGATACTCGGCGATCGCCTTGCCGACCTTCGCGCTGGCCGTGCTCGTGGGAAAGCCGCCGATGCCGCTGGGATTGAGCGCGCGATCGCCAGCCTCGCCCGCCTTCAGGAAGGGCAAGGACGGCGACTGGGGCAGGTTGGCGTATCCATCGCCTACTTGGTCAGGTCGATAGTGCAGCATCAGGCTGGTTTCCCAGCCGTCGGCGTGCGTCGTGAACGCGGGCTCGGCTCCTCCCAGCAGATCCTTCAGCATCGGGAAGTTCAGCCCGTCGACGATAGGCAGGATGCTGTCGCTGGCCGGCAGATCCAGTCTCGCCAATCGCTCGCTGTCGACGAGCGCGTGGGCGTCCAAGCCGCTGATCTCGCGGCTGGCCAGGACCGCCGCCTTGGCCATGGCGGTCAGATGCCTGCCGCCGAGGTGGCCGCTGTAGAGGAACACCTGCTTGAAGCCGTTCACGTTCAGCGAACGCAACAGATCGACATAGAGCGAGATGAAGGTCGCGGAACTTACCGTCAGGCTGCCCGGATAGATGTAGGTGCCGTCGCGCCGGTCGTCGCCGGCCTCGTTCGTGATGCCGATGTTGAGGCATGGCCCGATGATGCTTTGGAAGCCGTGGCCCGAGAGATAGGCTTGAACATCACCCAGCTGGTCGATGGCGCCCAACGCATCCGCCCCCAACGGCAGATGGGGACCGTGCGCCTCGATGGCGCCCACGGGCAGCAGCCCGATGTCGGTCTTCGCGATCGCCGCCTCGAACTCGGGGAAGGTCATATCGAGCATCGTGCGGACAGGCGCCTTGCCGGGGGCTCGCGAACGCGCCGTCGCGGCTCCCCCAAAGAGCGCCCCCATCGCCGGCGCGCCGCCCAAGAGTCCAATCGCCGTCCTACGCCGCATCGCCATACTCCGCACGGAAGCATCCAGAGGCTAGCACGGCCCGTTGGAAACACGCGCTAGGATTGTGCGAACCGCAGGTGGTGCAGCACGATCCCGCTGGTGGTGGCCACGTTCAGCGAGTCGAAGCCGCCCGCCATCGGGATGCCGACGGTCCGCACCCGATCCATGACGGCTTGGGACAGTCCCGGCCCCTCCGCCCCCAGCAGCACGGCCGCGCGAGGCGGCGGATCCAGCCGCGCGAGGATTTCGCCGGCGGCGGGGCTCAGCGCCAAGCCCTGGAAGCCGTGACGCTCCAGCAGGCCGACCACGTCCTCGCCCGGCGCCAGCCCGGCGGTCGGCACGCTGAGCGTGGCGCCGATCGAGACGCGGATGGCCTTGCGGTAGAAGGGGTCGCAGCAGTCGCCGTCCAGGATCACGCCGTCGACGCCGAACGCCGCGGCGTTGCGGAAGATGCCGCCCAGATTGTCGTGATTGGCGATGCCCATCAGCACCAGCACCACCGCGCGCTCGCCGGCCTTTTCGGTGACTTGGGCGAGCAGCGCCTCGGCCGACAGCGGCTCGGGTTTCGCGCCCACGGCCAAGACGCCGCGATGCAGGTGGAAGCCGGCGATGGCGTCCAGCACGGCCTGGCCCGCCACGTACACCGGGACGCCCGGCGGCAGCCCCACCAGCGCCTCGCCCAGCTTGTCGATCCGCTTGCCGTCCAGCAGCAGCGACTGGACGCGCTCGGGCGCGTCGCGGACGAAGGACCGCAGCACCGTCTCGCCCTCGGCGATGAACAGCCCCTGGCGGCCGACCAGGTCGCGCTCCTTGATGTCGCGATAGGCCGCGACGCGCGGGTCGTTGGGATCGTCGATGGGGATCAGGTCGGGCACGGGACCTCGGGCGAGCGTTTTCAAGCGAAGTGGCCGCCGGTTCGCGCGAAGAAAACGCGCAGACCAAAAAGGCGGCTTACCGCACGCCCCGTATCGGAAGGATGGCCAGACCGCCAGCCGCCGCCAGTCCAGCGGCCACCAGATAGAGGGCGTGATAGTTCACATGGGCCGGCCCCAGCACCCACATCGCCAGGATCGGCGCCATGGCCTGGGGCAAGGTGTTGGCCAGGTTGATCACCCCCAGGTCCTTGCCGGCGTCCTTCTGCGAGGGCAGCACCTGGCTGACCAGGGCGATGTCGACGGCGTAGTAGCAGCCGACCGCGCAGCCGAAGATCACGAAGCCGGCCATCACCACCGGCCAGCTCGGCACCAGCGAGAACACGAGCATCGCGCCCGCCAGGACCAGGGCCGCGCCCGCCGCGAACAGCTTGCGGCGCTTGAGGCGGTCGGAAAGCATCCCGCCCAGCATGCCGCAGGCGACGTTGGCGCAGGTGGCGATGGTGGTCAGCAAGGCCATGCCCTGCTCGGCGCGGCGGCCCGGGAACAGGTTCGAATAGTGCAGCGCGTCCTGCAGGTAGAACAGCATGTAGCACTGGGTCAGGGTGATCGCGACCAGCACCATGAACCGGCTGACCCAGGCCAGGGCGAAGTCGGGATGGGCCCGCGGATCGATCCAGAATCCCGCCAGGAAGTCGCGCCAGTTGAACGGCGGCCGCTCGCCGCGCGGCAGCGGCGGGTCGTTCAGGGCCAGGGCGAACGGGGCGATCGCCACCAGCAGCACCAGGCCGATGGCCAAGTAGCGCGACGCCTCGCTGACCAGCAGGCCGCCCACCAGGATCACCCCGGCCATGGCCCCGATCGGATGGCCCAGGCTGAGGAAGGCGGCCACCCTGCCCTTCTGGTCGTCGGGCACGCGGTCGGGCAGCACCGCCAGAAGGGCCGAGAACAGCACGTTGAAGGCCAGCTGGAAGCAAACGATCCCGGCCATCAGCTGGATCGTGCTTTGGGCCATCATGATCAGGAAATACGAAGCGACCGTGCTCAGCGCGCCGGCCACCATCCAGGGCCGCCGGCGTCCGAAGCGCGAGGTCGTCCGGTCGCTGATCGCGCCGGCCAGCAGGTTGGCGACGCTGGCGGTGGCCGCGCCGAGAATGGCGACCAGGCTCAGCACCACGGCCTTGTTCGCCGAATCGATGCCTTCGGCCTTCAGGGGCAACAGCACCTGGAACAGCGGCATGAAACTGACATAGGCCCCGATCTGGGCCAGGGTGAAGGCGGCGATGAAGCTGGGCTTCACGGGAACGGTCGGCCTTGCCCTGTCGATTCCAATCGCCTCCGCCGTCGTCATCACGCCTCCCCGCACACACGGTCTTCGCCGCGATTGGCTGGGACACTGGCCTTCCACGTCGGGGTACACAAGCCGCGAGAGGCGACAAAGCCCACATCCGGGCCTGTGACCGCGCTTTTTTGAAACGGGAGCGTCGCCTTATACCGCGCAGTTGCTCTAGGCTGCCCGGATGAAGATGAGTCCAAGCAAACAGGACCTCCGTAGCGGGAATTGGGCGGGCTGATGGCGTCGGTGACGATCTATGACGTTGCGGCGCGCGCCGACGTGTCGATCAAGACCGTCTCCCGCGTGATGAACAACGAGCCGAACGTGCGGCCGCAGATGCGCGAGCGCGTGCTGGAGGCGGCCGGGGCTCTTGGCTATGCGCCGAACCTGTCGGCCCGCAGCCTGGCCGGCTCGCGTTCGTTCGTGATCGCCGTCTTCGTCGACGCCTCCCTGACCCTGGACCACTGGCGCAGCGAGCGCGGTTCGGACTACCTGCAACGCATCCAGCTGGGCGCGACCGTCGAGACCCGGGCCGCCGGCTATCACCTGCTGGTCGAGCTGATCGACCATGACGGCCCGCGCGTGCGCCAGGAGGTCGGCGCCCTGCTGGCCGCCCTCAAGCCCGACGGCGTGATCCTGACCCCGCCCTCGTGCGACAACGAGGTGGTGCTGGAGCTGCTGGACAAGGCCGGCACGCCCTATGTTCGGCTGGGCCCGGAAAAGCCCGAGGGCCTGGGTCCGCGCGTGCACATGGACGACGTCGCCGCCGCCCGCGAGATGACCGACCACCTGATCGGGCTGGGCCACACCCGGATCGGCTTCATCGCCGGCGACCAGCGCTACGGCGCCAGCCAGGCGCGCCGCGAAGGCTACATGGCGGCGATGAAGGCGCGCAAACTGAAGGTCGACAAGGCCTGGGTTCGCCAGGGCGACTTCACCTTCGAGTCCGGACACAAGGCAGCGATCGACCTGCTGGCCCTGCCCGAGCGGCCGACGGCGATCTTCGCGTCCAACGACGACATGGCCCTGGGCGCCCTGGCGGCGGCGGCCGAGGCCGACCTTTCCGTCCCCGGCGATATCTCCGTCGCCGGCTTCGACGACAGCCCCGTCTCGCGCCTCAGCCGTCCCCAGCTGACCACGATCCGCCAGCCGCTGGTCGAGATGTCGACCCTGGCGACCAAGATGCTGGTCAACGGCGGAGCCCGCAATTCGGAAGCCGGTCAGCGACCGCGCGACGAACTGCTGCCCTTCACCCTGATCCACCGGGCCTCGACGGCGCCGCCGAAGGGCTGGATCCCGCCCACGGGCCCGCCCGGCGCTGTAATCATGTAACGCGTTCTCTTGCCGCGATCGGGAAGCTATAGAACGGCCATGCGTCGAGCGATGACATGGTGGTGGAACCTGGGCGGCCTGATGGCCGCCTGCGTGCTGGCGCTGCTCGTCCTCGCGCCCACGGTCGGCATGGCGACCTGCCTGTGCGAGGCCGAGGCTCCCGTCGTCGAGACGAGCGCCGCCGCCGTCCAGGCCGTCCAGGGCGACTCTCGGGATCACGGCGCGCCTTGCGAGGCCGCGTGCTGCGTGAGCGGCCACTGCCATCACGGCGGGGCCATGCTCGACACGCCCGTCGCGCCGGTTCCCGCCCCGGCTCCCGTCACCTCCGAGCACGCGACGGCGTCGGCCCACGCGCTGGCCTCGCGCACCCTCTCCGGCCCCGACCGACCGCCTCGCGCCTGACGGCCCGCGCGCATCCCGCGCGCCGTCGTCCATCCTTCGCGAGGAATTTCCATGTCATCGAACCGATGGCCGCTGCGCGCGGCCTTGGCCTGCGCCGCTTCCGGCCTGCTCTGCACGTCCGTCACGGCCCAGACCGCGCCGACCTTCCAGGCCCTGTTGAAACAGGCCCAGGCCTCCGCGCCGCGCCTGGCGCTCGGGGCCGCCGAGGCGCGCGTGGCCGAGGGCCAGGCCGTGCAGGCCGCCGCCCGCCCCAACCCGACCCTTGGCCTGATGGTCGAGAACGCCGCCGGATCGGGTCCCTACAAGGACTTCGACGGCGCCGAGACCACCCTGTCGATCGAGCAGCCGCTGGAGCTGGGCGGCAAGCGCGCCGCGCGGACCTCGGCGGCCCGGGCCGATCTCGCCGCCGCCCAGGCGCGCGCCGCCTTGGGGCAGGTGGATTTCGCCCGCGACCTGGCCCTCGCCTACGCCAACGCCGAGGCCGCCCAGCAACGCCTCGCCATCGCCAGGGACAGCGTTGACCTGGCCCAGGCCGACGCCCGGGCCGCCCGCCTGCTGGTCGACAACGGCAAGGAGGCCCAGGTGCGGGCCGTCCAGGCCGACGCCGGACTGGCCACGGCGCGCGCCGACCTGGCCGCCGCCCAGGCCGAGGCCGAGACAGCCCTGGCTCGCCTGAGCGCGCTGACCGGCTCCCCCGAGACCTACACCGCCGTCACCGGCGGCCTGCTGGACGCCGCCCCGGCGACGCCGCCGACAGGGCCGGCCTTCAGCCCGGCCATCGCCGCCGCCCGCGCCGAGCGCGACGCCGCCGAGCGTCGCATCGCCGTGGAGCGCGCCCGCAGCGTTCCAGACCTCGCCGTCAGCTTCGGGGTCCGCCAGTTCCAGAGCGACGATTCCACGGCGGCCGTCTTCGGGATTTCCGCGCCCTTGCCGCTGTTCGACCGCAACCGGGGCGCGGTCGCCGCCGCCACGGCCAGCGCCCAGGCCGCTCAGGCCCGGCTGGCCATCGCTCAGGCCGAACAGGACGGCGACCAACGCGCCGCCACAGCCCAGGTCGCCGCCGCTGGTCAGACGCTGGAAGCCTCCCGCCAAGCGGAAAGCGCGGCGTCCGAGGCCTATCGCCTGGCCCGGATCGGCTACGACGCCGGCCGCCTTCTGCTGTCCGAACTGCTGGCCGCCCGCCGCGACCTGATCGCCGCACGTGGCCGGGCCGTCGACACCAAGCTGGCGCGCGTCAAGGCGCTCGCCGACCTCGCCCGCGCCCAGGGCGCCCTTCCCTTCGGAGATCAGCCGTGATCGCTCGTCGCTATATCATCGCCTCGGTGGTCGCCCTGATCGCCGCCGCCGGCCTCGGCTACGGCGTCGCCCAGCTCGTCGAAGGCCGCTCCGCCCCCGCCGCCCATGAAGAGGAAGGCGGCCAGCACGAAGAGCACGGCGCGACCGACCTCGTACCTCTGAAGCTCGCCGACGCGTCGGCGGCCGGCGTATCGGTCGTCACGCCGGGACGCGGGGGCGGCGCGGACATCCTGCTCCCGGGGCGCGTGGCCCTGGCCGCCAACGCCCTGGCCGCCCTCGGCGCGCCGGTGTCGGGCACGGTGGAGCGCGTTCACGTCTCGGCCGGCGCGAACGTCGCCGCCGGATCGCCCATCGCCACCTTGCGCAGCGCCGACGCCGCTTCCGGTCGCGCGAGCCTCGACGCCGCCGGGGCCGGCGTCAGGGCCGCCCAGGCCGCCGCCGGCCGGGACCGTCGCCTGTTCGACGCCGGCGTCGTCGCCCGCCAGGACTGGGAAGCCAGCCAGGCCGCCGCCGAGAAGGCCCAGGCCGACTATCGCGCCGCCCAGGCCCAGGTCCGCGCCATGGGCGGTCCGGGCGCCAACGGCGTCACGGTCCTGCGCAGCCCGATCAAGGGGGTGGTGACGCGGATCGAGACCCAGGTCGGCGGCTTCCTGACCCAGGGCGCGCTCGTCGCCGAGGTCGCCGACCAGAGCCGCGCCGAATACGTCTTCGACGCCCCGGCAGCCGCCGCCGGCTCCATCCGGCTCGGCCAGGTGGTCCACGTCCAGACCCCCGACGGCCAGGAGGCCCCGGCCACCATCAGCGCCGTGGCGCCCGGCGCGTCCGGGGGCAACACCGCCACCGTCCGAGCCACACCGTCGGGCAGGACCGCGCCGGTCGGGTCCGTCGTCTCGGCGCGGGTGATGACGGGAGCCAGTGACAGTTTGGATGGGGGCGGCGCGATCATCGTGCCCAGCGAGGCCGTCCAGACCGTCGGAGGCCGTCCGGTCGTATTCGTGGTCGAGGCCGCCGGCTTCCGCGCCAAGCCGGTGACGCCCGGCCGGGTCGCCGCCGGTTCCACCGAGATCCTGAGGGGCCTGACCGGAACCGAACGCATCGCCGGCAAGGGCGCCTTCCTGCTCAAGGCCGAACTCGGCAAGGGCGAAGCGGGACACGAGGACTGACCATGCTGAACCGCCTGATCGACCTCTCCGTCCGCTTCCGCTGGATCGTCGCCCTGCTGGCCGTGGCCCTGCTCGCCTATGGCGGCGCGCAGCTCGCCGGCCTGCCCATCGACGCGGTCCCCGACATCACCAACCGCCAGGTGCAGATCAACACCATCGCGCCCGCCCTCGGTCCGGAAGAGGTCGAGCGCCAGGTCACCTTCCCGGTCGAGACCGCCCTGGCCGGCATCCCCGGCCTGGTCGAGACCCGCTCGCTGTCGCGTCACGGCTTCTCGCAGATCACCGCCGTCTTCACCGACGCCACCGACCTCTATGGGGCTAGAAGTCTGATCAACGAGCGCCTCCAGGCCGCCCGCGCCACCCTGCCCGAAGGCCTGGAGCCCAGCATGGGGCCGCCGGTCACGGGCCTGGGCGAGGTCTATATCTGGACCGTCGAGCTGTCGGGTCCGGCGGCGCGGCCCGGCGCGGCCTATGTCACCCCCGAGGGCGACCGCCTGACCACCGACATCGAGAAGGCCACCTATCTGCGCACGGTCCAGGACTGGATCGTGGCGCCGCAGTTGAAGACGCTGAAGGGCGTCGCAGGCGTCGATGTGCTCGGCGGCTATGTGAAGCAGTATGTGGTCCAGCCCGACCCGGCCAAGCTGTCGGCCTTCGGCATCAGCCTGCCGCAGTTGATCGACGCCCTGGAGCACGCCAACCGCGTCGAGGGCGCGGGCTACGTCCAGCGCGGCGGCGAGGCCTACATCGTCCGCGCCGACGCCCGGGTGAAGACCCTGGGCGAACTGGCCGAGACTCCCGTGGGGCGGCGCGGCTCGGCGGTGATCCGTGTCTCCGACGTCGCCACCGTCGTCGTCGGCCAGGCCCCGCGCCTGGGCTCGGCCAGCGAGGCCGGGCGCGAGGTCGTGATCGGCACCGCCCTGATGCTGGCCGGCGAGAACAGCCGCACCGTCGCCGCGCGCGTGGGCGAACGCCTCAAGGACATCCAGGCCAGCCTGCCGGCCGGCGTGGTGGTCAAGCCGGTGCTGGACCGCACCGACCTGGTCGACGCCACCATCCGCACCGTCGAACACAACCTGGCCTTCGGCGCGCTGCTGGTCGTCGCCGTGCTGTTCGTGGCCCTGGGCAACATCCGCGCGGCGATCATCACCGCTTTAGTCATTCCCCTGTCGTTCCTGTTCGCCGCCATCGCCATGCGGCGGTTCGGGATCAGCGGCAACCTGATGAGCCTGGGGGCGCTGGACTTCGGCCTGATCGTCGACGGCGCGGTGGTGGTGATCGAGAACACCCTGGGCCGCCTGGCGCTGCGCCGGAGCGAACTGGGTCGGTCGCTGGACGCCCGAGAGCGGATCGCGATCGCCGCCTCCTCGGCCCGCGAGATGGCGCGCCCCGCCGCCTTCGGCCAGGCGATCATCCTGATGGTCTACGCCCCGCTGCTGGCCTTCGAGGGCGTCGAGGGCAAGATGTTCGGCCCCATGGCGGCGACCGTGATGTTCGCCCTGGCCGGAGCCTTCCTGCTGTCCCTGACCTTCGTGCCGGCCATGGCCGCCCTGCTGATCGGCGAACCCAAGGGCCATGGCGAGACCCGGGTCATGACCGCCGCCAAGGCGCGGTTCGAGCCGACCCTGCGCCGCCTCGTCGCCCGCCCGGTCGCGGTGGCGGCGGGGGCCGGCCTGGCGCTGCTGATCGGCGTCGCCGCGTTCCTCAGCCTGGGCCGCGAGTTCATCCCGACGCTCGACGAGGGCGACCTGATGGTCCAGGCCTCGCGCGTGCCGTCGATCTCGCTGGAGCAGAGCCAAGCCATGCAGTTCCGGGTCGAGAAGACCCTGGCCGCCATGCCCGAGGTCGCCCTGGTGTTCACCCGCACCGGCACCGCCGAGATCGCCTCCGACCCGATGCCGCCCAGCGCCTCGGACACCTTCGTCATCCTCAAGCCGCGCAAGGACTGGCCCGATCCGCGTCTGCCCAAGGCGCGGCTGGTCGAACGCATGGAGGACGCGTTGGCCGCGCACCTGGGCAACGCCTACGAGTTCACCCAGCCCATCCAGATGCGGTTCAACGAGCTGATCGCCGGCGTTCGATCCGACGTCGCCGTCAGCGTCTATGGCGACGACTTCGCGGTCATGGACCAGACCGCCCAGCAGGTCGCCAAGGCGCTGCGCGGGGTACGGGGCGCGGCCGACGTGAAGGTCGAGCAGGTCTCCGGCCAGCCGACCATCACGGCCACGGTGGACCGCACGGCCGCGGCCGCCCTGGGCGTCCACGCCAGCGACGCGGCCGACGCCCTGGCTATCGGCCTCGGCGGCCGCGAGGCGGGACACATCCTCGAAGGCGACCGGCGCTTCGACGTCGTCGTCCGCCTGGACGAACAACGCCGCAACGATCCGGCCGTCATGGGCCAGCTGCCGGTCATGCCGGAGGGCGCGCCGCCCGGCACGGCGGCGATCCCGCTGTCGACCCTGGCGCGCTTCGACGCCGCCGAAGGCCCCAACCAGATCAGCCGCGAGAACGGCAAGCGCCGCATCGTGGTCCAGGCCAATGTCCGAGGGCGCGACCTGGGCGGCTTCGTCGCCGACGCCAAGACCGCCGTGCGGAACGAGGTTCCCCTCCCCGCCGGCTCGTGGCTCGACTGGGGCGGCCAGTTCGAGAACCTGGAGCGGGCCTCGGCGCGCCTGGCGGTGATCGTGCCGGTCGTCTTCCTGGTGATCGTGATCCTGCTCTACTTCGCCCTCGCCTCGGCGGCGGAGGCCGCCCTGGTCTTCGCCTGCGTGCCCCTGGCCCTGGTCGGCGGCGCGGCGGCCCTGGCCCTGCGCGGCATACCGTTCTCGATCTCGGCCGCCGTCGGCTTCATCGCGGTCTCAGGCGTCGCGACGCTGAACGGCCTTGTGCTGATGCAGAGCATCAAGCAGCAGATGGCCGCGGGGCTCGGACCGGTCGAAGCGGTGGTCACGGGCACGGTCAGCCGCCTTCGGGCGGTGCTGACCACGGCGCTGGTCGCCATGCTCGGCTTCCTGCCCATGGCGCTCGCCATCGGCCCGGGGGCGGAGGTGCAGAAGCCCCTGGCCACCGTGGTCATCGGCGGCCTGCTGACCTCCACCGCCCTGACCCTGCTGGCCCTGCCGGTGTTCGCGGCCTGGCTGGCGGCGCGGGGCTGGATGCGGGAGCCTGTCGCGGACGGCTAGCCGGCCGCGACGTCCAGGACGGCCTGGGCGAAGGCCTGGGGCGCTTCCTGGGGAAGGTTGTGGCCTATGCCCCCCGTCAGGGTCCGGTGCTGGTATTTCCCGGTAAAGCGCTGGGCATAGGTCTTGGAGTCGGCGTGCGGGGCGCCGTTGGCGTCGCCTTCCAGAGTGATGGTCGGCACGGAGATGCTCGGCGCGGCGGCCAGGGCGCGTTCCAGGGCGTCGTACTTGGCCTCGCCCGCGGCCAGGCCCAGCCGCCACCGATAATTGTGGATCACCACGGCGACGTGATCCGGATTGTCGAACGCCCCGGCGCTGCGGACGAAGGTCTCGTGGGTGAACTTCCATTGAGGCGAGGCCGTGCGCCAGATCAGCTCGCAAAACGCCCGCGTGTTGACGGCTAGCCGGCGGCGCCGCGATCGGTGGCGAAATAGAACTGGCACCACCAGGCCAGCTCCGCCGGCGGGGGCAAAGGCGCCTTGTTGGCCTGGGGGCTGCCGATCAGGTAGCCGCTGACCGAGACCAGCCCCTTGACCCTGCGTGGCCAGAGCGCGGCGAGGATGCAGGCCGTGCGCGCGCCCCAGTCGAAGGCGCCGATCACCGCGCTTTCGATCTTCAGCGCGTCCATCAGGGCGATGACGTCCGGCGCCACGACCGACTGCATCCCCGTGGCGGCGGCCGCCAGGTTCGGCAGGGCCGCGACGCCAAGCGCGGCGGCGGTCAGGAATTCGCGGCGGGAAGGCGACTGTTGTGCATGGCGACTCTCGGAGCGGATACGGACGAGGACCATTCCCGGGAGCGGCCCGCAAATCCACTGCGTTTCCGCGCGTTGGCGGGATTGTGCAAGAACCGCGCAGCGCGGCGGCGCCTCGATCCCTCTCGAAGCCCGCGGTTCCGCTTGTCCTTCCGCCCGGCGATGCGCCGGGCGGAAGGATCGCGTCAGGACGCCATGGCCAGATTGCGGGCCAGATTGCGGGTGGGGGACGTGGCTGTCTGGTCGGCGGCGCCGAGGACGGCCGAGGCCTGGGCCGCGTCGCGGTTCCAGATCGCCGCCGAGCCGCCGGCCTGGCCGCCGAACCCGGCCATGGCCTGGCGCAGCAGCATCTGCTGCT
>NZ_JBFTOB010000039.1:0-28752 GCF_056397765.1 Caulobacter sp. 05L422 | reverse complement strand
GACCGGGTGCGGGTCGACCTGCGCAAGTCGCGGGTCGACGTGCTGGTCACCCCCGAGGAGATCGTCGCCCGGCGCAAGGCGCTGGAGGCGGCCGGCGGCTTCAAATATCCGGAAAGCCAGACGCCCTGGCAGGAGATCCAGCGGGCCATTGTCGGCCAGATGGAGACCGGCGCGGTCCTGGAACCCGCGGTCAAGTACCAGCGCATCGCCCAGACCAAGGGCCTGCCAAGGGATAACCACTGATGCGCCGAGAGAAGCCCATGTCGCGATCGTTCCGCCTGATGCTTGCCATGGCGGTCGGAATGACCGGTCTTGGCGCCGCCGCCGCCCAGGGGCAGGTCTGGCGTGCCGACAGCGGGCAGGGGACCTATCACAACCCTCCGCTCTACGCCGACTATCCTGACCCCGACATCATCCGGGTCGGCAAGGACTTCTACTTCGCCTCGACGACGTTCGTGAACGCGCCGGGCCTGACCATCCTGCACTCCAGGGACCTGGTGAACTGGGACATCGCCGGCCACGTCATGCCGCGCCTGGAAGGCAACCCGAAGTATGATCTCAGCGGGGGCGGCGACTATCGCCACGGCGTCTACGCCCCCAGTCTGCGCTATCACAAGGGCCGCTTCTATATCGTGGTGACGCCGGTCGGACAGAACAGCCGCATCTATTCGGCCGCCGACGTGCGGGGCCCTTGGACGATGCACGAGCTGAACCAGGAGGCGTTCGACCCGGGCCTGTTCATCGACGACGACGGACAAGCGTATATCGCCACCTCCATCGGTTCGGATGGGACGGTGCGTCTGCTGACCCTCAATGGCGACCTGACCGCCGTCACGGAGGAGCGAACGATCCACTACATCCGGGGCGCTGAGGGCTCCAAGCTGATCAAACGCGGCGGCTGGTACTACCTGTTCAACGCTATTCCGCGACGCCTGGCCCTGACCGTGTCGCGGGCCAAGGCCTTGACCGGGCCGTGGGAGACCCGCGACCAGATCGACGACACGACCGGGGGCCACCAGGGGGCGCTCGTCGATCTGCCAGGCGGCGGCTGGTACGGCTTCGTCATGCGCGACGCCGGCGCCATCGGTCGGGTCACCAATATCAGCCCGGTGTTCTGGCGCGACGACTGGCCGGTCTGGGGCACGCCCGAGGCGCCCGGGCGCGTGCCGGACGTGGCCGCCAAGCCGATCCTGGGCGAGCCGTTCTCCGAACCGCCCAGTTCCGACGATTTCGGCGGCCGCGCGCTGGGCCGGCAATGGCAATGGAACCACAATCCCGATGACAGCCGCTGGTCGCTGAGCGAGCGTCCCGGCTTCCTGCGTCTGAAAGCGACGACGGCGCAGGACTTCTGGAGCGCCCGCAACACCTTGCTGCAGAAAGGGCAGGGGCCCAAGGCGCGCGGCGTCGTCAAGCTGGACGTTCGGGGCCTGAAGAACGGCGACGCCTGCGGCTTCGGGACGTTCGGCAAGTTCTCGAGCCAGATCGTGGTCGCCCGCGCGCCCGACGGGCAGGGCGCCTTGAGCGCGCGCCTGGTCGAAAGCACCGTCTCCGGACCCAAGACGACACCGCGCGGCGAGGCGCGCGCGGTCCCGCTAAACGATCTCTGGCTTTCGGTCGACATGGACTTCACCACCGACAAGACCGCTCTGGCCTACAGCCTCGACGGCAAGGCCTGGACCGCCATGCCCGGCGATTTCCCGCTGGCCTTCGACTGGCGCACCGGCACCTTCCAGGGCGAGCAGTTCGGGTTGTTCTGCTACAATCCCGCCGGTGGTGAGGGGCGGATCGATGTCGACAGCTTCACGCTGAGCAGGCCCTGAGGCTGGTTCGTCACATGGACGAACGGGTATCCTCGAGCGCCAGGTCGACGAGCGCGCGCATGGCCGCGCTCGCCGCCTCGGGATCGCCGGCGACAATGGCGTCGCAGACCCTGGCGTGGTCGGGCACGGGATCGCGGGGCAGGGCGCGTGAGCGCTGCTTGAACTCGGTCGTCCAACTGACCGCGGCGCTGATGCTGGCGCTCAGCGCCATCATCGCGCTGTTGTGCGTGGCGCGCAGCAGGGCATCGTGGAAGGCGCGGTCGGCCGCCCGCCCGGCTTCGGTCGCCAGCGTGTAGCGCCGCATCTTGGCCAGGGCGTCCTTCATCGCCTTGATGTCGTCCTTGTCGCGCCGTTCGGCGGCGAAGCGGGCGGCGGCCGGCTCGACCACGGCCCGCAGTTCAAACAGGTCGCGCACGAAAGCCAGGTCCGGCTCGGCCGAGAACGCCCAGGCCAGGACCGTGGGGTCCAGAACGTTCCAGCGGCTGCGCGGCAGGACACGCGTGCCGGCCTTGGGGCGGCTCTCCACCAGGCCCTTGGCGGTCAGCACCTGAACGGCCTCGCGATAGGCGCTGCGCGAGACGTCCAAGGCGGCGGCATTGGCGATCTCGCCCGTCAGCGTCTCTCCCGGGGCGATCTGTCCCGAGACGATCGCCGTGCCCAGATAGTGTGCCACCGCGCCGCGCAGGCGACGGCCCGATCCTTTCGTCGTGCGTGGGATCGATGGTTCGTCCGGCGACTCGGTTGGCGGCGACGTTGGATTGCGGGGCTGCATGCTTTGCAATAAGCGCAACGGAGCCCGTCTTGGCAAGTTTTGAGGCGCGCCTTCACATAGTGGGAGCGCCGTCCGACGGGGATATCACCTCGGTAGGTGACGTCCCCGCCGTCCTCGCCCGACCGAATTCTCGCCTCTACGGTTCCAACTGGACCACGACGATCGACTTGGCCGGAATGTCGAGCTTGAGTCCATCGCGGCCCGCCTTGGCGGCGAAAGGCTTGGGCGTTACGGCTCCCGGCGCCTCGAAGGTGTTGACCGCATCGACGCGCGGAGCGGTCAGCACCTGACCGTGGACGCTCGCGGTCTTGGCCCCGGCGATGCTGGCCAGGATGGAGGCGGGACGAGCCGGATCAAGATTGGTCACGGCCAGCCATAGTTTGCCCTGGGTGTCGCGCGCGGCGATGGCGTCCACGCGCGGCAGCTTGACGTCGCCTTGGGTGTACGACCCCGCGTCGAAGCTGACGGGAATGGACGTCGCGTCCTGGAAGGGCAGGTACATCTTGTAGACATGATAGGTCGGCGTGAGGACCATCTTGTCCTTGTCGGTCAGGATCATCGCCTGCAGGACATTGATCATCTGGGCGATGTTGGTCATCCGCACCCGGTCGGCGTGGCGGGCGAAGATGTTGAGGTTCAGGGCCGCCACGATCGCATCGCGCAACGAATTTTGCTGGGCCAGGAAGCCGGGATTGGTGTTCTCGAGCGGCGCCAGCCAGACGCCCCATTCATCGACGACCAGCGGCACCTTCTTTTCGGGATCGTACTTGTCCATGATCGCCGCGTGCTGGGTGATCAGGCCGTCCATGCCCAGGGTCTCCTTGACCAGCTTGGCGTAGGCGGTCTCGTCGAACTTCGTGCTGGAATACGAAGGGGGCCAGCCGCCGGTCGTGTAGGAGTGCAGCGACAGGCCTTCGATGTTCCAGGCCCAGTCGTGTCCCTTCTGGGAGGCCATCACGGCTTCGGTATAAGCGGGGTCGGCCTGGTTGGGGCCGACGGCGATCCGCTGCATCGCCTCGGCGCCGGTCTGCTTTGGATTGTAGTTCCGGACGAAGCGGGCGTAGCGCTTCATTTCATCGGTGTAGGACGCGGGGGTCATCGCGCCCCCGCAGCTCCAGCTTTCGTTGCCCAGGCCCAGATACTCGACCTTGTACGGCGCGGGGTGGCCGTTGGCGGCGCGCTCCTGGCCCGCCGTGGTCGCTGGATCGGCGGTCATGTACTCGACCCACTCGGCTGCCTCCTGCACCGTGCCCGAGCCGATGTTCACCGAGACATAGGCCTCGCTGCCGATCTGATCGATGAAGTCCATGAACTCGTCGGTGCCGAAAGTGTTGGGCTCGACCGAGCCGCCCCAGTTGGAATTGATCGTCTTGCGACGGTTCGCGGCCGGGCCGATCCCGTGGCGCCAGTGGTACTCGTCGGCGAAGCAACCGCCGGGCCAGCGGACGTTGGGGACCTTGATGGCGCGCAGCGCTTCGACCACGTCCTTGCGGATTCCGCGCGTATTGGGGATCGACGAGTCCTGGCCCACCCAGACGCCGCCATAGACGCCCGTTCCCAGATGCTCGGCGAACTGCCCGAAGATGTTGCGGTCGATCTTGGGCCCCGGCGCGCCGGCGTCGATCCGCAACGCGATGGGCGGCTCGGCCTTGCCCTGGGCCTGAACAAGGGTCGGTGCGGCCAGCACCATGGCCAGGGCGCAGGCGGCCAACGGACGAGTTGTACGGATCATTTCTTATCCCCTTGAACGCGGGCCGCGCTCGAGGGCGGCCTTCGGCTTACGTCGTCGAATTGAAGGTCCCGCTGGCTCGGCGGCGACCCGGCGTGCGTCATCGTCCCGAAGCCGCGCCTGGCTGTCCGTCATGGGCGTAGACCCCCAGCAACGCGCCGACGAAGCCGCCCGCGGTCTTGGTCGAAAGGATCGTTCCATCCTCGCCGGCCTTCAGGGTCTTCCATTGGCCGGGCGCCAGCGCATAGGAGAAATCATAGAGGCCGCCGCGAGCGGTGATCTTCAGCCAGACCGGAGCGTTGGCCTTGAGCGTGACGGGCATGCTGGCGACCTCCACCCCGTCGGCTGGGTCCTTCGGGCCGGCGCGGCGCTCGAGCACAACCTTGTCCTGGCCGTCGACGCCGCGGGTCACGCCCAGGAAGAAGAAGTGGTTGTCGTTCTGCACGGCGACCATGCCGGCCTTGTCGCCGACCTTGCTGGGAGCGAAGCGCATCTGGGTCGAGGCGCTGGCGTTGATATGTTGCTGCCGGCGACCCCAGAACGAGGGTTGGGTCATGCCTCCGATCGTCTCCGGGCGAGCGGTCAGGATCAGCTTCCCGCCGTGGAGCCGCCACCAGCGCTGCTGCGGGATCCGCATGGTGACCCAGTTCAGCGGCAAGGCCTTGCCGTTGAACTCCTCGCGAACCGAGAAGGCGCCGGCGGTCGGGGGCGGCGTGGGCGTCGTCGCGGGCAGGGCGGGCTTGGTGTGGACGTAGGGGATGGTCTGGCCGTTCTCCAGGATGACGGGCCAGCCGTCCTTCCACTCCACCGGCAGCAGGAAGGTCTCGCGACCGGTGTTGTAGAGATCGTCGCCATAGGGGCGAACCGCCAGGAACGTCGCCCACCACTTGCCGTCCGGGGTGTCGACGAGCGTGGCGTGGCCGGCCGAGGTGATCGGCAGCGGGCGGTCCTTGGGCAGGCCCCGTTGGGTCAGGATCGGATTGTGCGCGTACGGAACGTACGGTCCCCAGGCGCTCTTCGAGCGCAGGACCACCTGACTGTGGCCCTCGGCGGTGCCGCCCTCGGCGGCGACCAGATAGTACCAGCCGTCCTTCTTGAGGATGTGCGGGCCTTCCGGCCAGATCGGCTTGGCGGCTGGATTGACGCCCTTGTCGAGCAGGAGCTTGGGCTCGCCGACGGTCTTCTGGGTCTTGACGTCATAGCCGATCGCCCAGATGGCGCGGTGGCCGCTGTACTCCGGCTTTCCCGGAGGCTCGCCGTTGAAGACGATCAGGGCGTCGCCGTCGTCGTCGAAGAAGAGATAGGGATCGATGCCCTGGACGGCCGGCAGCCACACCGGATCGGACCAGGGGCCCTTCGGGTCCTTCGCCGTGATCAGGAAGTTGCCGTCGCAATCGACGCAGGTGTTGAGAATATAAAAGAGCCCGTCGTGATGGCTCAGCGTCGGCGCGAAGACGGCGCGCGACAGGCCCAGCCGCTTGAAGTCGAGCATGCCGGGACGATCGATCGCGTTGCCGATCTGATTCCAATGCACGAGATCGGTGGAATGGAAGACCGGAAGCCCCGGGAACCAGGCGAAGGTCGAGCTGACGAAGTAGAAGTCCTTGCCCACCCGCATGACGGCCGGATCAGGATAGGTCCCCTTGAGGATCGGGTTGGCGTACTGTGTCGCGGTTGGCTTGAACGCGGCGTCCGAAGGATCGGCGCCCGTATAGTCGAACCATTCGAACGCCGCCTCCGGACCGGTCGGCCGGCCATCGGTCAAGCGCTGCTGCGTTTCGAGCGGGACACGGGCCTGCGCGGCGCCGGCGGCCAGGAGTGCAAGGACGACGAGGCTTTGGCGGATCATCTGGCGTAGTCCCCTCCGAGCGCCGCGATTGGATCGCGGTTGTTTTTATGTCCGGCAAATGACACGACAGATGCCTGTCTACAGCTGAATCTCAAGCATCCTAGTCAGCAAAAACCACAAATGGTAGCGCTAACGTCGGAAAATCGAACGCCGATATCGCGTCGCGAAGCCACCTTGCGTCGCTGTCGCGTTTCCGTACTTTGTCGGAGTAATGAGGCGGCGGGGCGCGCGTGCAGCCCTGATTCACTTGAGCCGCGTCTGCCATTTCCGACCATGCTTCGAGATTTAGATGAACCTGACTCGCCGGTCCACGCTCGCCGCCCTTGGCGCTTCGACGGCTTTGAGCGGCGTCTCGGCCCGCGCCGCGCCGCCCAAGGCCTCGCCCATGCGCCTATGGTATCGCCAGCCGGCCAGGGAATGGATCGAGGCGCTGCCGGTCGGCTCGGGCAAGCTGGGCGCGATGGTGTTCGGCGGCGTGGCGGCCGAGCGGCTGCAGCTGAACGAGGACACCCTGTGGGCCGGCGGCCCGTATGATCCGGCCAATCCCGAGGCCCTGGCGGCGCTTCCGGAAATCCGTCGGCTGATCGACGCGGGCGAATACGCCAAGGCCACAAAGCTGGCCGACGCCAAGTTCATGGGCACGCCCAAGCGCCAGATGTCCTACCAGACGATCGGCGATTTGAAGCTCGACTTCCCCGGCCTGGCCGAGGCGGGAACCGACTATGTCCGCGACCTGGACATAGATGGGGCGATCGCCAGGACGACCTTTGCCGCCGACGGCGTGCGCCATGTTCGCGAAGTGATCGCCAGCGCCCCGGACGGGGTGATCGCGGTGCGACTGACGGCCAGCCGCAAGGCGGCGATCACGGTGGACCTGGGCATTGTCAGTCCGCTGAAATCCAAACCCCTCGTTCGTGTGGAGGGTCAGGCGCTGGTGCTTAGCGGCGCCAACGACAGCCAGCAGGGCGTCCCCGCCAAGCTGGCGTTCGAGTGTCGCGTTCAGGTCCGCGCCAAGGGCGGTCAGGTGACCGGGGAGGGCGACAAGCTTTCGGTGAAGGGCGCCGACGAGGTGCTGCTGCTGATCGCCGCGGCGACCAGCTATCGCCGGTACGACGACGTCTCCGCCGATCCGACCGCGCTCAACAAGGCGACGCTCGCCAAGCTGGCCGGCAAGCCTTGGGCGACGATCCTGGCCGACCATCAGATCGATCACCGGGGTTTGTTCCGCCGGGTCGGCGTCGACTTCGGCCGAACCCGCGCCGACCTGCTGCCGACCGACGAGCGGATCAGGCGGTCGGCGACCACGGACGATCCGTCCCTGGCGGCGCTCTATTTCCAGTACGGCCGCTACCTGCTGATCGCCTGTTCCCGTCCGGGCGGGCAGCCGGCAAACCTGCAGGGGGTCTGGAACGACAAGACGTCGGCCCCTTGGGAAAGCAAGTACACGATCAACATCAACACCGAGATGAACTACTGGCCGGCCGAGCCGACCAACCTGCCGGAACTGGTCGAGCCGCTGATCGCGCTGGTGGCGGACCTCGCCCAGACCGGGGCGACGACGGCGAAGGTGATGTACGGCGCGCGTGGCTGGGTCGCCCATCACAATACCGACCTCTGGCGCGCCACGGCGCCGATCGACGGGGCGATCTACGGCGTTTGGCCCACCGGCGGCGCCTGGCTGTGCAAGCACGTCTACGATCACTACGACTACAACCGCGACAAGGCGTATCTCGCCCGGGTCTATCCGCTGATGAAAGGCTCGGCGCGGTTCTTCCTCGACACCCTGGTGGTCGATCCGAAGTTCGGGGTCCTGGTCACCAGCCCGTCGCTCTCGCCAGAGAACGATCACGGTCACGGCTCCTCCCTTGTCGCCGGCCCGACCATGGACCAGGCGATCGTCAGGGACCTGTTCGACAATTGCCTGAAGGCCGAGGCGATCCTCGGGGCCGACGAGGCCTTCGTCGCGGAGCTGAAGGCGGCGCGGGGCAAGCTGGCGCCCTACAGGATCGGCAAGGGCGGCCAACTGCAGGAATGGCAGGAGGACTGGGACGCCGAAGCGACCGACATCCACCACCGTCACGTCTCGCATCTGTACGGCCTGTTCCCCTCGGACCAGATCTCGATCGACACGACGCCCAAACTGGCGGCGGCCGCCAAGACCACGCTCGTCACGCGCGGCGACCTGTCCACCGGCTGGGCCATCGCCTGGCGCCTGAACCTGTGGTCGCGCCTCGGCGACGGTGACCACGCCCACAAGATCCTGTCGCTGTTGCTGGGTCCCGAGCGGACCTATCCGAACATGTTCGACGCCCATCCGCCGTTCCAGATCGACGGCAATTTCGGCGGGACTTCGGGCATGACCGAGATGATCCTGCAAAGCCGCAACGACCGCATCCATCTGCTGCCGGCCCTGCCGTCGGCCTGGCCCACCGGCCACATGACAGGCTTGCGGGCCCGCGGCGCGATCGAGGTCGACCTCCGCTGGGCGGGCGGCAAGCTATCCGACGCGATGCTGACCGCCAGAGCCGACGGCCGCCACACGGTGGTCCACGCGGGCTCGACGCTCGACGTCGATCTCAGGGCGGGGCAGAGGGCGAGCTTGGTGCTTCGCGGCGACCTCCTGACTTTGGTGTGACGGGCGGAGCTGCTGTTGATCCCAACGTCCGCAAGCTGGTGTGGGAATATTTTCCTACGCGCGAAAGCGGCAGGGTCCCAGACCGGGTTGATCCAGTTCAAGGTGAAGGAATATATTCCTATATGTGTAGTGGGCACAATTGTCCGTTTTTTATGCCTCCGAAGCCTATCCAAAATTGACCCCAACTCGCGACTGACTCGGAACTCGCGAGAGCTGGCTTCAAAAATCCGCGGCCAACTATTTGCGCTTCGCCTTCCGACGCCGGCGGTATCGGGGCCAGTGTCAAAAACCGCGACTGCCAACACTGAAGTTGTCGCTGACTTCGATGATACGACTCTAAACTCGTAGGATTATTTTCCTACTATCTTCATCCGGCTTGCTTCAGAGGCAACGGGTCATGAAGACGCTGTTCGGGTCAGGTTTGTAGGGTCCAAAGGGCGCGCAATCCGAAAAGCCATTGCGGGCATAGAGGGCCCGGGCGGCGACAAAGTAGTCGCTGGCCCCGGTCTCCAGGCTCAGACGTGAGAGGCCCAGCGCGGCCGCGTGGCCCAGAATATGGTCCAGGATGGCTTGGCCGACCCGGCGACGCCGGAAGGCGGCGGCGGTGTGCATCGACTTGATCTCGCCGTGTCCCTCATCCAATCGCTTGACCGCGCCCACGCCGGCTAGGTCCTCGCCGTCCCAGGCGGCGAAGAAGTCGAGATCGGCCTCCCGCATGGCGTCCAGCGGCATGACGTGGCAACTCTCCTCCGGAGCGGTCGAGCGCATGGCGGCGAAGTGGCCGGCCAATAGGGCGACGACCCTGGCGTCGTCGAAGTCGCCGGGAACGATGCGGAACGCGGTCATGGTCAGGTCGTCATGCTGTTGATGATCGGGTGGCGGGTGGGAATGTCGCAGGAATTCCCGATCCGGTTGCAGGTCGTCTTGCTGGACATATGCGAGAGTCTGCTAGTGGCGCCAGCCAGAACCTTCCGCCCGTGCGGAGGACTCAACATAGCTGTGCGACGGCTGACGTGCCGACGCTAAACCGCCTCGCTCGGCGCTTCATCAGATCTCATCGGGCCTTGTTGACGTGACAGGGGCTTTGGCAAAAGCGTCACGAATCGTCGATGGCGAATTTGATTATCGATACATGCCCTCCAGAAGCGTCGTGATTAATGCTTGCTGCAGGCGGCATCACGCCAATGCGCCCGTGTCTGCTCATTCCGATTTATGGTCTTGCGTTTCAATTTCGCAATTATAGTATCAATACAAGAGCAAGTGGTCGGCGGTTTGCGCGCGGGTCGGGAGGGATGAGTGGCCAGCGGCGTGAGCCTAAAACCTTGCGGCGTGAACAAGGGGCGCCGTTGGGCGGCTCGGCGGGGCGCGGGCGCGGCGGCCAGCGATGCGAGCGCTTCCACCTCGGGGCCCTTCGCCAAGGTCTACTACGCCACCCATCCGGACATGATGGACGGCGCGGCCACGCAAGACCTGCGCGACCGTTACCTCGTCGATCGTTTGTTCGCGCCCGACACGTTGACCCTCAACTACCTGCACCAGGAACGGCTGGTGATCGGCGGGGCGGCGCCGCTCCTCCAAGAGCTCGTCCTGCCGGTTCAAACCGAGCCGACCTCCCAAAGCGGAGCGCCCTTCCTGGCGTCACGGGAAATGGGGGTCGTCAATGTCGGCGAGGGCCCCGGGCGTGTCACGGTGGATGGGACGGTCCATCAGCTCGACCCGCTGGACGCGCTCTATATTGGCCGAGGCGCGGTGGACGTGCGTTTCGCAAGCCGTGACCCGGCCACCCCGGCACGGTTCTATCTGGCTTCGACGCCCGCCCACGCGGCCTATGAGACCCGCGCGCTGTCGACCCGCGCGGCCATTCCGCTGGAACGCGGCGCGCCGGAGACCTCCAATCATCGCATCATCTATCAACTGGTCGTGCCGGGCGTCTGCGCCTCGGCCCAACTCCTTCTGGGCCTGACGATCCTCAAGCCAGGCAGCGTATGGAACACCATGCCGCCCCACCTGCATGACCGGCGTTCCGAGGCCTATTTCTATTTTCAGCTGAGCCCCGAGGATCGCGTCTTCCACTTCATGGGCGCGCCGGACGAGACGCGTCACCTTGTGGTGGCCAACGAGCAGGCGGTGATCTGCCCGCCTTGGTCGGTGCACTGCGGGGCGGCCACCTCCAACTACGCCTTCATCTGGGCGATGGGGGGCGAGAACCTCGACTATCACGACATGGATGTCCTCGACATCTGTCAGCTTCGATAGGGGGCGCGATGAAGCGCGCGCCCCGCCACTCATTCCCAAGGAAAAGTTCCTCCATGACGTCCCTGGCTCACACCGCGCTCGCCTTGGCGATCTTGACCGCGTCCCTGGCGCCCTCTGCGACGCTGGCCGCGACCGCCGCTGCGTCCCAGGCGGCCAGCCGCATCCCGTATGCACGGACCGAGGTGATGGGTCTGGCCGGGAAGGTCGCTGACTATCAACTGGCGACCATGGCCGCCGGATACATTCCGCCCAACACCTCGCGCGACACCGCCGATCCGAAGGGCTGGGTGCAGGGCGCGCTGTTCGTGGGTCTGACCGACCTGGCCGATCGCTCGTCCAATCCGGCCTACCGGCAAGCCATCCTCGCCCGGGGGCTGGCCAACCAGTGGGAACTGGGCAAACGCTTCTATCACGCCGACGATCACGTGATCGGCCAAGCCTATCTTTGGGCGGCGCAGAACGGCGCTGGCGCCGAGGCGATCGCGCCTCTGCGCCAGCGGTTCGACGCCATCCTGACCTATCCGCCCAAGGTGGGATTGGAGCACGCCGAATATACCGATCCGCGCGGCGTGGACTGCGACCAGCGCTGGTGCTGGAGCGATGCGCTGTTCATGGCGCCGGCCACCTGGCTCGAGCTGTCGAAGGTCAGCGGCGATCCGCGCTACGCCGCCTACGCCAAATCGGAGTTCGCGGCGGTCACCGCCTTTCTCTATGACCCCGACGAACATCTCTACTACCGGGACTCGCGGTTCTTCACCCGGCGGGGTCCCAATGGGGAGAAGGTGTTCTGGAGCCGGGGCGACGGCTGGGTGGTGGCGGGCCTGGCCCGTATGATCCCACTTCTGCCAGCCGGCGATCCTGACCGGATCAAGATGGAGGCGGTCTTCAAGGAGATGGCCGGCAAGCTGAAGGCGATCCAGAAGCCCGACGGCTACTGGTCGCCGTCCTTGCTCTCGGACCCGGCCAAATCGCCCCCGGAATCCAGCGGCACCGCCTTCTTCACCTATGGCCTGGCCTGGGGGATCAAGTCCGGCCTGCTGGACCGGGCGAGCTTCGAGCCCACGGTGCGCAAGGGCTGGGCGGCCCTGACGCGCGCGGTCCACCCCGACGGCAAGTTCGGCTACGTGCAACCCGTGTCCGACCGTCCCGAAAGCGTCAGCTATGACGACACCCAGTTCTATGGCGTGGGCGCGTTCCTGCTTGCGGCGACGGCGGTGGCGGACCTGGATCTGACGCCCGCCAAGGATCCGACCGTTCAGGTCCCGCGGACACAACCCAACGCCGGCCATTGAGGGGGCTTCCATGCACAAGCGCGATTTCCTGAAGACGGCCCTGGTGGGGGCCGCGAGCCTGGCGGGTTCCGGCGCGGCGCAGGCCGCGCCCGCCAAGACCCCGTCCAAGACCGATCGGGCCTACATGACCGGCCTGCTGCAATCGATCGCCGAACCGGTCCTGTCGGCGATGTCGCAGGGGCGACTGAAGGAAGCCTTTCCGCTGGAGCTCAGCCCGACCTGGGACGGGCGCGAAAAGAGCGTGGCCTATCTGGAATGCTTTGGCAGGCTGATCTCGGGACTGTCGCCTTGGCTGAGCCTGCCGCAGGACGACACCCCCGAGGGCCGCACGCGCAAACGCCTGACCGAGCAGGCGCTGCAAAGCTATGTCCACGCCGTGGATCCCTCGAGCCCCGACTATCTGACCTGGCGCGGTCACGGTCAGGCCCTGGTCGATTCCGCCTATTTCACCCAGGCTCTGCTGCGCGCGCCCAAGGCGCTGTGGGAGCCCTTGGACGCGACGACCAAGAGGCGCATCGTCGAGGAGATCAAGGGGCTGCGGCGGGTCAACCCGCCCTTCATCAATTGGCTGCTGTTCGCGGCGATGAATGAGGCGTTCCTGCTGTCGATCGGCGAGGAGTCCGACCCGATGCGGCTGAACACCGCCGTGCGCAAGATCGACGAGTGGTACATCGGCGACGGCTGGATCCAGGACGGCGCGACTTTCCACTTCGACTATTACAGCTCCTTTGTGATGCACCCGATGATGGTCCAGGTGCTGGAGGTCATGGAGGCCCACAAGGCGCCATTCTGGAAGGACGACCTGACGAAATGGCGCGAACTGGCCGTCAAGCGCGCCCAGCGCTACAGCGAGCATTTGGAGCGGTTCGTCTCTCCGGAAGGAACCTTCCCGCCGTTTGGCCGGTCGCTGACCTATCGCACCGCGGTTTTCCAGCCCTTGGCGCTGCTGGCTTGGCGCAAGCAACTGCCGGCCAAGATCTCGGAAGGGCAGGTGCGGTCGGCGCTGTCGGCCGTGCACAAGGCCGTGTTCAGCGAGCCGAGCAATTTCACGCCGGACGGCTTCCTGACCATCGGTTTTGTGGGCCACCATCCGACCTTGGGCGACTGGTATTCAAACAACGGCAGCATGTACATCACCACCGAGAGCTTCCTGGCGCTGGGCCTTGCGTCCGACGACAGCTTCTGGACGACCCCTGCCGAGCCGTGGACCCAGAAGCTCGCCTTCGCCGGCAAGGCGTTCCCGAAAGACTACGCCGTCGATTTCTGAGGCTGGGCGAGGGGTGGGGTTTTCAAAGGGAACGCCGAAGCGTATCAACTACCGGAACGGCGCGTCGCGCCGATGCCGAGAGTTGCCTTAGATGTCCCAGTCCATCGACATCGCCATTGACGACGATGAAGCGGATCAAGCCTCTTCTCCGCGCACCAGCGCCGGAGCGCTGACCCTGTTCAAGGGGTTGGAGGTGCTCAGCCGCGTGGCCAAGGGCGATGCAACCCTTGGCCAGATGGCCAAGGCCCTGAAGCTGAACAAGACCACCGTCCACCGCCTGGCGTCGACCCTGGTGGAGGCTGGCTTCCTGTCCTTCAACGCTCGCGAAGGCTATGCGCTGGGCACCAAGCTGCTGGAACTCGGCTATGCCGCCTCCCAGCAGATCACCCTGACCCGCGTCAGCCGCGAGCATCTGCGCCAGTTGTCGATCGACACTGGCGACACGGTCAACCTGGGCGTCCTGGAGCGCGACCAGGTGCACTACATCGACAAGATTCCCGGTTCGCGCCGCATCGAGGTGCGCTGCGTGGTCGGCGAGCGCCAACCTTTGCGCCACACGGGGCTTGGCAAGGCTCTACTGCTTGATGAAAGCGAAGACGTCTGGCGCGAAGTCTACCTGCGCGAAGCGGCGATCTTTCCCCGCTATCGCTACGACCTTCGCCAATGGTTGGAGGTCATGCGGGCGTATCGCGCCAAGGGCTCAGCCCTGGATCTGGACGAGAACGAAGATCACATCCGTTGCGTGGCTGCTCCGATCCGCGACATGAGCGGCAAGATCGTCGCGGCGGTCTCGGTCTCGTCGATCGCCCAGTACATGGACGACGCGCGAATCGAAACCGTGACCGCCTACGTCAAGGAAGCAACCGCCAAGATCAGCGCGGAGTTCGGCTACCGATAGGGTGGGGCGGGCGCGGTCTGCGACTGCTTGCGTTTCAGTTTTTGACCTTTGTTCGCGGAGCAGTGTTGCGCCAACGCAACGTTCTGCGTGTCCGAACGCGATTTGGCTGAACAATATTACAAATGCCGTTCCCATAGCTGCGCGCTTGTGTCGATATGCGTGACAGAAGGTCCAGAGGCGCTCAGCGTCCGGGGTGAGGAAACAAGTTCGCGTACGTCACGCGCCTCCTGACGCCGGCAGACCGCCTTTTGATCGTCGGCCGCCGCTTGCTCCAATGCAAGGCGAGCGGGCGAGCGCTGCGCGGCAAGACCGCAATGGGGAGGAATAACATCGTGAAGAAGAAGCTTCTGCTGACGACGATTTTGACCATGGGAATGGGCGGGGTCACCGCGGCCTGGGCCCAGGAGGCGGCGACGCCAGCTGTCGCCGCCACCGACACTGTCGAAGAGGTCGTGGTGACCGGCTTCCGCTCCTCGCTGGAGAAGGCGCTGACCCTGAAGCGCGACGCGATCGCTGTCCGAGACTCGATCGTCGCCGAGGACATCGGCAAGTTCCCCGAGGCCAACGTCGCCGAAGCCCTGCAGCGCATTCCCGGGATCTACATGACCCGCGATGGCGCCTCCAACGAAGGCCAACGGATCGCCATCCGGGGCCTGGGCCCTGAGTATACGGTGACGACCGTCAATGGCGCTCCGGTCCATACGACCTCCTCGACCAATGTCGGCGGCTCGTCGCGCGACTTCAACTACGACGTCTTCGCCTCCGAACTGTTCGGCCGCGTGGACTTTTACAAGACACCCTTGGCTGAACTCGAAGAAGGCGGCGTCGGCGGCGTGGTCGATCTTCAAACGCCAAGGCCGTTCGACGGCGCCGGCGGCCAGGTTCTGCGCTTCAACGCCGTGGCCTCCTACAACACCGCATCCAAGAAGATGGACCCCAACCTCTTCGGGCTGTTCTCCAAGACCTGGAACAACTGGGGCTTCCTGATCGGTGTCGCCCACTCGACCAGCGTCAACATGAAGTCGGGTTTCGAGGCGACGGGCGGCTACAACAGCAACTATCTGGCTGGCCACCCCGTGCCCGTCGACACAAAGACGCCCCCGACCCTGCGCAATGGTCCCTTCAACATGGCGCTGGACTGGGCCGATCCGCGCGCGGCGGGCATGCTCGGTAACCGAGCGGCGATCGACAGCGCCTATCTGTCGCGCTTCTACCGCTACTACGGCGCTGAAAACACGCGCGACCGCGATGGCCTGGTGTCTTCGCTGCAGTACAACAACGACAAGCTGGATGTGAGCCTCGACGTCCTGGCGTCGCATCTGCAGGACTCGCGTGACGAATTCACCTTCGGCCTGCCGATCCGCAATTCGGCCACGACCAACATGGCCGCGCGCCCGGGCACCGCGGGTCACAACGGCCTCGTGCCGATCAACGTCAGCATCGTCGACGGCAATCTGCTTCAGGGAACGTTCGGCAACACGTCTTATCTGGGCGAGAGCTACTACTATAACGCCGAGACCAAGTTCGGGTACGCCGGCCTCAACGCCAAGTACCAAGTCAACGATTCCTTGAGACTGACGGGCCAACTGGCGGCATCGGACAGCCGGGCGTTCTACGACAACAAGCGCATCGTCTCGAACATCTACGGCGTGACTTCCACCCTCGACTGGGGGAGCGACCGGGTCTATCCGGGGCTCTCGGCGCCGGGCGTCGACTTCACCAACCCGGCCAATTTCGAAGATTTCAGCACGGCCGTGGACTGGAACCGCGAAGTGGACACCGAGCGGGTCGCCAAGCTGGTGGCCGACTGGGACTATGGGCTGGGCGACTGGAAGGGTCACCTGAAGGCTGGCCTGTCATACGTCGATACGACCAAGCAAAAGACCAAGCGTAACGGAACCTCGATCGTTCAGGCTCGCCTGGCCGCGATCGGCGCCGCGGGGCTGCGCGCTTCGATGCTGCATTACGTGCCGCTTGATAACCTCGTCATCGGCGACAATTACCCGCAGCAATGGGCCACTTTCTCTCGTGGCTACGTGATCAACGCCCTTGATCCGGTCGGCGCGGCCATGGCCTCGCCGGTCGATCTCTCCAGCAGCTTTACCGCCGACGAGCAGGTCAGCACCGCCTTTATCCAGTCGGATTTCATCGGGCAGGTTCTTGACCGGGAACTGCGTATCAACGCCGGCGTGCGCTATTCGGCGACCGACATGACCATCGACAACTTCAAGAAGACGGGGACCGGCGGCGCCTATCAGCCCAATACCGAAGAGAGCAGCTACGACAACACACTGCCTTCTGTCAGCTTTGCCTATGACGTGATCCCGAATGTGGTCTGGCGCGGTTCCTGGGGCAAGACGATCACGCGCGCTTCGTTGTCGCGTATCGCGGCTCAGACGGTCATTCCCAATATCTACAACACCTATGCGACCTCGGGTAATCCTGACCTGAAGCCGGAAATCTCGACGAACTGGGATACGACGGTTGAGTGGTACTTCGGGCGCGGCGGCATTCTGAGCGCGGGTTACTTCAAGAAGAAACTGGAGGATACGACGATCGCTCAGCGCTCGGTCGTGCCGTTCTCCAGCCTGGGCCTTCCCGACGAGTCGCTGGCCATCATTTGGCAGACCCAAAATGGGCATGTCGACCCCAACCTCGCCATCGACGTCGACACCTTCATCAATGGCGGCACGGTCAACCTCGACGGTCTCGAGTTCGCCTATCAGCAGTCCTTCGATTTCCTGCCCGCGCCGTGGGACGGTTTTGGCGCGCTCGCCAGCTACACCAAGGTCAATTCGAAGAGCAACGATCTGAAGTATCGTAAGCAGGATGGGTCGATCGATATGGTCAACCGCATCCCGAAATATTCGTACAGCCTGACCGGTTACTACGAAAAGGGCCCGTTGGGCGCGCGACTGACCTACAACTACAAGGCCCGCAACATCATCGACACCAACCCCGATGGTTCGGATCTGGAGCGCTGGCATGCCGGAGCTGGCTACCTTGACGGCAACGTCAGCTACAAGATCAGTGACGCCCTCGAACTGCGTCTCGATGTCCTGAACCTCACCAACACCTTGGGCTTCGACTACTTCGAAGACGTCGCGGGTCGCTACGGCAACGGCAAGAAGACCCGCCTCGACTACGCCAAGTATGATGGCCGGACGATCAAGTTCGGCGTGCGCGGCAAGTTCTAGACCCTTCGGCGAGACCTTCCCTCTCGCGGACCCATGGTTTGCCAGCGTCCCCCGCTGGCAAACCTCACTGGCCGGTGCGGACCAAGGGTCCCCACCGGCCTTTTCTTCTCCAAGGGTAGGGGCGGACGCCGCCCGCCGCCAAGCATGGGCGTTGACGCCGCCCCGCAGCTAATTGTCTGATGAATGAACCGGGCTCGATCCGGCGGGAGGGTGCGTATGAAGAAGCTCTTGTTGGCCAGCGTCGCCTGGCTGGGCCTGGCGGGGATCGGCGCGGCCGCCGAGCCGCCGCGCGTGCAACCGGTGCAGGTGGACGCCTCGCGCCCCGACTGGGAGAACCCGGCGGTCTATGCACGCGGCAAGCTGGCCGCCAACGCCACCCACTTCCCGTTCGAGAGCCGTGAGGCGGCCCTGGCCGGCGACCAGACCCGCTCGGAGCGCTACCAGTCGCTGGACGGTCAATGGTCATTCGCCTTCTCGCCCTCGTCCGACGCCGTGCCCGAGGGCTTCGAGAAGCCGGACTATGACGTCTCGGCCTGGAAGACCATCAAGGTCCCGGCCATGTGGCAGACCGAGGGCTACGACCAGCCGCGCTACAACAACATCACCTATCCGTTCCCGGCTAACCGGCCGCTGATCCCGCACCAGACCAATCCGGTCGGCTCCTATCGCCGGACCTTCGAGATTCCGGCGTCTTGGTCCGGTCAAGACGTGATCCTGCACATCGGCGCGGCCGGCTCGGCCTATCGCGTCTGGGTCAACGGCCAGGAGGCCGGCTATTCCGAGGACTCCAAACTCCCCAGCGAGTTCGACGTCACCAAGCTGCTCGCGCCAGGAAAGACCAACATCGTCGCCATCCAGATCCACCGCTGGTCGGACGGATCCTACCTGGAGGACCAGGACTTCTGGCGGGTCTCGGGCATCGAGCGCTCGGTGTATCTGAAGGCGGCGCCCAAGGCCCGCCTGACCGACCTGTTCGTCCATGCCGGTCTCGACAAGGCCTACCGCGACGGGACGCTGTCGACCGACGTGGCGCTCACCAGGCGCGACCAGGCCGTCACCGTGCGCATGACCCTGCTGGACGGCGACAGGACGATCCTCACCAAGGAGACCAAGGTCGCGGCCGGCGCGGCCAGGACGGAGATGCTGTCGGCCACCGTTCCCGGCGTCCGCCAATGGACCGCCGAGACGCCCAACCTCTACACCCTGCTGGTCGAGGTTCTCGACGCCAAGGGCCAGGTCCTCCAGGCCACGCCCCAGCGCATCGGCTTCCGCACCGTCGAGATCAAGGATGGCCGAGTGGCGGTCAACGGCCGCCCGATCGTCATCCGCGGCGTCAATCGCCACGAGCACGATCCGGAGACCTTCCACGTGATGTCGGAAGCCTCGATGCGCCGCGACATCGAGCTGATGAAGCGCAACAACATCAACGCTGTGCGCACCTCGCACTATCCCAATGACGAGCGCTGGTACGCCTTGGCCGACGAGTACGGCCTGTATGTGATGGACGAGGCCGACATCGAGAGCCACGCCTACATGGACTACGCCAACAAGCATCCGGAACTGAGGCCCAAGCTGCAGATCGGCTTCGACCCGGCCTGGGAGGGCGCCCATGTCAGCCGTGTGCTCAACATGGTCGAGCGCGACAAGAACCACCCCTCGGTGATCTTCTGGTCGCTGGGCAATGAGGCCGGCATCGGGCCCAATTTCGAGAAGGCCGCCGCTGAAGCGCGCAAGCGCGATCCGTCACGCCTGATCTCGTACCTGGGCTGGGGCACCTTGGACTGGGAGCACGCGCCCAACCCCTACGTCGACATCTACGCGCCCATGTACGACGACATCGAGAAGATGGTCGATTGGGCGCAGGATCCGACCCGGACCCAGCCGATGATCCAATGCGAGTATTCCCACATGCAGGGAAACTCCGGTGGGAATTTCAAGGAGTACTGGGACACCATCTACAAGTACGACAAGCTGCAGGGTGGCTTCATCTGGGATTGGGTCGACCAGTCGATGTACCGCTACGCCAAGGACGGCCGGCGCTACTGGGGCGACGGCGGTGAGTATGGCCCCAACCCCGGCGGCGACGTCGAGTTCGGCGACGGCCTGATCCAACCCGACCGTACGCCCAATCCGCATGTGTACGAGGTCCAGAAGGTCCTCTCGCCGATCCAGTTCGAGGGCTTCGATCCGGCGACCGGCGCGGTGACGGTGCGCAACCGCCACGACTTCCGCGACTTGTCGGGTTTCGCCTTCGAGTGGTCGCTGCAGGAGAACGGCGTGACTATCGCGTCGGGGCCGCTGGCTGACCTGGCGACCAAGGCGCGGGCCACCCAGGCGATCACCCTTCCGCTGCCCAAGGTCGAGCCCAAGGCCGGGGCCGAATACTTCGTCACCATCCGCGCCAAGGCCAAGGCGGGGGCCGTGCCGCTGACGCCGGAAGGCTATGTGGTCGGCTGGGAGCAGTTCGCCTTGGGGCCGCCGACGGCCGCGACTGTCGTGGCGGCCAACGGCTCGGTCGATCTGAAGGAAACCGCCGAGAGCATCTCGTTGTCAGCTGGCGGCGCCAGCCTGACGCTGGACCGCAAGACGGGCTTGCTCACCGGCTACGGCAAGGCCGGATCGGCGTTGCTGAGCGGCGGCGCGCCTAACTTCTTCCGGGCCGAGACCGACAACGACACCCTGACCGGGACGGTGTCGCAGCAGACGCCGTGGAAGGTCATGACCAAGGACCGGGAGGTCCGCTCGATCACCGCCCGCCGGCTGCCGGGCGGGGGAGCGGAGGTTGTCGTCGACCACGAACTCGGCGCGGGCGCGGCGCGCTTTGTCACCACCTACAAGATGAGCGGCGACGGGGCCGTGGATGTCGACGGCCTGCTGACGCCGCTGAAGAGCGACCTTCCGCCGCCTGTTCGGGTGGGCCTGGCCTTCTCGATGCCTGCGAGCGTCAAGACGGTCGAGTGGTACGGTCGCGGTCCGCACGAGAGCTATGTCGATCGCAAGACCAGCGCGCCGATCGGCCTGTGGCGGGGGCTGATCGCCGAGCAGAACCACGACTACATGCGGCCGCAGGACACCGGCAACAAGGTCGACGTCCGCTGGATGGAGGTGGCGGGCGAGGGCAGGGGGCTGCGGGTTCGGGGCCAGGCGCCGCTGATGATGACCGTCCTGGCCTTCCCCTATTCCGATCTTTACCGCCGCCCTGAGGGAACGTGGAAGAGCACCGACATCGTGCCGCATGGCGAGGTCTCGCTGCTGGTCGACGGGGCCCAGTGGGGCGTCGGCGGCGACACAGCCTGGAACCATGTCGGCCAGCCGCACATGCAATACCGCACCCGCCTGGAGCCGACGCGTCTAACTTTCCGGCTGGAGCCGTTCGAGGGTGAAGGCACGACTCCAAGCAAGGCTGGCCTCGCGCGCGCCACGGAGGTTCAGTAGTCGCGCGATGGCCGCGCCGATCAGCCCTGTCGGAGTCCGTGGGCCTGGACGGCCCCAAAAAGATCGTGCCGTCCAGTCACCCCACTCGCCAAGGAGAGGCCGCCCATGCTGCGCTCGCTCCACTCGGGGTGGTGGGTGAACCTGAATGGTCTAGTATGCTGACCGGCATCTGTCTTTTGGGGGAAAGAACCTGTCCGCGGCTATCGACTTCACCTATCGCTACGCTTCCCCTTCGCGGGTGGAGCCCAGCGGACGAGGCTCCCCGCGGCTGTCGCTGGCGACCTACAACGCCGACCACGCCCAGCCCTATTTCTTCGACGGCCGCCTGCGCCATCCGCGAATGGTCGGCGAGATGCTCTATGTGCTGAGCGACGTCGTCCGCACGCACTTCTTCCTGCCGCGGCCCGCCCTGCTCGATCCCGTGTTGACCAGCACCGAGGACATCCTGCGGCTGGAGGGCTTCAGCGGATGCTGCGGCGTCTACGCCCGGGTCGACCTGCCAGCCTCGGCTTTCGACGGTGAGCGCCAAGGTCGAGGCACGACCAATGTCGATTTCAATGTCGAGATGCGCAACGCCCTGCTGCGCCTGCGTGACGACGAGGAGGTCGCCTTCGCCGTCGGCGCCGACGAGGTCGTGCTTAGCCGGGGCGCCGAACGCACGGTCGAAAAGAAGGTCAAGCTGCCGCTGCGCTGGATCAAGGGGTTCAGCGAGGTTCAGGCCTATCAGCCCCGACTGGAGCTCAAGATGGAGGTGACCGCGGCCGAAGCCTTGCGGTTCGTCCGGAGCTTGCCGCAGGCCTCGCGGCCGAAGATGCCCAGCTACGCCGCGTCGGTGGGCCGGTCCATACGGCTCAGCCAGCGCCCGCAGAAGGGCGCCGTGCCGATCTTGGGAACCCATCGAGTGAAGATCATCGAGCCGCTGCTGCTGCGCGCCAAAAGCCTGAAGGTGTGGGCCGACGACGATAGCGGCGCCAGCGCCTGGGAGGTCTGCTATCCTCAAGGCAGCTTCTTCCTGATGATCAGCCCCGAGGTCTATCGCGGCTTTTCCGGGGAGGGGCAGGTGCTGTCGGCGCTGGCTAGGCCGCCGTCGGACAACGCCATCGCGCAGGTGCGCGCCAGCCTCAAGTGGCAGTCGCGCCTTGACCCCAATGGGCTGGCCGCTTCGCTTGAAATGGATGTGGGCGAGGTGAAGGACGCGCTGGCGGTTCTGGGCGCGCGAGGCCTGGCCGGCTTCGACGCCAATGCGCAGCAGTACTTCCACCGCGAGCTGCCGTTCGACCTCGCCAAGGTCGAGGAGATGCAGCCGCGGCTCGGCAACGCCCGCCAGCTGGTCGAGGAAGGGAAGGTCCGATCCCTCGGCGGCGGAGGCGGCTTGGCCTTCGCGGTTCAGGGGACGGGGACCGAGCACCGTGTGCGGCTGTCCGATGAGCAGGACACCTGCACCTGTCCCTGGTTCAGCAAGCACCAGGGGCAGCGCGGCCCCTGCAAGCACATCCTGGCCGCGTCGCTCGTGCAGCAGGGAGCGGACGGCGATGACGCCTGAGATGCTGGAGGACCTGATCCTCGGGGAAGGCGACGCCTGGCCGCTGCAGCGGGCCTGCGCCGACCTCGACGAGAAGGCGCGGGCGAAACTGTCCTCGGCGGCGCAGAAGCTGCATCGGCAGCTGAGCGCCTGCAAGGCCGGCGAGACCGCGTCCGAGCGCTTGAAGGCGCTGCTGGCGCAACGGGGCAAGGAGGGGGCCTGGAGATTCTACAGCGCGCCGGAGAACAACAAAGCCGCGGTGGCCCTTTTCGCGCTCGGTCCCCTTTCGGCGCTGAAGAAGCGCGGCCTGCATGTGTGGGGCGAACAGCCGGTGGCCGAGCGCATCCTGACGGACCGCCGTCCGCCCTGGATCGACGAGTGGATCGCACACGAGCTGGAGCAGGACTTCACCTGGCTTGACCTGCCCACGATCCTGTCCTGGATGAAGAGCGGCGTCTGCCGCAAGCCGGAGGTCGACGGCTACTACGGCAAGTTCGCCGCCTACCTGATGCGCGCCCGCGACTGGGGCAAGCCGGACACTACGCCGTCGCCACCGCCCCTCAGCCAGCAGTTGATCGACGAGCCGATCCTGCTGGAGGACGTGTGGGCGCTGTTCAAGATCGAAACCATCGCCTTCAACACCAACGGCTGGCTCACCAGCGGCGCGCCCCCCGGTTACGAGACCTGGCCCGAAGCCCTGGTGAAGCTGTCGGCGCAAGGCAGGCTCGATCGGGAGCGGCTGCTGCGCGCGGCCTTGGACGGCCTGCGGCTGGACATCAAGGAGAACCAGCTCGCCGGCTTCCATCGCTTCTACGTCCAGATGACGCCGACCTCGGAGGAATTGCTACGGCATCAGCCGCTCTACATCGACCTGCTGTGCCATCCGGTCGGCCACGTAGCGAAGTTCGCGATCGAGATGCTGACCAAGGTCGAGAAGTTGGGCGCGTTGGATGCGGATCCCGTGCTGCGCGAGATCCAGGGCGTGTTCGCCGGCGCCGGCAAGGGCAACGCCATGGCCGCGCTGACACTGGTCCAGCGCACGGCGGCGCGTGACGAAGACGCGCGGGCGCGATGCCTGTCGGCGACCGTCGAGGCCCTCCGCCACGCGAACGCGGACGTGCAGGCCAAGGCGTTGACCTTGCTGGAGGCGAGCGTTGGGCGGCTGGAGGCCGCGCACCTCCAGCTGATCGCCGAACTCGAAGGCTTCGTCGCCGCCAGCAATAGGGTCCGGCTGCTGGCCCTGGTGGGTCAGGATCCGGCCACGGTGCCGGCCGCGCGCGCGGAACGGGTTGCGGCCGCCGGCGCGCTGTCCGCTCCCGTGGGCGCGCGGCAGGAAGCCTACGTTCCGATTGGCGGCGACGTCGTCGGCCGGACGGTGTTGTCCCCAGAGACGGAATTGACGCCGATTCCGTCGGTCGACGCGCTGATCGACGCGGTGCTGCATGCGGTCGAGGTCGTGGACGGCCCGGACGAGATCGAGCGGATCATCGACGCGATCAGCCGCTTCGCCGGCCGCCCGCCAGCTGATTTCGAGCAGCGCGTCGCCCCGCTGGTCCATCGTCTCGAGCACGGGCGCACGGGGTCGAACGGCCTCGGGGTCGTTCGGGTCGGCGCGGGCCTGGCGTTGGTCGATCTGATCTTCAGCTGGGCGCACGGCCGGCTGTACCGGACGGAATTCGAGGCCTCGATATACTATACGCAGGACGACGCCTTCGAGCCGATGATCGCCCATCTGCGGGTGGTCGCCGATCGGGCGGCGCGACGCGAAAGTCGGACGCTGCTGTCCGCGCCCACGCACCACGGCGGATGGATCGATCCGCTGGTCTGGATGGATCGTCTGCACGAGTTGGCGCCTGTGGCGGGACTTGGCCAGACGATGGATTTCCGCCTGTCGCTGCTGCGGCTGGCGCCGGACAACCGCGACAAAGCGCTCGAGCGGGTCGGCGCGCTGCCCGCGCCACTACGCCGGATCGTGATCTTCGCGTTGGGCGGCGAGGCCCCGCCGGCGAAGGAAGACCGCCACGCCTACGCCGCTCTGATCACCGCCGCCCGCTGCCGCGCGCCGCTGGCGGACTGGAGCTCGGCCTTCGCGCCGCTTGGCGTCGAGGACGACTGGCCCGACGGCCTGAAGCCTGCGCGGTATGGCTGGCGCGCGGCCCACAAGACCGGCCAGCACCAACAGATGCGCTGGAAGACGCCGGAGTTCCACGTCACGGTGGAGCGCGGCGGCGAGACGACGGACAGGGCGGTCCCGGGCGGGCTGATCGCCCGCCTGCGCACGACCTTGCAAGGCCCGCTGGTGGCGAAGTGGAGCGAACTGCCCACGGCCGCGCTGTGCCGGCGGTCGGAGGCCAAGCACTTCTCGGGCGACCTGAACACGGTCTGGGTCACCCAATGGCTTGCCTATCTCTGGCCGCAGAATCCCGCCGGGGCGCAGATCAAGGGAGCCGCGAAACTGGCGGACAGGATCGACGAGAACAGCAGCAATTGGACGCCCGGGTTCGGATTTCTCCACTCGCTGTTCCAGAAGAACCGGCCCTGGGGCGAGGTCGGGCACCTGCTGCTCTGCCTGGGCCTGATCGGCAAGGACGCCGACGTCAAAGGTCTGGCCGTCGACGCTCTGATCGAGGGGATCGAGGGGCGGGTGTTCGACCCGCGTCTGTTCGCCGAGGTGATGGCGCGGCTGGGCGAAGGCAAATGGGGCAAACTCAACCGGCTGGGCGAGGGGCTGTTGCAAGTCGTGCAGGTTTCAACCCTGCATGCCGAGGTGGTCTGCGAGGGCTTGGAAGCCTGGCTTCCACGCCTCGACTTCGAGGAACGGAGCGCCGTCCACGTGCTCCAGGTTCTTCTGGAGGCGCGGGCGCTGACCGGACGGCCCCTCGCGGCTTCGGCGCAGGCTGCGCTGCGCGAGGTTGGTGGGAGCGGGAAAGCGGCGAGGTTGGCGAAGGATCTATTGCGCGCCTGATTCAGCTTCGCGAATAGGCATGCATGAAGGTCGTAGCTCTTGATGATCCGAGTCCGATATTGGCGCTGCCTGGCCAGTGACCAGGAGGTGGGGGCGGGAAGGGCGCTGAAACACCCCTCCCGCAATTGGCCGCAAGTCCGCTATTGCTCCTTCTTGACCATGTTCTGGAAGATGAGCGGACCCCAGGCGGACCCGCGGGCGTGAACCAACGCGCCGCCCTCGTCGAACCGCCCCAGATTGACGGGAGCGAAGCCGAGCTGTTTGGCCAGGGCCGCCACGGGCGCGACCGCATCTTCGTCGTCGCTCGCGAGGAAGACGACGCGGTGGCCGCCCACGACGACTGGATCCGCCGCCAGGGCGGTGGCGCCCAAGTGGTTGAAGCCCTTCACGACCTTGGCGCCGGCGTAGAGCTTGGCGACGAACGCGGAGGACAGCAGGCCGTCCATCTCTTCCAGCGGGACCTGCGAGTTCGTCGCGTCGACGAGGGTCTTGCCTTCCCAGCTCGACAGAGCTCCGGCGACATCCCGATGAGACTCGGAACGGACAGCCAGAAATATCGTGTCGGCCTTGAGGGCGTCCTGCAGGGACTTGGCGATGACCGTCGGGCCGATAGCCCTCGCCTGCGGCGCCAGGGCCTCGGGCGCGTGGCGACTAGCGACGGCCACCTCGATGTTCCTGCGGGTGAAGGCGTGGGCCAGGGCCTGGCCGATCTTGCCGAAACCTATGATCGCATAGCTCATGATGGTTCTCCTGTGGTGTTGGGATCAGCCGCTCGGGGCGATCCGGCGCGAATTCAGATGGCCGAGAAGCCGCCGTCGACCGCCAGCTCCACCCCGTTCACGAAGCTCGAATCGTCCGAAGCCAGGAACAGCGCGGCGGCCGCGATTTCCTCGGCACGTCCCATCGTTCCCCTCGGGATCAGGGACTCGAACATTTTCTTGGCCTCTTCGGTCAGGACCTGATCCTGCATCGGCGTGGCGATCGGCCCCGGATGCAGCACATTCACCCGGATGTTCCGGCCCTTCAGTTCGTTGAGCCACCCGCGCGCGAAGGCGTGCAGGGCCGCCTTGCTGGCCGCATACACGCTGTAGCCCGGAAAGCCTTTGAGAGAGGCGACCGACCCGGTCATGAAGATCGACCCGCCGTCGTTGAACAGCGGCAAGGCCTTCTGCACCGTGAAGAGGGCGCCACGCGTGTTCAGGCCGAAGGTCGTATCGAAGTGCTGCTCGGTGATCTCGCCAAGCGGGACAGCTTCGCCCGTACCGGCGCTTGCGTAGAGCACGTCGATCTTGCCCTTCTCGCGCTTGACCGTGTCGAACAGGCGGTCGAGATCGTCGAGATTAGCCGCGTCGCCGCGCACGCCCGTGACGTTGCGGCCGATCGCCTTCACCGCCTCGTCCAGCGCCTCCTGCCGCCGGCCGGTGATGAACACATAGGCGCCTTCCTCGACGAAGCGTTTGGCGCTGGCCAGCGCCATGCCGCTCGTTCCACCCGTGACGACCGCCACCTTACCGTCAAGCTTGCCCATGATCTTCTCCTTCGAGGTTCCGTTTGGTCGTCCGATGACGATCCGAGAGCCTCGAAATAGGTCTGCCAAGCCTGGTCGTTCAGTGCGGAACAGCGCACATCGGTGGTGCGAAAACGATCCGCATGATTGGTGAAGCTCTATTTTGAATGGAGGTGCGGCCGTTGAAAGTTGAGTGTCACGGTGCAAGATCGCACCATGACCATGATCGACTGGGACGATATTCGCTACTTCTTGGCCGTCGGGCGTGGCGGCTCGGTCAGGGCGGCCGCCGAGCGTCTCGGCGTGAACCACGCGACCGTGCTCCGGCGCATCGCTCAGCTCGAGCAACGGCTCGGGGTGCAAGTCTTCGAGAAGCGGCCGTCGGGCTACCGCCTGACCGCCGCTGGCGAGGAAGTCGTCGAGTTCGCCGAGCAGATGGAAGCGTCGTCTCACCAACTGGAGACGCGCGTTTTCGGGCGCGACCAGAGCGCGCGCGGACTTCTGCGGGTCACGCTGCCGCCGTTCCTGGCCACCCACCTTCTCATGCCGGACCTGGCCGATTTCGCCCGCCTGCATCCGGACATCGAGATCGAGATCCAATCGACCGGCGAGGTGGCGAACCTGACCAACCGGGAGGCCGATGTTGCGATCCGCTTCGTCGTCGACCGCAAGGCTCTGCCGCTCAATCTCCACGGCCTGGCGGGACCGCAATTGGCCGCCGGAATCTACATGTCCCGCGACCTGTTGGCCAAGTGGCGTGCGGGCGCGATAGGGCCCATCCGGCCGATCGTCATCAATGATCGCGGCGTGCCCGACTGGGCCAAGGCGGGCGAGGTCCGCGCGGCCGGGGCGCCTTTCAGGGCTCCGGACGCCGATGCCCAGGTCGCCGCGGTGCGGCAAGGAATCGGGATGACAAGACTGCCGTGCTTCGTCGGCGACGCCGACCCCTTGCTGGCGAGGGCGCCGGGCATCGAGCCACGCCTAAACGGCGCGCTCTGGATCCTCACCCAGGGCGAGACGCGCAAGACCAAGCGCGTGCGGCTCTTCATAGAATTCGTGTCCCTGAGGCTCGCTGGCTACGCACCGCTGCTTACGGGACTGTCCGCATCCGGCGAGTGACGCGCGGCGGGTCACCGGCGACCCTTGAAAGGGGGTGAGCCATTGAACGTATCTGGTCCTGGAGTTCGCGTTCAACTCGCACCAATCCGCTGTTCGGATCGGCCGGGGAGGGCGGTTAACAGGCTTGCCAGCTAAAAATCATCCTCCGGCTCGCATAGAACGGGATCAGCCAGTAGCCCAACATAAACAGTCCGACGCCAATGACGGCGGCGAGTGTGAGGTTCCTGCTGTAGGTCAGCGTTATCAACATAGAGCCGCCGCAGAACCCCAGTCGAAAATCCCAATGACCGTGGCCAGACTTTTCTAGGAATACTTTCCTATTCTTACTTGATTTTACGACCGGCCGATTGCTCAAGGCTCGACGCTGACGCCTTGGCAAAGGGCTGGCGTCTTCCGCAAACCTCTTTCGCTCGTGAATCGTATGGCAATGGGTTTTTGAAAGGGACTGGTCGGCCTGGGGCAGGGCGGCTCGCTGCTCTTTGAGCGCGT
>NZ_JBFTOB010000038.1:0-33081 GCF_056397765.1 Caulobacter sp. 05L422 | reverse complement strand
AGCCGGCGGCGGGCGCCGAGGCCGGGGCGGCCTTGGCGGCGGGCGCGCCGCCCTTCTGGGCGGCTTCGACGTCGGCCTTGACCACGCGGCCGTGCGGGCCGGTGCCAGCGATCGACTTCAGGTCCAGGTTCGCGGCCGAGGCCAGGCGGCGGGCCAGCGGCGAGGCGAACACGCGGTCGCCCGTCGGGGCGGCGGCGGGAGCCGGCTTGGCCGGAGCGGCGGTCTCGCCGGCGGCCTGGACGGGCGCGGCCGGAGCCGGAGCCGGAGCGGCGGCCTTCGGCGCTTCAGCGGCCGGAGCGGCCTTGGCGGGAGGCGGAGCCGGGCTTTCGCCCTCGCCGGCCAACTTGGCGATCAGGGCGTTGACCTTGACGTTCTCGGTCCCGGCGTCGACCAGGATGGCCTCGACCACGCCTTCATCGACGGCTTCGACTTCCATCGTCGCCTTGTCGGTCTCGATCTCGGCGATCACGTCGCCGGCCTTGACGGTGTCGCCGACCTTGACGTGCCACTTGGCGAGGGTCCCCTCCTCCATGGTGGGCGACAGGGCGGGCATCAGGATGTCGATCGACATTGAGCTTCTTCCTCAAGCGTTCGGGACGGCTTCGACCAGAACGGTCGGCGTCCATTTGGCCTTGCGACGGGCAAGGCGTTGTTCGTCCGTTTCGTCGTGATAGTCCAGCCGTTCGGGCTCGCGATCGGCGAAACCCGGCAGGTCGGTCCCCACGACGTTGAGGGTGGCGTAGGCCTGGCCCTCGTCCTCGATCATCGCCGCCACGTAGACGGCGCATTCCCGGCAGATCAGGAAGTCCACCGCCCGCCGCCCGAACCGGTAACGCATCAGCGATCCCGGAGCGGCGGTGATGTGTAGGCGGCTGCCCGGATCGCTGGTCGTCCGCGAGCCCTGCCGACGGCAGAAGCTGCATTGGCAGGACCGCAGGGCCAACTCGGCCACCGGCTTGCCGGGGTCGAGCTGCACGTGCACCGCGCCGCAATGGCAGGAACCGTTGAGGGTCTGGGTCACGCGGCTTCCCTCATTACCCAAGCCCTAGCGGCATCATAGTCCGGATGGTCTTTGACATGAGGTTCGCCGGTATCGACGACCTCAAGGCAAACATCCAACCCGACCAGCAAGAAGTGGCGCATCGAACGATCATTGTAGTCCACCGCTTCCAACGCCGTCTTGAGCGCCGATCGCTTGGCTTCCTTGATATAGACCGTTCCATCGTAACCGCCGCCATCTTGGCGAGGCGCATAGGCGATGGAATAGAGCATTTCCTCGACGGCGAAGAAGGCTTGCGGATCGTTGAATTCTACCGAACTCACCCGCAGGCAGGCCCCCTCCAGCCATTGTGACACCAAGCATCGAACGGGATTGCTGCAATCCGCCCTGACGACCTCCAGGCTAGGCGACTGAATGCCATCAATGGTGGACGCGAGGCCGCCCCATTCGATGTTGGGATCAGGAAACAAGCTCCACGCTACCGGTAGCAGACCGCCTTGGCTGCCTTGACGATCTTGGGGACCGACGGCAGCGACAGGGCTTCCAGGTTGGCCGCATAGGGCAGCGGCACGTCTTCCTGGTGCACCCGCAGCGGCGGAGCGTCCAGGTAGTCGAAGCCGAACTCGGTGATCCGGGCGACGATCTCGGCGCCGACGCCCATCGGGCCCCAGCCTTCCTCGACCGTCACGAGACGGTTGGTCCGCTTGACGCTTTCCAGGATCGTGGCGTGGTCCATCGGACGGATCGTGCGCAGGTCGACGACCTCGGCCTCGATGCCTTCCTTGGCCAGCTCTTCGGCGGCTTGGAGGGCGAAGCCGACCATCCGAGAATAGGTGGCGATGGTGACGCTGGGACCGGTGTGGCCCTCGGCGGCGAAGCGACGGATCTTGGCCTTGCCGATCGGCACGATCCAGTCCTCGACGTCCGGGATGTCGAACTCGTGGCCGTACATCATCTCGTGTTCGAGGAAGACGATCGGGTTCGGATCGCGGATGGCTGCCTTCATCAGGCCCTTGGCGTCGGCCGCGTCGTAGGGCGCGACGACCTTCAGGCCGGGGACGTTGCCGTACCAGGCCGCGTAGTCCTGGCTGTGCTGGGCGCCGACCCGCGAGGCCGCGCCGTTGGGGCCGCGGAACACGATCGACGACTTGATCTGGCCGCCCGACATGTAGAGCGTCTTGGCGGCCGAGTTGATGATCTGGTCGATCGCCTGCATGGCGAAGTTCCAGGTCATGAACTCGACGATCGGCTTCAGCCCGGCCATGGCCGCGCCGACGCCGAGGCCGGCGAAACCGTGCTCGGTGATCGGGGTGTCGATGACGCGCTTGTCGCCGAACTCCTGCAGCAGGTCGCGCGAGACCTTGTAGGCGCCCTGGTACTGGGCGACTTCCTCGCCCATCAGGAAGACCTTGTCGTCGCGGCGCATCTCTTCGGCCATGGCGTCGCGCAGGGCGTCGCGGACCGTGATCTTCTTCAGCGGCGTGCCTTCCGGGATTTCCGGATCGGCGAAGGTCGAGGCGGCCGAGATCGGAGCCGCGGCGGGCGCGGCGACCGGAGCCGGAGCGGCTTCAGCGGCGGGCGCGGCGGCGGCCGGAGCGGCGGCGGGAGCCGGCGAAGCGGCTTCGCCCTCGCCCTTCAGCTTGGCGATCAGGGTGTTGACCTTGACGTTCTCGGAGCCGGCCGGAACCAGGATGGCCTCGATCACGCCTTCGTCCACGGCTTCGACTTCCATCGTAGCCTTGTCGGTCTCGATCTCGGCGATCACGTCGCCGGCCTTGACGGTGTCGCCTTCCTTGACCAGCCACTTGGCCAGGGTCCCCTCTTCCATCGTCGGGGACAGGGCGGGCATCAGGATGTCCGTCACTGGGCGGCCTCCAGGTATACGTCGGTGTAGAGTTCGGAAGGATCGGGCTCGGGGCTGGTGCGGGCGAATTCGGCCGCCTCGGCCACGATGCGCTTCACCTCGGCGTCGACGACCTTCAGGTCGTCTTCGGTGACGCCGGCCTTGGCCAGGCGTTCCTTCAGGTGGTCGATCGGGTCGCGCGTCTGCTTGACGTTGTCGACCTCGTCCTTGGTCCGGTACTTGGCCGGGTCCGACATCGAGTGGCCGCGATAGCGATAGGTCTTCATCTCGAGGATGAACGGACCCTGGCCGCTACGGGCGTGCTCGGCGGCGCGGGCGCCGGCTTCCGCCACGGCGATCACGTCCATGCCGTCGACTTCCTCGCCCGGGATCCGGAACGAGGTGCCGCGCTTGTGGAACGCGGTCTCCGACGCCGAACGCTCGACGCTGGTGCCCATGGCGTACTGGTTGTTCTCGATCACGTACACGACCGGCAGCTTCCACAGCTGGGCCATGTTGAAGCTCTCGTAGACCTGGCCCTGGTTGGCCGCGCCGTCGCCGAAATAGGCGAAGGCGACGTTGCCGTTGCCGCGGTAGTGGTTGTTCAGCGCCAGGCCGGTGCCGAGCGACACCTGGGCGCCGACGATGCCGTGGCCGCCGTAGAAGCCGGTCTCGATGTCGAACATGTGCATCGAGCCGCCCTTGCCGCGCGACGAACCGCCCGCGCGGCCGGTCAGCTCGGCCATGACTTCGTTGGGATCCATGCCGGCGGCCAGCATGTGGCCGTGGTCACGGTAGCCGGTGATGATCTGGTCGCCCTTGACCTTGATCGACTGCATGCCGACCGCGATGGCTTCCTGACCGATGTAGAGGTGGCAGAAGCCGCCGATCAGGCCCATGCCGTACAACTGTCCAGCCCGTTCTTCGAAACGGCGGATCAGCAGCATGTCCTGGTAGAATTTCAGAAGCTCGTCCTTGCCGACGAAGGCGTTGACACCGGTGGCATCAGCCTTCCCCGCGGGGGCTTCACCCTTGCGCGTACGCGCCATTCAACTCTCCCTGGCCAATCTTCATCGCGGCCTACTCCTGGACGCCCACCGACCGAATGAACCTTCGGTTCCGCGTAGATGGGGGTCCTTTGTCAAACCCGAAACGGGCCAGGTTCGCCTGATCCGCCGGCAGAGCCGAAGGACCGGGTCTCCTACCCAAACGCTCAGCGCGGGGTGCGGATCACGTAGTCCTTGGGGTCGGCGTATCCCAGGAGCGAACGCGCGCGTTCTTCCAGGAGGTCCGCCGACAAACTGCCGCTGCGTAATAGACGAGCACGGGCCTCCAGGTCCATCCTTTCGGCGCGGATCTTCTTCAACTCCAGCGTCTTGGCGGCGAGATCTGCGTTGCGCTGCGACGTCGATAACAGCCCTCGTTCGCCCGTCAGGGCGTGAAACACGAAGTAAGTGATCAACAGGAGGAGCGCCGCGGTCGGCAGAAAAGGTTGCAGTCGGGCGAACATCAGCGATTCCCAGGAGGGGTAGTTTACCCTGCCCGACCATGCTTAACGCCTTACTAAACGGGGGGTTTGAGCAGGTGGCGGCAAGATGTCGAAAGCAGGGCCCTAACGCTTTCATTTGAGATGGTTTCAAGGGCATCTAGATACCGCGCCGCAGCATCTGAACGACCGTTTGGCGGCGCTTTCTGCGGCAGTGCGGTACGCGGGCGATTTTGCTTTTAGAAAAATTGTTGGTGAATTTTGGCGCCCGGCGCCTCGAAATCGGGCGATCCGGGCCTCGACCTCGAGAATCGTAGCATTTGAAACGAAAAAGGGCGGCGCTGGAGGCGCCGCCCTTCGTCGTGATCGTCGCTGGAACTAGCGGCCCTTGAGCACCGCGCGGCCGGCATAGACCGCCTGATCGTCCAGGGCTTCCTCGATGCGCAGCAGTTGGTTGTACTTGGCCAGCCGGTCCGAGCGGGCCAGCGAACCGGTCTTGATCTGACCGCAGTTCAGGGCGACGGCCAGGTCGGCGATCGTGCTGTCCTCGGTCTCGCCCGAACGGTGGCTCATCACGCTGGTGTAGGCGTTGCGGTGAGCCAGATCGACGGCGTCGATGGTCTCAGACAGCGTGCCGATCTGGTTGACCTTGATCAGGATCGAGTTGGCCAGGCCCTTGTCCAGGCCCAGCTGCAGGCGCTTGGGGTTGGTGACGAACAGGTCGTCGCCGACCAGCTGGACCTTCTTGCCCAGCTTGTCCGTCAGCAGCTTCCAGCCTTCGAAGTCGTCTTCCGACATGCCGTCCTCGATCGACAGGATCGGGAACTTGTCGGCCAGGTTGGCCAGGTAGTCGACCATCTGGGCCGGATCCAGGCTCTTGCCCTCGCCTTCCAGCTCGTACTTGCCGTTCTTGAAGAACTCGGTGGCGGCGACGTCCAGGCCCAGGACGAAGTCCTCGCCCGACTTGTAGCCGGCCGCTTCACCAGCTTTCACGATGAAGGCCAGCGCGTCTTCGGCCGAGCCGAGGTTGGGGGCGAAGCCGCCTTCGTCGCCGACGTTGGTGTTGTGGCCGGCGTCCTTCAGGGCCTTCTTCAGGCCGTGAAAGATCTCCGCGCCCATCCGCAGGGCCTCGGCGAAGGTCGGGGCCCCGGTCGGCAGGATCATGAATTCCTGGATGTCGATCGGATTGTCGGCGTGGGCGCCGCCGTTGATGATGTTCATCATCGGCACCGGCAGGACGCGGGCCGAGACGCCGCCGACGTACTTGTAGAGCGGCAGGCCGGCCGACTCGGCGGCGGCCTTGGCGACGGCCAGCGAGACGCCGAGGATGGCGTTGGCGCCCAGGCGGCTCTTGTTGGCCGTGCCGTCCAGCTCGATCATCAGGTTGTCGATGCGGCGCTGGTCTTCGGCGTCGACGCCCGACAGCGCGTCGAACAGCTCGTTGTTGACCGCGTCCACGGCCGCCTTGACGCCCTTGCCGCCGTAGCGGCCCTTGTCGCCGTCGCGCTTCTCTACGGCTTCGTGCGCGCCCGTCGAGGCGCCCGACGGCACGGCGGCGCGACCAAAAGCGCCGTCTTCCAGGACGACGTCGACCTCGACCGTCGGATTGCCGCGGCTGTCCAGGATTTCGCGGGCGATGATGTCGACGATCTCGGTCATGGGAGCTCCCCTTTCAAAAGGCGCTTCCCCTTAGCGGCGCGTGCCGCGAACCGCAACCGGCGCTCGCCGGATCGTCGGAACGAACGTTCGGCGCGTCCTGCCTTCAGGCCGCCCCTAGGCTTCGAGGACGGGCGGCGCCCAGCCCTTGCCGAGCCGGAACTTCACCCGGTCCGCGCCGAAGTCGAGCTCGACCCGGGCGAACATCTTCAGCACGTCGACGCCCAGCAGCACGGCGGGCCGGCTGTTGAGGTTCCAGACGTCGAAGATATGCAGGTCGGCCAGCACCAGCGGCAAGTTGGTCATCCGTAGCGCGCCCAGCTCGATCGAGCGGACGACACGCATCTCGCCCAGCGTCTCCTCCCCCGCCGCGCCGATCAACCGGATGGCCATGGCGGGCTCGGGCTTGCGGCGCACGCGCAGCTTGATGGCCTCGGCCAGGGCGATGTTGCCCATGCTGGCGCCGGAGCCGGAGTCGATGAAGGCCACGCAGCGCACGCCGCTGACCCGGGCGTTGGCGACCGCCAGCCGGCCGAAACGGGCGTCGGCCAGCACCGAGACCTCGCGCACGCCGGGGAAGGCGCCCGACAGGGCCGTGCTGCGACGGACCTCCAGGCGCTTCTTGTTGAAATCCATAATGACGTTGCGGTTCTCGAGCATGTCGACGCCCAGCAGGCCGTCCACGCCCAAACGCTCGGGCGGGAGCACCGGCAACTCGGAGTCCTTCATGCGGGAATCGCCGGCCACCATCAGCGCCACCTTGGCCGTGGGCGTCAGGGCCGAGCCGCCTACGCCATGCAGCATCACGTTCGGACCCGGCTCCAGGCCCAGCCGGGCCGCCACGGGCGTCGACAGCGCGCTGCGGTCGGCGCCGGTGTCGACGACGAAGTTGAACGGCCCCTGCCCGTTGATGAACACCTCGACCGTCATGCGGTCGCCGGCGTCCAGCGCCGTGTCGAGGAAGAACGGCGGCGCCTCCTCGACCGGTGGAAGCACGCCGGAAGGCGGCGTCGCCGGCGATGGAGTCGGCGAGGTTTGCAGCGAGGTCTTCTGCAGCAGCGGTTCGGGCATCGCGGATCGAGCCCAGGCCGCTTCGGCCATCAGCGACAATCCCAGTCCCGCCGTGATGTTTCGGCGTGTGAGCATGGGTGAATCTCCCTGCCGTCAAGATAACACGGTTATTTCGACAGCGTTGTCGAAATCCGTATCCAGGCAAGCACGGGAGCCGTTGCGCCACTTGGGGAAAGCTGCGCCGAAAAGCGAAAAGGCGGCGGTCCGGGGACCGCCGCCTTTCAGGCTTTGTCTCGTCGTTCCCGCCCCTGTTCTAAGAACCGGGCGGAAGCGGACGCGAAGGTTAGTCTTCCTTCGGCGTCAGGATCTGCTTGCCGTTGTACAGACCGGTCTTCAGGTCGACGTGGTGCGGGCGGCGCAGTTCGCCCGAGTCCTTGTCTTCCACGAAGGAATTGGCGCCCAGGGCGTGGTGCGACCGGCGCATGTTCCGGCGAGAAGGCGAAGTTTTTCTTTTGGGAACGGCCATCGAAGTGACTCTGCTCGCTGAGCTTGAAAATTAGAGACGGCGACTCGGGGAAGACCCAGGCCGCCGTGTGAGGGCGCGCTTATGCCTGAAACTCCCCGAGGATGCAACCGGGCTTGTTAGACCAATCGTCCCTGCTCTTTCGCGGCCGCGATGAAGCTGGCGAACAGGGGGTGCGGGGCGAAGGGACGGCTCTTCAATTCGGGGTGATATTGCACCCCGATGAACCATGGATGGTCGTCGCGTTCGACGATCTCGGGCAGCACGCCGTTGGGCGAGCGGCCGGTCAGTTTCAGGCCGGCGTCCTCCATCAGGTGGGCGTAGCCGATATTGACCTCGTAGCGGTGGCGGTGACGCTCGCTGATGTCGGTGGTGCCGTAGATCTCGGCGACCTTCGATCCGGCCGTCAGGACGGCCTCGTACGCCCCCAGGCGCATGGTCCCGCCCAGATCGTCGTTGCTGCGTCGCTGGACGGTCTCGTTGCCCTTGATCCACTCGGTCATGATGCCGACCACGGGACGCTCGGTGGGACCGAACTCGCTGGACGAGGCGTCCTTGATGCCGGCCACGTTGCGCAGGGTCTCGATGACCGCCATCTGCATGCCGAAACAGATGCCGAAGTACGGCACCTTGCGTTCGCGGGCGAACTGGGCGGCGCGGATCTTGCCCTCGGCCCCCCGCTCGCCGAAGCCGCCGGGCACCATGATGGCGTGGGCGTTCTCCAGGCGGGCCGCGGCCGCGCCCTCGTCGCCCTCGAACGTCTCGCTCTCGACCCAGTCCAGGTTGACCTTGACCTTGTTGGCCAGGCCGCCGTGGTGCAGGGCCTCGATCAGCGACTTGTAGGCGTCCTTGAGGACCGTGTACTTGCCGACCACCGCGATGGTCACTTCGCCGTCCGGGTGGTTGACGGTCTGGTCGATCGCTTCCCAGCGGGCCAGGTTCGGCTTGGGCGCGTCGCTCATGCCGAACACGTCCAGCACCTCGGCGTCCAGGCCTTCCTTGTGATAGTCGATCGGCACGGCGTAGATCGAGGAGCTGTCCATCGCCTGGATCACGGCGCTGGGGCGCACGTTGCAGAACTGGGCGATCTTGCGCTTTTCCTCGACCGGGATCTCCTGCTCGCAGCGGCACAGCAGGATGTCCGGCTGGATGCCGATCGAGCGCAGTTCCTTGACCGAGTGCTGGGTCGGCTTGGTCTTCATCTCGCCGGCCGTCTTGATGAACGGCAGCAAGGTCAGGTGGACGTAGCAGCTCTGGCCGCGCGGCAGGTCCTGGCGCAGCTGGCGGATGGCCTCGAAGAACGGCAGGCCCTCGATGTCGCCCACCGTGCCGCCGATCTCGACCAGCACGAAGTCGACCGGCTTCTCGCCCGTCTCGTCCAGCGCCGGTGAAAGGACGAAGTCCTTGATCTCGTTGGTGACGTGCGGAATCACCTGGACCGTCGCGCCCAGATAGTCGCCGCGCCGCTCCTTCTCGATGATCGTCTTGTAGATCTGGCCGGTCGTGATGTTGTCGGCCTTGGTGGCCGACACGCCGGTGAAGCGCTCGTAGTGGCCAAGATCCAGGTCGGTCTCGGCCCCGTCGTCGGTCACGAAGACCTCGCCGTGCTGATACGGGGACATCGTGCCCGGATCGACGTTGAGATAGGGGTCGAGCTTACGAAGGCGAACCTTGTAGCCGCGAGCCTGCAGGAGCGCTCCGAGCGCTGCGGAGGCGAGGCCTTTTCCCAATGAGGAAACCACGCCGCCGGTGATGAAGATGTACCGGGTCATGGGCGATCAGATTAGCCGTGATTCGACGTCGCCGGGGAAAAGACCGAGGTTCATTCACAGAAAGAATGCGCCGCCCTCCCGGCGGGGGCGGCTCGGCAGCAACGGTAGACTTGAAGCCGGCCCTTACTGGGCCGGCTTTTGGTCGGCCGGAGCCGGGGCGTCGATCACCGGGACCGGGGCGGCGGGCGCCTTGGCCGCGGCCTGGGCCGGAGCCTTGGCGGCCGGCTTGGGCGTCGAGACGGTCGGAGCCGGGGCGCTGATCTGCGGCGTCGGGGCCTCGATCGCGGCCGGACCGGCGGCGGCCGGAGCCGGCAGGGTCGGGGCCGGAGCGGTCGGACCGGCCGGCAGCGGGGCGGCGTTCAGGGTCTTGCTGTCCAGGCCGTCCAGCTTCAGGCGGTCGACGACCGAATTGCTGGAGCCCATGCGGCCCGTCAGGATGGTCAGGGCCAGGCTGATGATCAGGAAGACCGAGAACAGGATCCAGGTCGTGCGGGTCAGAAGATCGCCGGCGCCGCGCGCGGTCATGAAACCGCCGCCGCCACCGCCCATGCCTAGGGCGCCCCCTTCGGAGCGCTGCATCAGCACCACGCCGATCAGGGCGATGCAAACGATGATGTTGATGGTCAGCAGAACGCCGATGAGCATGTGTAAATCGATCTCGATCCGGGCGACGGACACTTCCGCCGCGAAAAACGAAGCGGCCCCTCTATCACTTGCAACGGGCCCGCGCCATAGCTGGGGACGAACCCGCCGCACTCAAGACCATTCCCTACGCTCGCATCAGGTCCATTCTCGCGCATGATCCTCGAGACCGAACGCCTTAGCCTGACGCCGCTGGCCGTTGAGGACGCCCCCCTCGTCTACCCGTTCATGAGCGATCCGGAGGTGATGGCCCACTGGGATCGCGCCGCCATCGAGGATCCCGACGAGGTCGCCGCGACGGTCGCCGCCCAGGTGGCCGAGATGGACGAGCGCCGGGCGATGTACTGGGGGATGCGCCAGACCAAGACCGGCTGGTTCGTGGGCTATTGCGAGCTGGTGGACCTGGATTGGCGGCACTATCGCGGCGAGCTGGGCTTCATCATCACGCGCGACGCCTGGGGCCGGGGCTACGCCACCGAGGCCGCCGCCGCCCTGCTGGCCTATTGCGCCTCGTCCCTGGGGCTCAAGCGGATGATCGCCCGCACCCATGTCGGCGACGGACGGGCGGAAAAGGTGCTGCTGAAGCTGGGTTTCGAGCAGGAAGGCTATCTGAAAGGCCATGTCGACCGCGACGGCGAACGTCGCGACTGCAGGCTTTATGGGTTGCTGTTCTAGGGGCAGGGACTTTCTCCCGAGACCTGTGCGGCAAGCACTTGCCCCCTACGGACCGCTTCGCGGTCGTCTTCCCCCACAGGGGGGAAGAGGTGTGGTGCGCGCGTCCTCCGCCCCCTGGGGGGCGGACAGACCGCGAAGCGGTCAGGTGGGGGCAAGTGTTAGTGGGCACGGCGTCACAAGCTCACGCGGCGAGCCGCTGAGGGAACGGAAAGGGTCGCGGAGCGCCGGACATCGTCCGGAGTTTGAAGAAGAATACCGTTTCGACGAAGCCTGCCGCTCCGCGCCATCGTTATCCGGAAGCCCGCGACGCTGAGCCCTGTTAGGGCCTCGCCGCCTTGAAGCCTCCGACGGGCGGGCCAGGTCAACGAAACCTGGTCCCGGACCGCAAGCGCATCACCGCTCGCCTGCTGCTAAGCCGCCCCCCACATCACGCTGTATCCGTGTTCCGAGCCCAGCCGGCACCAGAGACATGAGGTTTGACGGGGTTCCTACGCACGCGAACCTCGCCGCCGACAGAGCTTCCCGCTCGATCGCCCCCCGCCGCCGCATCGGTCGCTGGCCATGCGCCCTTTCCATGCGTCGAGGTGGGATCAGGATACGACGGGCTGAGTGACTGCGGAGAATCGAGGATAGAAATCAGGGATTTCAGGGCGCTAACCCAGAAATGCCGTGCGAAGTTGGCGCTGAAGCCGCTCAGCCTGGCAGGCTTGGAATCCCGCTCTTTGGATCGAACGGACCGAGACGACCACTGAACTTGAATGAAATTCGCTCTCGGCTGAGCAAAATCGAGAACAGCGGGTGGGAGCGGTATCAATCAAGCCTTGCCGCTAGCGTGCGCATTTCACAACTTAAAGTGGGGGAAAAGCTGTGACCGAGACCAGGGTTTTCCCCGATCTTCAAAATCAGGAAATGACGGAAAATGGGGTTTCCGCGCCAGGAGTTATACTATGACGAGTTCCCGACACATCTCTGATCATCTCAAGGCGGTTCGCAGGATCGCCGTCGAAACCTCTCCAGAAGATGTCGCCGGAACGGTGGCGTTGGCGATTCAACGGGTCAGGGTGACCCTGCAGAACCTGTCCCTGCTGGCCAACAAGACAGCCGACGTCGAGGCGGCCGCCAGGCGGGTCGACGCCTGCCTCCCCGCGTTCGTTGGCGGCGAGTGGTCGGGGACCTTCTTCGGGCAAGACCTGCTGGCCGCCCTGGCCGCCTTCGAGGAAGCGTTGGACGCCGCCGGCCCCAGCGAAGTGGCCAAGCGCATCGGAGCCTGGCAGCCCAGGCCCGCGTCGGCGCCCCTCACCCTCGCGCCCCAGGCCGCCCTCGCCTCCTAGGCGGCCTCGATGATCGCCAGGAAATCGGCCGCCTTCAGCGAAGCGCCGCCGACCAAGGCGCCGCCGACCTCGGGCATGGCCAGGATCTGGCCGGCGTTGTCGGGTTTCACCGAGCCGCCGTAGAGGATCGGCACGGTCGCGCCGTGGTCGCCGAAGCGCTCGACCAGCACCGCGCGCAGCGCCTCGTGGATGTGCTCGATATCGGCGACGGTCGGCGTGCGGCCGGTTCCGATGGCCCAGACCGGTTCATAGGCCACCGCGAAGGCTTGCCCCGCCAGCGAAGCCGGCAGCGAACCCCGCGCCATGCCGGTGACCACCGCCTCGGCCTGTCCGGCGTCGCGTTGGGCCAGCGTCTCGCCGAAGCAGATGATCGGCTCCAAGCCGGCGGCCAGGGCGGCCTCGACCTTGGCTGACACCAGGGCGTCGCTTTCGCCGTAGGCGGCGCGGCGCTCGGAATGGCCGAGAATCACCAGCCGGGCGCCGGCGTCGACCAGCATGGCCGCCGAGATGTCGCCGGTGTGCGGTCCCGACACGGCGGGATGGCAGTCCTGGCCGCCGACGATCACCGCCTCGCCGGCCATGGCCTCGACCATTCGATGCAACAATGTGGCCGAGGGACAGATCGCGACGCGGGCGGCGGGCGGCTTGGCGGCCAGCGCCGCCGCCACCGCACGGGCCTCGTCGAGCGAGGCTTCAAGGCCGAACATCTTCCAATTTCCGGCGATCAGAGGCCGGGGCGTGGTCAGCGAAAGGGTCATGCGCCCGGTTTGGGACCCCACGCGGGTCGGAAGTCAAGACCACTTGAGCCCCTCCACCGCTTGCCCGGCCCCCCGCGGCTCTACTATACCCGCAACTCGCGTCTGTTCCGTCGCCCTGCGTGGAATCCGCGCGATTTTCGAGGAAGGTTTCTCCCAGTCATGCTCGCCGGCTTCCGCTCCTTCGCCAAATCGCCGTTCGCGGTGCTCCTGTTTGGTCTGCTCATCGTCAGCTTCGCGGTGTTCGGCATCAGCGACGTGTTCCGTCATCCCCCCGGCAAGTGGGTGATCGCGGCCGGGTCGCGGAACATGGCGCCGGAGGACTTCAAGGCGCAGTTCGAGAACTATCGGAAGCGCGAGCAGGCCCAGGGCCAGATCATCACGCCGGACATCGCCGTCCAGCAAGGCATCGACCGCAAGATGCTGACCCAGCTGGCCCTGCAGGAATCCCTGGCCGAACTGGTCCGCAAGATCGGCGTGCGCCCGTCCGACAAGCTGGTCGGCGACACCCTGCGCGAGCAGCTGGCCGGCCTGCCCCCGGGCCAGCGCCCGTTCGATCCGATCACCGGCAAGTTCGACTCGGTGATGTACCAGCGCCTGCTGGCCCAGAACGAGCTGACCCCGGCGCGCTACGAAGCCTCGCTGCGCGACGACATCGCCCAGACCCATCTGTTCAGCGCCGTGGCCGCCGGCCTGCGCGCTCCGCGCATCTATTCGGCGCTGCAAGCCGCCTACGGCCTGGAAGGCCGCGACCTGGCCGCCTTCGCGGTCAATCCCGCGACCGTCGAGAAGCCGGGTGCCCCGACCGACGCCCAGCTCCAGGCCTATATGAAGGAACACGCCGCCCAGCTGACCCGGCCCGAGACCCGGATCCTGTCGGTGGCCCGCTTCAGCGCCAAGGCCCTGGAGAGCACGGTGACCGTGCCCGAGGCCGACATCGTCAAGACCTACAACTTCCGCAAGGACACCCTAGGCACGGCCGAGACGCGCTCGTACGTCCAGATCGTCGCCCCCGACGCCAAGGCCGCCGCGGTGATCGCCCAGCGCCTGGCCAAGGGCGACCAGCCGGCCGTCGTCGCCAGCGCCTACGGCAAGCAGCCGGTGATGATCGACTCCAAGCCGAAGTCCGCCCTGCCCGACCGCAAGGTGGCCGACGCGGTGTTCGCCCTGACGGCGGGCCAGGTCAGCGCGCCGATCAACGGCGACCTCGGCGTCTCGGTGGTCAAGCTGGTCAAGATCAACCCGGCCGCGATGCCCAGCCTGGAATCGCAGCGCCCGGCCATCGAGGCCGAACTGAAGGCCCAGGCCGCCCAGGCCAAGGCCTATGAGCAGACCCAGACCTATCAGGACGCCCACGACGGCGGCGCCAACCTGATCGACGCGGCGACCAAGGCCGGCGCCCTGGTGCAGACCACCTCGCCGATCGCCGCCAACGGCGTCGACCAGACCGGCCAGCCGGCCCTGGCCCTGACCCCGGACGCCCTGAAGACCGCCTTCGAACTGCCCTCGGGCGGCGAGAGCGAACTGATCGAGGCCGGCAAGGGCGAATATTTCGCCGTCCGCGTCGAAAGGGTCATTCCGTCGGCCATGCCGCCGCTGGCCGAGATCCGCGAGCCCCTGGCCCAGCGCTGGATGCTGGAAACCCTGCTGGCCCGCATGAAGGTCAAGGCCGACGAGCTGTCGGCGCGGGTCAAGAAGGGCGAGTCGCTGGAAGCGGTCGCCGCCTCGGCCCAAACCCAGGTGCAGCGCGTCCCCAACATCAGCCGCCAGAACGCCCGCCAGTTCCAGGCCATGGGCCGCGACCTGCTGATGGGCACGTTCGGCGCCAAGCCGGGCGCGCCGTTCGTCACGCGCGGTCCGCAGGGCGGCTACCTGGTGGCCGTGGTCGAGAAGGTCCATCCGGGCGCGCCCGAGCAGATGGCCCAGATCACCGAAGCCATGCGTCCGCAGACCTCGCAGGGCCTGTTCCGCGACGTCGGCCAGTCCGCCCAGGACGCCGCCAAGACCCAGCTGAAGACCAAGGTCAACCTGACCCTGGCCCGCCAGGCGATTGGCGTCGACACCAGCACCCTGCCCGCCGAAGACGGCAAGGCTCCGGCCAAGGCCAAGGAAAAAGGCAAGGCTCAATGAGCCTGGAGCCCGCGCTCGACGCCTTTAGCGCCGTCTACGAGTCCGGCCGCCCGCAGGTGGTCTGGACCCGGCTGATCGACGATCTGGAGACCCCGGTCTCGGCCTATCTGAAGATCGGTCACGGACGGCCCTACGCCTTCCTGTTCGAAAGCGTCGAGGGCGGCGCCTGGCGCGGGCGCTATTCGATCGTGGCGATGAAGCCGGATCTGGTCTGGCGCTGCCGCGGCGACCAGGCCGAGATCGCCGAGGGCGACGACATCGCCGCCGGCCGCTTCACGCCCCAGGCGGGCGGCGCGCTGGACAGCCTGCGCGACCTGATCGCCCGCTCGCGCATCGAGCTGCCGGCCGGCCTGCCGCCGCCGTCGGCCGGCGTGTTCGGGGCCCTGGGCTACGACATGGTCCGCCTGGCCGAGCGCCTGCCGGACGTCAATCAGGACACGCTGGGTTTGCCGGACGGGATCATGACCCGGCCGTCGATCGTGGCGGTGTTCGACGCCATCGCCCAGGAGATCATCCTGGTCACCACCGCCCGGCCGCAAGCGGGCGTGTCGGCCGCCGACGCCTACGCCGCCGCTCGCGGCCGGATCGATGCGGTGATGGCCGACCTGCGGGGCCCGTTGACCCAGTCGACGCCGCGCCAGAGCCACGGCCAGGCCGAGTTCACGACCCCGGTCAGCCGCGCCGACTACGCCGAGATCGTCGAGAAGGCCAAGGAGTACATCCGGGCCGGCGACATCTTCCAGGTGGTGCCCAGCCACCGCTTCCGCGCGCCGTTCCCGCTGGAGCCGTTCGCGCTGTACCGCTCGCTGCGCCGGACCAACCCGTCGCCGTTCCTGTATTTCCTGGACCTTGACGGCTTCAACCTGGTCGGCTCGTCGCCGGAAATCCTGGTGCGGCTGCGCGACGGCAAGATCACCATCCGCCCGATCGCCGGCACCCGTCCGCGCGGCGCCACGCCCGAGCAGGACCTGGCGCTGGAGAAGGAGCTGCTGGCCGATCCCAAGGAGCGGTCCGAGCACCTGATGCTGCTGGACCTAGGCCGCAACGACGTGGGCCGCGTGGCGATGCTCAAGCATGCCGGCAGCAACGATCCGGCCGCCAAGGGCAAGAGCGCCAACGTCCGCGTCACCGACAGCTTCAAGATCGAGCGCTACAGCCACGTCATGCACATCGTCTCCAACGTCGAGGGCGACGCGCCGGACGGCGTGGATCCGGTCGACGTGCTGATGGCCGCCCTGCCCGCCGGCACGCTCTCGGGCGCGCCCAAGGTGCGGGCCATGGAGATCATCGACGAGCTGGAGATCGAGAAGCGCGGCATCGGCTACGCCGGCGCGGTCGGCTACATCGGCGCCGACGGCTCGGTCGACACCTGCATCGTGCTGCGCACCGCCCTGGTCAAGGACGGCATGATGTACGTCCAGGCCGGCGGCGGCGTCGTCGCCGACAGCGACCCGGACGCCGAGTACGACGAGACCCTGCACAAGTCGCGGGCCCTGAAGCGCGCGGCCGAAGAGGCCTGGCGCTTCGCCTAGGCCGTGTCGGCGGCCCTAGGCCGCCGACACCCTTGCCTGGATCAGCTTCAGCGCCTCGTGCGCCGACAGCGCCGCGCCCTCCTGCCAGGCGTTGATGTAGCTCATGTGCTCGCCGGCGAAGTAGAAGGCGCCGTCCGGCTTGCACAGCTCGGCGTAGTCGGTGGCGCGCTGTTCTTCCTTCCAGCCCACGGCCACGCCCTCGCTGTACGGCGTCTGCATCCACGAAACCGTGAAGGGCTTGGTCAACTCCTTGCCGTGGCCCGGGTGGAACTTCTCGATCACCTTGCGCGACAGGGCGAAGCGCTCGTCGAACGACATGGCCGCGTATTTCGGCGGCGCGGCCGGACCAGAGAAGCCGATCGAATAGGCGCCGACCAGGATGCCGGTCTTCTCGCCGATGCCGCCGCTGGGATACCAGACCAGCTCGTTGGCCTCGTCGGTCCAGCCCAGGCCGCCGTACTGGAAGTCGTCCTGCTCCCAGAACCGTCGGCTCTCCCAGGCCACCTTGGTGCCGTGGTGGTACTCGGCCGCCGCGATCGCCTGCTTCACGCGGGGCGCGAAGTCGGACGGGATCTTGGCCAGCACCGGCAGCGGGATCGTGCAGATGCAGTAGTCGGCTTCCAGCGTCTGCGCCCCGGCCTTGTCGGCGTAGGCGATCTTCACGCCCTTCGGCGTCTTACGCAGTTCCTTGACCACCGCCTCGAACTTCACGGCCGGCTTGACCGCCTCGTAGAGCGCATAGGAGATCCGGTCCATGCCGCCCACCGGCTGCAGCATGGTGGCCTGCATGTCGATGATCTCCTCGAAGATCAGGCTGGCGCCCCAGAACTGGGACTTCATCATGTCGGCCATGCGCAGCGGCGGCCCGCCCTTGGGCGGGTGGTCATAGCCGCCCGGCGAGGCCAGGAAACCGGCCCGCGTGGAGCCCGCGTAGCTATTCTTGGAAAGGTCGCCGTAGGCCGACAGGTAGCCCAGCAGCTTCTGCTTATCGAGGCCGGTCAGCTCCTGGTCCAGCGCGCCCTTGTCGACGGCCTTGGCCAGAAGCTCGGTGAAGGCGCCGCGGGTGTCGTTGACCGCCTGGCGCTCGGTGACCACCTGACCGGCGAAGTCCAGCTTGGCCGAGCGGTTGGCGTTGACCATCACCTCCAGCGGCACGCCCAGCTCCTGGCAATAGCCGAGGACGGCGTGGTGCCACTGCGGGATGCGGGCGGGGCCGGCGTTGAAGTAGTCGTTCTTGCCGGCGGCCCAGTCGACCGTCTGGTCGGGCCGGCCTGTCTGGATGATCTTTGAGCCGGCGCGCACCGACCAGGCCCGGCCGCCCGGCCGCTCGCGCGCCTCCAGCACCGTGACCGTGTAGCCGGCCTTGCGCAGTTCGTAGGCGGCGACCAGGCCGGCGATGCCCGCGCCCAGGATCGCCACCGACGCGCCCTTGCCCCCGGCCAGGCCCAGCTTGGGCGCTCCGGCATAGGCGCGGGGCGCGGCCAGCAGGCCCATGCCCATCATGGTGGTGTAGAGGGCCCCATAGCCGCCGGCCGAACCGACCGCGCTGAGAAACCGGCGTCGCGAAATGCCCATGATCGTCCCCTCGTTTTGCGCGAGGCATGGGAGGAGCAATCGCAAGACCTGGCAATAGACGGCGGCGACGCTTGCCCCGTCCGCGTCCCGGCGCCCGATGAGCAGGCGCCGTCGGGTCGTTAGTCGCCCAGACGCTCCGACGGCAGATGTTGCACGACCGCCGGCGGGGCGATGATCATCACCGTGGCGAAGGTCACCGCGCTCAAGGCCGCGAAGGCGGCGGCGGCCAGGACCGGCCCCATCCTCTGCCGGCGCATCGGTTTGCGCAGCAGGGCCCGGGCATAGGCGATCGCGGCGGAATCGAGGGCGGAATCAGCGGGGTTCATGACGTCAGCATGCCCGAGCCCCCGTGCGCCGCAATGTCCCATATCGTCGCAAATCGCGTGCGCCGGCTCCCAAGTCTGGAATAGTCGCCGCTCGAGTACGCCGTTCGCGGAGAGTCGCCGTGCAGGACCTGATCGCCGCCCGCTTCCAGGAAGGCCTGGCCCATCACCAGGCCCAGCGCTTCGCCGAGGCGCAGGAAGCCTACAGCGAGGTGCTGGGCGCCGATCCCCGCCACGCCGAGGCCTGGCGACGGATGAGCCTGCTGGCCGAACAGTTCGGCCGCCCCGACCTGGCCCTGGACTGGATCGGCAAGGCCGTCGCGCTGGAGCCGGACAATCTCCACTACCTGTTCGCCGAAGCCGTGACCCTGCAGGAGGCCGGCCGCCTCGCCGACGCCGAGGCGCGCTATCGCCGGATGATCGCCATCAATCCCGACCTGGCCGACGTCCACAGCAACCTGGGCGTCGTGCTGCGCGGCCAGGGCCGCAAGGCCGAGGCCCTGGCCGCCTATCAGCGGGCCGTCGCGCTGTCGCCGGACTCGCCGGTGTTCCTGGACAACCTCGGCATCGCCCTGGACGGCCTGGACCGACACGCCGAGGCCGAGGCCTGCTTCCGCGCCGCGATCACCCGGGATCCCGGCTACGTCAACGCCCGCCACAATCTGGGCAAGTCGCTGCACGCCCAGGGGCGCCTGGAAGACGCCGGCCAGGCCTTGCAGGAGGCCCTGCGCCGCCGGCAGGACGACGCCAGGATCATGAACGACCTGGGCGTGCTGCTGCACGCGCTGGGCCGGATCGCCGACGCCGAGAGGGTCTATCGCGCCGCCCTGGCCCTGACGCCCGACGACGCCGACCTGCACTATAATCTGGGCCTGATCCTGCTGCTGGCTGGCCGGCTGCCGGAGGGCTGGGCGGAATATCACTGGCGCTGGAAGACCGACGGCTATCGGGTTCGCCTGCGCGGCTTCGCCCAGCCCGAATGGGACGGCTCGTCCCTGCCCGGCGGCGTCCTGCTGATCCACGCCGAACAGGGCCTGGGCGACACCCTGCAGTTCTGCCGCCTGGTTCCGCTGGCCGCCGCCCGCCTGGCGCCCGACGCGCGGCTGGTCTTCGAGACGCAAGGGCCGCTGGTCTCCCTGCTGCGCGGCCAATGGCCGGGGATCGAGGTCATCGGGCGCGGCGATCCCCTGCCCGCCTTCGACGCCCACCTGCCGCTGCTCAGCCTGGCCGGCGTGCTGGACCAGAACCACCAGACCATCGACGGCGCGCCTTATCTGCGCCCCGATCCGAACCGCGTGGCGGCCTGGGCGCAGCGCCTGGCGTCTCTGGAGGGCCTGAAGGTCGGCCTGGTCTGGGCCGGCGGCCTGCGCCCCGGCGAGCCGCACGCCGACGCCATCGACCGCAAGCGGTCGGTCACCCTGGCCGCCCTGGCGCCCCTGGCCGCCGTTCCGGGCGTCTCGTTCGTCTCGCTGCAGAAGGACGCCCCCGCCGCCCAGGCCAGGACCCCGCCGGCCGGCATGGTCCTGCTCGACCTTTGCGACGACCTGACCGACTTCGTGGAGACCGCCGCCGTCGTCGCCAATCTCGACCTGGTGATCACCGTCGACACCGCCGTCGCCCACCTGGCGGGGGCCATAGGCACGCCGGTCTGGCTGCTCAATCGCTTCGACACCTGCTGGCGGTGGGAGTTGGGGCGCGAAGACAGCCCCTGGTACGCGGACCTGCATCAGTTCCGGCAGCCCACGCATGGCGACTGGGACAGCGTCGTGGCGGCGATGGCGGCGGCTCTGGCGAAGCGGGCTGGCGGCTAGGCGGCTAGGCGGCTAGGGCCGCCTCGCTCCGCGCGATTTAGTTAGCCAATCAGATAACTGTTATTGACAACCGTCGACACGCACAGATAGTTAGCCACATGGATAACTTATCATCGAGTCTCGACCTTGTGTTCGGCGCCCTCGCCGACCCGACCAGGAGAGCCGTCCTGGCGCGCCTGGGCGAGGGCGACGCCTCGATCGGCGAACTCGCCCGCCCCTTCGACATGGCGCTGCCCAGCCTGATGAAGCACGTCCGGGTTCTGGAGGCCGTCGGCCTCGTGGAATCCCGGAAGAGCGGGCGCGTCCGCACCTGCCGCCTGAAGCCGGCCGCCATGACCGAGGCCGAACATTGGCTGGCCGAGCACCGTGCGGTCTGGGAGGCCCGCCTGGATCAGCTCGAGGCCTATGTGAAGACAATCGAGAAGAAGCCCGGAAGCGAAGGCTGAAACGATCGAGCTCCACGAACGGCGGGCTCGCCGCGACCACGATCTCCGGGGTTCGAAAGCCTCATCGACGCCCCAACACATCCATCCCAATCGAAGGATCCGATCATGACCTCGTCCACCAACGCCGCGCTTTCGCAATGGGCGCTCGATCGCGAAATCGTTCTCTCGCGGGTCATCGATGCGCGGCGCGACATCGTGTTTTCCGCCTGGGCCGACCCGCAACATCTGCCGCACTGGTTTGGCCCCGCCGGCTTTGAGATCGAGACCAAGGAGATCGACATCCGTGTCGGCGGCTTGTGGCGCTTCGACATGACCGCGCCGGACGGCCAGTGCTGGTCCAGCCGGATGCAGTTCCTCCGTATCGAGCGACCGACCCTGATCGAGTTCGATCACGGCCTGGACACCGACGACGATCCGGGCCGCTTCCGGACGACCATCACGTTCGACGAACAGGACGACGGCAAGACCGTGATCACCTTGCGTCAGATCCATCCGACCAAGGCGCAGCGCGACGCGGGCATCGGCTTCGGCGCCGTCGAATACGGCTATCAGACGCTCGAAAAGCTGGCGCGCCATGTCGAGGCCTTGCCGGCCTGATTGGTCGGCCGCCGGATCACCACCGCCAGCGGGCGGCGTCACGCCGCCGTCCCGCTGGCCCAGGTCCGAGCCCTAGGCCTTGCAACCCGAGCTGAACTGAACGATGTACCCTGCGTCCACGACCGCGCAGGGCCCGCAGCGTTCGGGCGGTCCATTCAAGAGCTTGGCGGCGTCATGATCCTGGTCATCGATAACTACGACAGCTTCACCTACAACCTCGTCCACTACCTGAACGAGCTGGGGGCGGACACCGTCGTGCACCGCAACGACGACCTGTCGGTGCAGGAAGCCCTGGGCCTGCGGCCGAACGCGGTGCTGCTGTCGCCCGGCCCCAAGGCCCCCGACCAGGCCGGCATCTGCCTGCCGCTGCTGCGCGGCGCGCCGGACGATCTGGCCATCCTGGGCGTGTGCCTGGGCCACCAGGCCATCGGCCAGGCCTATGGCGGCGATGTGATCCGCGCCAAGGAAGTGATGCACGGCAAGACCAGCAAGATCTTCCACAACGACCAGGGCGTGTTCAAAGGCCTGCCCAACCCGTTCATCGCCACCCGCTATCACAGCCTGGCGGTCGACAAGGCCACCCTGCCCGACGACCTGGAGATCACCGCCTGGACCGAGGACGGCGAGATCATGGGCGTGCAGCACAAGACCCGTCCCGTCTACGGCGTGCAGTTCCACCCCGAATCCATCGCCACCGAGGGCGGCCACCAGCTGCTGGCCAACTTCCTGGACCTGGCCAAGGTCCAGCGCGACGCGGCGATCTGGGTCTAGATCATGTCGGACGCCTTCAAGCCTCTGCTGGCCAAGCTCGCCGACGGCCAGACCCTCGACGAGGACGACGCCGAGATCTTCTTCGCCGCCTGCCTGCGCGGTGAACCCACGCCCGCCCAGGTGGCCGCGGCGGTCACCGCCATGCGCCTGCGCGGCGAGACCGTGGGCGAGATCACCGCCTGCGCCCGCGCCATGCGCCGCGCGGCCATCCACCTTGAGCACCCGTATGACGTCATCGATGTCTGCGGCACCGGCGGCGACGGCCTGCACACCCTGAACATCTCCACCGCCGTGGGTTTCGTGGCCGCCGGCGGCGGCCTCAAGGTCGCCAAGCACGGCAACCGGGCGATCACCTCCAAGTCGGGCACCGCCGACGTTCTGGCCGCCCTGGGGGTCAATATCGACGCCAGCCTGGCCCAGCAGCGCCACGCGCTCGATACGGCCGGCATCTGCTTCCTGTTCGCCCAGTCGCACCACGGCGCGATGAAGCACGTCTCGCCGATCCGCCAGCAGCTTGGTTTCCGCACCATCTTCAACCTGCTGGGCCCGCTGACCAATCCGGCCGGCGCCAAGCGCCAGGTGGTCGGCGTCTCGGCCCATCGCTTCGTCGAGCCGGTGGCCAAGGCCCTGGGTGCGCTCGGAGCCGAGCGCGCCTGGTCGGTGCACGGCGCCGGCATGGACGAGCTGACCACCACCGGCGAGACCGAGGTCGCCGAATGGCGCGACGGCTCCCTGCGGCTGTTCACGATCACCCCCGAAGCCGTCGGTCTACCGCGCGCGGCCCTGGCCGACATCACCGGCGGCGATCCCGCCTTCAACGCCGCCGCCCTGACCGCCCTGCTGGGCGGCCAAAAGAGCGCCTATCGCGACATCGTCATGCTCAACGCCGCCGCCGCCTTCCTGGTGGCCGACAAGGTCGAGACCCTGCGCGAAGGCGTCGAACTGGCCGGCGCCGTGCTCGACGACGGCCGCGCCCAGGCGGCCTTGGCCGGTCTGGTGGCCGCCACCAACAGTGAACCCGTGCCCGCCCAAGTGACCCCAGCATGACTGACATCCTCGCCAAGATCGCCGCCTACAAGCGCGAGGACGTAGCGGATCGTAAGCGTCGCCGGTCGTTCGCCCAGGTGGACGCCGCGGCCAAGTCCGCCAACGGCCCGCGCGGCTTCAAGGCTGCGCTCGAGGCGCACCACGCGCCCGGCAGGCTGGCCCTGATCGCCGAGATCAAGAAGGCCTCGCCGTCCAAGGGCCTGATCCGCGCCGACTTCGATCCGCCGGCCCTGGCCCGCGCCTACGCCGCCGGCGGCGCGGCCTGCCTGTCCGTGCTGACCGACGGCCCCAGCTTCCAGGGCGCCGACGGCTACCTGATCGACGCCCGCGCGGCGGTCGCCCTGCCCTGCATCCGCAAGGACTTCCTGGTCGACCCCTGGCAGGTGGCCGAGAGCCGCGCCCTGGGCGCCGACGCCATCCTGGTCATCCTGGCGATGATCGACGACGCCCTGGCCGCCGACCTGATGGCCGAGGCCGCGCGCCTGGGCATGGACGCCCTGGTCGAGGTGCACGACGAGGCCGAGATGGACCGGGCCGGCAAGCTGGGCTCGACCCTGGTCGGGATCAACAACCGTGACCTGAAGAGCTTCGTGGTCGACCTGGCCGTCACCGAACGCCTCGCCGCCCAGGCTCCCAAGGACGCCCTGCTGGTCACCGAGAGCGGCCTGTTCGTCGCCGCCGACGCGGTGCGCATGGAAGCGGCCGGCGCCAAGGCCATGCTGGTCGGCGAAAGCCTGATGCGCCAGGCCGACGTGGCGTCGGCGACGAAGGCGCTGCTGGGCTAGGACCCGGTCAGTCCGCGACCCGCCAGGGTCCTAGCGGGCGCACCGTCGCGCAGGCCGGACCGCCGTCCTTGTCCCTTCCGGGCAAGCGGGCCTCCAGGACCTTGCCGGCCAGAGCCTGATCCAGCAGGTCGGTCGGCAGCGTGTGGATGTCGATCTTGGCGCGCCGGCTCCAGGGCGACGCCCCCGCGCCGGCCTGGCCTCCGATGGCGATGTAGACGAAGCGCCGCTCCGGTCCTTCGCTGCGGACGAACTCCCCCAGGAACTTCGGTCCAGGCGCGACGCGCACGGGAACGTCGAACGACAGCGGCCCGCCGCCGGCGACGACCTGACCGACGGCCTGGCTCTTCTTGTCCTGCAGGCTGTAAGCGCATCCGGGAACGGGGTCCTGGATCGTCAGCCTGAGCGTGATCGTCTCGCCCGTCGCCATCCGGTTCTCCAACCTGCCGCGCGTTCCGACTCCGTAGCCGGACTCCGTCAGGGTCCGCAATCCGCGACGGGTCCCACCAGGCGGGGTCAACGCCGCCTGATTCCCTCCGGGGCGGCCTTGATCACCCGTTCGCCCCGCTTCGCCCCAGTCCGGACTCTGTATTTCCTCGGGAATTCGCCCGCCCTCCCGGCGAACACCGTTAACTTGACATCAACGAAGAACACCTAGAGAACATTCACAGAGGTTTGCGGTTTGTTCCGCGACGACTGGCGAGGCCGGACATGCTCACGCGCAAGCAGCACGAGCTGCTGATGTTCATCCACGAGCGGATCAAGGAGACCGGCGTCTCCCCCTCCTTCGACGAGATGAAGGAGGCGCTGGACCTGGCGTCCAAGTCGGGCATCCACCGGCTGATCACGGCGCTGGAAGAGCGCGGCTTCATCCGCCGCCTGGCCCACCGGGCCCGGGCGCTGGAAGTGGTCAAGCTGCCCCAGCAGGCCACGGCGGCCGCGCCGCCGAAGGGGCGAGGAACCTTCAAGCCCCAGGTGCTGGAAGGCGGCGGCCAGCCGCCGTCGGCGCCGGGCGCGCCGATCGCCGCCGACACCACCCGCGAGCTGCCGATCCTCGGCCGCATCGCCGCCGGCACCCCGATCGACGCCATCCAGCACGAACGCGAGCGCCTGCCGGTGCCGGAGACCATGCTGGGCAGCGGCGAGCACTATGTGCTCGAGGTCCAGGGCGACTCGATGATCGAGGCCGGCATCCTCGACGGCGACTATGTGATCATCAAGAAGGGCGACACCGCCAACAGCGGCGAGATCGTCGTGGCCCTGGTCGGCGAGGAAGCCACCCTCAAGCGCCTGCGCAAGAAGGGCGGCTCTATCGCCCTGGAAGCCGCCAATCCCAAGTACGAGACCCGCATCTTCGGCCCCGACCAGGTCGAGGTGCAGGGCAAGCTGGTGGGCCTGATCCGGCGCTATCATTAGGTTCTCGGCGGACATCAACGCTGCGGCTGGGGACAGGCACATGTGCCTGTCCCCTTTTCGTATCTCGTCCTCTCCCTTTTGAGGGAGGTGGCCCGAAGGGCCGGAGGGGGTTCGCCGCGCGGGCTGCTAAGACGCCATCCCCGCCGGCCGGTTCTCCACATATTGCGGCACGTTCAGCGGCGGCAGCCACGGCTCGCGCCGCTTCACCCAGACCTCGTACTGCGGCGTGAACTGGCCAGTGTCGTCCAGCCCGCCCAGATGGATCTCGATCTCGCCGTCGCCCTCGCCTTCCGCCGTCCAGAACAGCGGCGAGCCGCAGGTCGGACAGCCGTGGAGCAGGCCGTGCTCGGCGCCGGCCCAGATCGCCGGCGAACCCTCGATCCGCACCCGGTCTGTCCGGAACGCCGCGAAGGCGTTGAACGGCGCGCCGTGGCGCTTGCGGCAAGTCATGCAGTGGCACAGCCCCACCCGCAGCGGTCCGCCCTCCGCCACGTATCGCACCGCCCCGCAGGCGCAGCCGCCTTGGCGTTCCATGATCGCCTCCGTCGTTCGTTCCAGGCCTAACGCCCGACCTCGCCTTCGGGCTCAGAAAGCCAGCCGTCCCTCCAATTCGCCGAACGGGACCATCACATGCTCCCGGTAGGCCGGACGAGCCCGGAGGCGCTCGTACCAGGCCTGCAGGCGCGGCAAGGCGGGTCGTTCGATCTCCAGCTCGAAATAGCGGTAGAGGTGCGCGCCGATGGCGATGTCGGCCAGGGACAGGGTCTCGCCGACGACGAAGGCGCGGTCCGCCAGCTGTGCGTCGACCAGGCTCAGGCAGCGTGCGGTCTGGTCCAGGGCCCTGGCCACGGCGGCTTCGTCGCGCTGGGCCTCCGGCGTGCGATAGCCGCCCCAGAAAACCCCGCCCAGGAAGGCCGGCTGCAGCGCGGTCTGCGCCCAATCCATCCAACCGTCGACCGGTGCGCGGGGGCCCGGATCCTCGGACCAGAACCGGTCCGCGCCATGGGCGGCCGCCAGGTAGCGCAGGATGGCGTGCGACTCCCAGACCACGACCTCGCCGTCCGCGATCACCGGAACCTTGCCGTGCGGGTTCATCGCCCGGAACGCCGGCTCGTCCAGCCCGCCGAAGTCGCCGCCGGCCGGGATATGCTGGTGCGGCAGGCCCAGCTCGCCGACCAGCCACAGCACTTTCTGGACATTGGCCGAACTGCGCCGGCCCCAAACTCTCAACATCTGGCCTTGGGCATGTCTAGCGCTCCGAAACACCGGTCCAGGGCCTGACGCCCCGCAGCGGTTGCGCCCAGACGATCCACCATTCGCCGCCGCGCCGATAGAGCTCGGCCGCACCGCCGGCCGCGAAGTCGTCGGCGTCGAGCACGATCCGGTCGCGGCAGGCCGGCGGGATGAGCGGCGCGGCCCCGCGCAGGACGACGATCTCCGCCTCGGCGCACATCGCCGCCAGGACCTCGAAGTCCGGGGCGGACTTGCTCCACGACAGAGCCAAGGCCACGGGCGCATCGGCGGCTGGGGCGCACGACCGCCGGTCGCAGGCGTAGAGCGGGCTGGGCGCGACGCCCTCCGGCACGATCAGGCCTCGGCGACGCCCCCACAGCTCGGCCCCGAAGCGGCGGGCGTCGGGGCGCAGCAGCACCGCCTCGCGGCCCTGCCGCACCGCCGCCGTGGTCCCGTCCGGGGCGATCCAGACATCGGGCGGCGTCGCGCGCGGCCACAGCGCCACCGCCAGGGCCAGGGGCACGCCCAGCCAGCGCAGGCGGCCTTGCCACAGGCACAGCAGCATCAATCCGACGAAGGCCAGGGCCAGGGTGAACGGCGGGCCGCTGGCCACCACGTGCTGGGCCCCGCCGGCGTTGGCGAAACCCTCGGCGATCCACATCATCGCGCCGATGCCCCAGCCGGCCACGGTGAGGAACGGCTCGCCCAGGCCGAAGCCCTCCAGGGCCGCGCCCAGCGCCAGGAACGGCATGATCACGAACGACGACAGCGGCGCGACCGCCAGGTTGGCCGGCAAGCCCCAGACGGCCACGCGGTTGAAGTGCTGCATGGCGAACGGCCCGGTCGCCATGCCCGCGACGAAACTGGCCCCGACGCTGACCGCCAGCCAGCCGCTGGCCGCCTGGAACGCCCGGATCGGCCAAGGCACGGAGATCTCACGCACCGGACGCGGCCAGGCCTCGGCCAGGGCCACGAGAGCAGCCGTGGCGGCGAACGACATTTGAAATCCGGGCGCGCCCGCGGATTCGGGTTGGACGAGCAGGATGATCAGCGCCGCGATCGCCAGGCCGTGCAGGGTGATGGCCTGGCGGTCGAACAGGATGGCGGCGAAGGCCACGGTGGCGGTGATTGCGGCTCGCATGGCCGGCGGCGGCGCGCCGGAGATCACCAGATAGGTCCCGACGGCGGCGAGGCCCGCCAGGGCCGCGACCTTCTTGCCCGGGACCCGCAGCGCCGCCCACGGCCAGGCGGCGATCAGCAGGCGCACCAGGCCGAACGCGAAGCCGCCGACGATGGCCATGTGCAGGCCCGAGATCGACAGGATGTGCGCCAGGCCCGAGGCGCGCATGGCCTCGGTCTGATCCTTGGTGATCCACGCCTCGTGGCCGGTGACCATGGCCGCGGCGATGCCGCCGCGCTCGGGGCCCATGTCGTCGACGATGCGGCTGGCCAGCCGCCAGCGGAAGGCGTTGACCGCCATGGCCACGCGCAGCCGCCAGGGCGGCGAGTCCAGCGCCGTGGGCCGCGACTGGCCGATCGCGAAACCGACGCCGCCCACGCCATGGAACCAGGCGTCGCGGGCGAAGTCGTAGGCCCCCGGCGCGGCCGGCGGCGGCGGCGGTCCCAGCATGGCCCGCAGGCGGACCGCCTGGCCCGGCGCGGGAATGTCCTCGGCCTCGACGGTCACCCGCACCCGCTTGGGCGTTTCTTCGGGCGCCAGCCTGCTGATCTGCACCGGCGCGATAAGCAGGCGCGGCCCGCCCGCGCCGGGACTGACCACGTCGACCACGAAGCCGTCTACGGTCATCACCGTCCGCTCGCCCGCCAGGATCGGCGCGGCGACGGCGTGCGAGCGGACCTTGCCCGCCACCGCCCCAGCTGCCAGGAAAGCCGCCAGCACCAGCAAGACCGACAGGCCGCTCGCCGAGCGTCGCCCGACCAGCCACGCCAGAAGCGCCAATCCCGCCGCCGCTCCGACCAGCAGCGCCCAGGACGGTTCGGCCTTCAGTTCCAGATAGCCGGCCGCGCCCAGGCCGAGCGCCACGGGCGACCACAGCATCCAGCGCTCGCGATTGGCGGCGATCTCACCGATCAGCGAAGCTGTTACCGCTCCCAGGCTAGGAAGCTCGCGAAGACGCGTGCTAAGACGCCCCGCCCAGCCGCCGCCGGTCTTGTCCCCCAAGGACTTGTCGGGCGTCCCGGTCCTCGCCACTTCCGTGGCCTCCAGTCCGTCAGCCTTGATCTCGATGACCAATTCCCCCCCGACCACTTCTGGCACGACCACTTCCGGTGTCGTCACCCGCTTCGCCCCGTCGCCGACCGGCTTCCTGCACATCGGCGGCGCGCGCACGGCGCTGTTCAACTGGTTATATGCACGCCATACGGGTGGGAAGTTCCTTGTTCGCGTCGAGGACACCGATCGCGAGCGCTCGACCGAGGCGGCCGTCGCCGCGATCTTCGAGGGCCTGGACTGGCTGGGCCTTAAGTCCGACGAAGAGGTCGTCTTCCAGTACAGCCGCGCCGACCGCCACCGTGCGGTCGTCGAGGAGATGCTGGCCGCCGGCCGCGCCTATCGCTGCTGGATGACCGTCGAGGAACTGGCCACGGCCCGCGAGGCCGCCAGGGCCGGCGGTCCGGCCCTGCGCTCGCCCTGGCGCGACGCCCCGCCCCCCAACGACCCGAGCCTGCCGCACGTGATCCGCTTCAAGGGTCCGACCGAAGGCACGACCCTGGTCGACGACCTGGTCAAGGGCCCGGTGACCTTCAACAACGCCGACCTGGACGACCTGGTCCTGCTGCGCGCGGACGGCGCCCCGACCTACAACCTGGCAGTCGTGGTCGACGACCACGACATGGGCGTCACCCACGTGATCCGGGGCGACGACCACCTGAACAACGCCGCCCGCCAGACCCTGATCTACCAGGCCAACGGCTGGACCCTGCCGGCCTTCGGCCACATCCCGCTGATCCACGGCCCGGACGGCGCCAAGCTCAGCAAGCGCCACGGCGCCCAGGCCGTCGGCGAGTTCGCCGACATGGGCTACATCCCCGAGGGCATGCGCAACTACCTGGCCCGCCTGGGCTGGGGCCACGGCGACGACGAGGTGTTCAGCGACGAACAGGCGGTCAGCTGGTTCGACGTCAAGGACGTGGTCAAGGCCCCCGCCCGCCTGGACTGGGCCAAGCTGAACTTCATCAACGGCCAGCACCTGCGCGTGGCCGAGGACGGCCGCCTGGCCGACCTGACGCTAAAGGCGCTGCAGGCCCAGAAGGCCGAGCTGCCGGCCGACGCCGCCGCGCGCCTGCTGGCCGTGGTGCCGCAGGTCAAGGAAGGCGCCAAGACCATCCTGGAGTTGGCCGAGCACTGCGCCTTCGCGCTGAAGGTGCGTCCGCTGGCGCTGGAGGAAAAGACGGTCAAGCAACTGACCGACGAGACCGTGGAACGGCTGACCCGCCTGCGCGCTCAGCTGGGCGCGGCGCCGGTCTGGGGCGTGTCGGAGCTGGAAACCCTGTTGAAATCCTTCGCGGAATCCGAGGGCGTGGGCTTCGGCAAGTTCGGTCCGTCGCTGCGCGGAATCCTCACCGGCGGCTCCCAGGCGCCCGACCTGAACAAGATCATGACCGCCCTCGGCCGCGACGAGTCTCTGGGGCGACTTGACGACGCCCTGGCGTCGCGCGCATGAGGCGCTATAACGCAACCGCGAAATCGAAAACTGGACTGACCGTTCCACTCTTGAAGGGGTCTCTCGCATGACCGACAAAGCCACGCTGACGATCGGCGAAAAGAACTACGACCTGCCGATCCTCAAGGGCAGCACGGGTCCGGACGTGCTGGACGTGCGGAAGCTCTACGCCGACTCCGACCACTTCACCTTCGATCCGGGCTTCACCTCGACGGCGTCGTGCGAAAGCAAGATCACCTATATCGACGGCGACGCCGGCATTTTGCTGCACCGCGGCTATCCGATCGACCAGCTGGCCGAGAAGTCCTCGTTCCTGGAAGTCTGCCACCTGCTGCTGAACGGCGAACTGCCGACGGCCGATGAATTCACCAAGTTCGAACGCAACATCACCTACCACACGATGCTGCACGCCCAGTTCGACAGCTTCTTCCAGGGCTTCCGCCGCGACGCCCACCCGATGGCCGTGATGACCGGCGCGGTCGGCGCCCTGTCGGCCTTCTACGCCGACAGCCTGAACGTCGATGATCCCAAGCAACGCGAGATCAGCGCCCATCGCCTGATCGCCAAGATGCCGACCATCGCCGCGCGCGCCTTCCAGTACTCGCAAGGCCGTCCGTTCGTGACGCCGCGCAACGAGCTGTCGTACTCGGAAAACTTCCTGCGCATGTGCTTCTCGGTGCCGGCCGAGGATTGGGTCCCCAATCCCGTCCTGACCCGCGCCATGGACCGCATCTTCATCCTGCACGCCGACCACGAGCAGAACGCCTCGACCTCGACCGTCCGCCTGGCCGGTTCGTCGGGCGCTCACCCGTTCGCCTGCATCGCCGCCGGCATCGCCTGCCTCTGGGGCCCGTCGCACGGCGGCGCCAACCAGGAAGCCCTGGAGATGCTGGAAGAGATCGGCACGGTCGAGAACATCCCCGCCTTCGTGCAGGGCGTGAAGGACAAGAAGTACAAGCTGATGGGCTTCGGCCACCGCGTGTACAAGAACTTCGACCCGCGCGCCAAGGTCATGCAGAAGACCTGCTACGAGGTGCTGGAGCAACTGGGCATCAACGACCCGCTGCTGCACGTGGCCATGGAGCTGGAAAAGGTCGCCCTCAGCGATCCCTACTTCATCGACCGCAAGCTGTACCCGAACATCGACTTCTATTCGGGCATCACCCTGCGCGCCATGGGCTTCCCGACCAACATGTTCACCGTGCTGTTCGCCCTGGCCCGCACCGTCGGCTGGATCAGCCAGTGGAAGGAAATGTTCGAGGATCCCTCGCGCAAGATCGGCCGTCCGCGCCAGCTCTATACCGGCGCCACGCAGCGCGACTACGCGGCCGTCGAAACGCGCGGCTGAGCGCGTCGGCATCGCTGGATTGGAAAAGGCCTCGCGAAAGCGGGGCCTTTTTCTTTAGCGCCCTTCGGCGCTGCGCAGGATGAAGCCCAGGATCTCGGCCACGGCGACGTAGAGCGCCTCGGGAATCTCCTCGTCGAGCTCGATGGTCGACAGGGCCTGGGCCAGGGCCGGGTTCTCCTCGATCGGCACGCCGTGCTCGCGGGCGGTCTCGATGATCTTGTCGCCGACCCAGCCGCGGCCCGAGGCCACCACGCGCGGGGCGCCCGGCTCCTCGTACTGCAGGGCCACGGCGATGCGCGGTCCGGCGGAGCGGATCGGGCCGGTCATGTGGCCCCTCTCATGTAGCTTGATCCAGGAATTGCCCGGGGGCGGCGGCCGAGGCGCGCGGCTGGCCGGTGTGGAAGGCCACCTCGGGCTCCAGGGCGGCCTCGCGCAGGGCGCTGTTGAGGCGTTCCTCGCCCGTGCGCAGGCGGGCCATGGCGGACGGGCGCTCGGCCCACAGCGACACCCGGGCCCGGTCGCCGGTCAGGGCCACCTGGGCGTGGACGGGACCCATGGGCTCGACGTCCAGCGAGAAGCGGGCCCGCCAGGTGCGGCCCAGGGCGTGGCCGCCCTCCCCGCCCGAGCCGCCGCCGTCGCGGCTGATCTCGAACTGGGCGGCGGCGGGCCCCTGCGGGGTCATGAACGGCATGTCGAACACCCAGCGCTGGGCGTGGTCGTCCACCGGACGGCCGGCGGCCGGCGGCTCGGGCAGCGAAGCGATCTGCAGCAGCTCGGTGCGGGCCAAGGCCGCGCTGGTCTCGGTCAACAGGCGCTGGGCGACGGCGTGGGGGCCCGCGCCGGTCGGCAAGCCCGGCTGGGCGGCGGCCTGGGCGTGGGTCGGGGCCCCGGCATAGGGCGGCGGGGTCTGGGACGGCGGCGCAGGCGCGGCCTCGGGTCCGCCATAGGCCATGGCCGCCGAGGCCGTGCGCGGCATGGCCAGGAGCGTCGGCGGAAAGTCCTCGGCCACGATGGCCCCGAAGGCCGGCAAGGGCGGGGGCTGCGGCGGCGCGGGGGGAGGACGGACGGCCTGCCAGGGCGCGTTGACGTTCGGCCAGCCGCCGGCCGGCTTGGCCAGCGCGGGCGCGCCGTCGTCGGCGGGCGGCGGGACTGGCGTCTCCGGATCGGCGGCGGCCGGATCGACCGACGCGCTCGTCGCCGAGGTGGTCGTGGCGGTCAGGGCCTGGGGCGTGCCGCGACCGGCAAGTTGGGCCGCGGAGGCCGCCGCCGTGGCGGCGGGGCCTGGTGGCGCGTTCAGCGGGGCGCTCGGCACGGGGCCGGCCTGGGCCGAGGTCGGCGGCAGGCCGCCGGCCCAGGCCTTGACCACCTCGCGGAACACCAGCAGCGCCGCCTTCATGTCGCTGTTGGGCGTCGGCGTCGGGACGGCCTTGGGCGGCGCGGTCAGGGTGCCGGTCTGCTGGCGCTGGGCCTGGCCGCTGGACGCCAGGCGGGCCTCCAGGAACAGGCCGGAGCGCTGCAGGGCCTGGCGGATCTCGGGGCCGCTGATCTGGCCGTCCATGCGGGCGCTCAGCGCCATGACCTGGGCGATGGCCGCCTTGACCTGGCGCGGGGTGTCGGGTTCGGCGGCGGCCTGGGCCATGTCGKCCATCAGCGGCGCGAGGCCCGCCTGGCGGCCGGCGGCGCGGCCGGCGGC
>NZ_JBFTOB010000037.1:0-33475 GCF_056397765.1 Caulobacter sp. 05L422 | reverse complement strand
CACGCGCTTTGTCCCCGTTCGACGCCGACGGCGGGCGGGGCCTGCAACGCCAGGCTCCCCGGACACGCTGAAGTAACCCCCTCCAGCCCAGTCCCGCTCGATCGCCCCCCGCCGCCGCATCGGTCGCTGGCCATGCGCCCTTTCCATGCAGCGAGGTGAGTCAAGGATACGGGCGGTCTGGAGGGTGAGGATCAAATCGGGTCGAGAAAGTTCAGGGCGTTGAAATCGCCGGGGTTTGTTCTCTATGCGCTGAGCGTTGGTGCTTCTTGAACTCTCTCCCCTCCGGGAGAGGGTTTAGGAACGCGCCCGCCCAACGACAAAACCCCGGGTCGCCGCGCTGGAAGGCGCGCGGCGMCCCGGGGCTCCCCCGTGACCGAAGAGACATCGCCGGCCGGTCATGCACGCCCGGCCGGCTTACGCGTCTCCTAGCCTTCGGCCGCGTTGAAGCGGATCGGGATGCGGACGCTGGCCCCGTCGACGGCCTGGCCGTTCTCCATCTGCGGGCTCATCCTGAAGAACCGCGACAGCTTGATCGCGGCCTTGCCGAAGCCCTCCTCGGCGGGCGTCTCGTCCAGCACGCTGCAGGCCTGGATCGTGCCGTTGGCCGCTACCGTGCAGTTCAGGGTCGCCATGCCGCCGACGCCGCGCCGCATGGCGCTTTCCGGATAGAAGCGGCTGAACTCCGACGCGCCCGGCTTCTTCAGCCAGTTGGGGCGGGTGACGACCCTGGGCTGGGTTTGCACAGGCGGGTCGCCGTCAGAGGCCTTTTCCGCGAAGATCAGCGGCCCCGTACCCTTGTTCTCGGTCGGCTCGACCTTGGGCACGACCAGGGGCGTGACCTCGGTCTGGTTGGTCGGCACGGGCTCACGCGGAATGACCGGGTTGGACTGAACGGGCTTGGGCTTGTCCAATTCCGGCTCGGGCGGCGGGGGCGGAGGCGGCTCCTTCCAGGTTTCGAGCAGGGTCGTCGGCGGTGCGGGATAGTCCTGCGTGATCGGCGGGATGAACTTCTGGTAGGCCAGGTAGGCGAACACCCCCGCATGGGCGGCCGAGACGACCACCAGCGCCGCGACCAGCGCCTTGGACGGCTTGCGCCGCGGGCTGTCCAAACCGGGGATGTAGGAACCGACCGTGCCTTCGTACGCGACCATGACAACCTCCTTCAGCATCGACCGCCTGATGAACCGGGTCGATGGAGGAAGCCTGTCACGCGGAATTACGTTTGTAAATATTACGCGCGTAGAATTTTTACACGCGTAACTGTGGCAACCCGCCACAGGCAAATTCTGCCGAGTGGTCGGGCTTGGTTAAGGCGCGATTAACCATGCGCGTTCACATCTTCGGGCATGGCGAATGTCACCTCCATCCGCAGTGTCGTCGAGTCGGCGATCCAGCGCGCGTCCAGTGCGACGGGCGTGGATTTCACGTTCCTGATGGGCACGGCCAAGCGCGAGAGCGGCTACAATCCCGCCGCCAAGGCGCGGACGTCGTCGGCCTCGGGCCTGTTCCAGTTCGTGGACCAGACCTGGCTGTCGACCCTGAAGAAGCACGGCGCCAAGTACGGCTACGCCCGCTACGCCGACCTGATCCAGCAGGGCTCGGACGGCAAGTATCGGGTGGCGGGCGACGAGGCCCGCAAGACCGTGCTGGGCCTGAAGCTGGACCCGCACGCCGCCTCGCTGATGGCCGGCGAACTGGCCAGCGACCACGCCTCCTATCTGCGGGGCCGGGTGGGGCGTTCGCCCACGTCCGGCGAACTGTACGCCGCCCACTTTCTGGGTCCCGCGGGCTCGGCGCGACTGATCGAAGCGGCCGGCAATTCGCCCGGCGCCAGCGCCGCGGCCATGTTCCCCGATGCGGCGGCCGCCAACCGGTCGATCTTCTATCGCGAAGGCCGTCCGGCCACGGTCAGCGAGGTCTACGCCAACCTGACCCGGACGGGCGGCGGCGGCGAGGTTCCGTCCACGCCGACCACCTCGCCCGACACCGACCAGGGCTTCGTCCAGTACGCCACCGGCCGACGGCTGGAACGCATCCAGCAGCAGGAAGCGTTGGTCAGCCTGATCCTGCGCGGCTCGCAGGACGCCGACGACGGCTTCAGCCTGGCCTCGAACCTCCGTTCCAGCGGGGGCTCGTCGGCCTCGCGGATGACCAGCTCGATGTTCTCGTCGGAAATGCTGCGCGTGCTGTCCGACGCCAGCGACGGCGGCAAGAGCAAGCGGTAGGGGCCTAGCCTCCCGTCACCGCCGCGATCTCGTCCTCCGACCAGCCGATCTCCGCCAACACCGACGCCGTATGTTCGCCCAGCCCCGGCGCCGGGCCCCTGGGGCCATCTTCCGCGCCCGGGAACCGTGCCGGACCGGCCGGAGCGGGGAAGGTCCCGCCCTTGCCGTCCGGCGTCTCCACGAAGCATCCCGCGGCGGCCGCTTGCGGATCGGTCACCAGGTCGCGCGGCGTCTGCCAGGGCGCCCAGGTCAGATCGCCGGCGTCCAGCGCCGTGGCCGCTTCCGCGTAGTCCATGGCCCCGAAAGCCTCGTCCAGGATGTCGACCAGGGCCGCGCCGTGCTCGCGCCTCAGGCGGGCGCTGGTGAAGCGCGGGTCCTCGGTCAGTTCGGGCCGACCGGCCGCCGCCGCGATCCGCGCCCAGTCGGTCGAGCCCTGACGGGCCAGCAGGCAGAGCCAGCGACCGTCGCGGGTCTGGAAGAAGTTGGCCAGGGGCTGCACCGCCTCGCGCCGGGGCCGGGTCGAGGCCAGCTTCCCGAACCGCAGCTGGATGGCCATGTCCGAGCCGATCGCATAGACGCCCGTGCGCAGCAGCGAGGTCTCGACCAGCCGGCCGACGCCCGTGCGATGGCGTTCGTGGACAGCCGCCAGGATGGCGGCTGCCGTCGCCAGCGACGTCACGTGGTCGCCCATGCCGGTGCGCAGCGGGAAGGGCTCGGCGCCTTTGGGCCCGGTGATCGCGCCCACCCCGGCCCGCGACCAGAAGGCCGCCACGTCCATGCCCGGCCGGTCGGCGTCGGGCCCCTCCAGGCCATAGCCGGTCAGGCTGCAGTAGATCAGGCGCGGGTTGACCGCCTTGAGGTTCTCGTAGTCCAGGCCCGCCCGCGCCAGGCCGGCGGGGCGGACATTGGTCAGGAAGATGTCGGCGTCCTTGACCAGGGCCTTGGCGGCGTCGCGGCCGGCCGGGGTGCGGATGTCCAGCACGACCGAGCGCTTGCCGCGATTGTCCAGCTCGAAGATCGGATTGGCGGCCTGGTCCGAGCCCAGGGTGTCGAAGAAGCCCCGCATCGGGTCGCCGTCGGGCGACTCGATCTTGATCACGTCGGCGCCCCAGTCGGCCATGATCCCGGCCGCGCCCGGGGCGGCGATGTAGGTGGCCAGTTCGATGACCCGCAGACCGCGCAGCATCCGGTCCTCCCGCTTCTTGTCGTTGAGCGGAGTGTGGACGACTTAAACGTCTGTTGGGAAGCGGTTTAGGGGAGAGCGGTCAGGCGACGGCGGCCTGGGCGTTGGCGCTCTTGCGGTCCAGCGCCGCCGCGTCGGCCACGGCGCGGGCCACGGCGGCGACGCTGACCGGCTTGCGCAGCACGGTGTCGGCGCCGGCGTCCAGGCACTCGCGGGCCTCGTCGGCGTCGCCGCCGATCACCGCCACGATGGCCACGTCGCGGTTGCCGCCGTCCAGGGCGCGCAGGGCGGCGGCGGTCTGCGGGCCGTCCAGGATCGGCATGCGGCCGTCCAGCATCACCAGGTCGAAGTCGCAGATCCGGGCCAGGTCCAGGGCGCGGCGGCCGTTCTGGGCGTGGACCACCTGGTGGCCCAACTGCTCGAGGATGGCGCGCAGCATGGCCGCGTTGAGGGCGTCGTCCTCGGCGATCAGGATCCGCAGGTTGCGTGGCGGGGCGCCGGCGGCCTCGACCGGCTGCTGCGTCTCGCCGTCGGCGGGCTCGATCGCGCAGATGGCGTTCTCGTCGAAGGGCAGGGTGAGGGTGAAGCAACTGCCGACGCCGACGGCGCTGGTGGCCTCCAGCGCGCCGCCCATCAGCTTGGCCAGCTGACGCGACAGCGACAGGCCCAGGCCCGCGCCGTTGACGCCCGCCCCGGTGCGCTCGACGCGCTGGAACGCCTGGAAGGCCTGCTCCATCTCTTCGCGCGACAGGCCCGGCCCGGTGTCGGCCACTTCGATGGCGATCAGGTTGTCGCGCCGCTCGACCCGGACCTCGATCCGGCCGCGCACGGTGTACTTGACGGCGTTGCCGACGATGTTGGCGATGATCTGGCGGGTGCGCAGGGCGTCGCCGACCGCCGCGCCCAGCTGGCGGCGCTCGAGGTCGGGCTCGACATGGACGACCAGCTCCAGGCCCTTGGCCACGGCGTGCGGACGGTCAAGCAGCACCAAGTCGCGGATCAGGCGGACGGGCTCGAAGGCCACGCTCTCGACGGCCAGGCGACCGCTTTCGGCGGTCTCGGAGTCCAGTGTGGCGTTCAGCACGGCGACCAGGTCCTGGGCGGCGTCGAGGGCGGCGTTCAATTGCTCGCGCGACGGCGCGGCGCGGCCGCCCTTGCCGGCGGCGGCGGCCAGCACGTGGGTCACGCCGGTCAGGCCGTTGCGGATCTCGTGGCTGAGGGTGGCGACGATGTCGGACTTGGAGCGGGCGGCGCGCTCGGCGGACTCCAGCACGGTCAGCCGTTCCTCCAGAAGCGCCTCGTGGGCCAGGGCCAGGGCGTGCTGGCGGCGCAGCATGCGGTTGAGGATCAGCGACAGGGCCATGGCCAGCGAGATCGCGCCGAAGGCCATGCCGCCGGCCCGTTCGCTCTGCGGCTGCGAGAACAGCAGGTACAGCGGCCCGACCGCGGCGACCGGGGCGGTCAGCAGCAGGGCCAGCAGGCAGGGGGCGGCGAAGAAGATGCAGACCACGGCCGCGCCGGCCGACAGCAGCAGCAAGGTCTCGCGCACGCCGCCCGCCCCGTCGGCGAAGACGGCCATCTGGCAGACGGCCACCGCCCACAGCAGGCCGGCCATCACGTGCACCCGCGCGCGGCGGGTCAGGTCCTGGGCCGCCGGGCTGCGCAGCCAGGCGACCACGCCATAGAAGACGCCCCAGTTGATCGCGAACACCGCGAAGCTGATAGCCATCCAGCCGGCGTTCCGCGCGAACGAGCAGGCCCAGACGTAGATCGGCAGGCTGACGGCGAACACGGCCAGCGCGTAGGGCAGCAGAGCGGTCTGGGCGTCGAGCGCCAGACGGGCGTCGGCGCCGCCGTCCGCGGGGGTGTTTTGTCGGCGCTCGGCGAACAAGGACTGATTCCTCGGCTGGTGAGCCCAGACCCTAGGGGATCACGGTTTGCGCCGAGTTACGGCTTATCGTTAATCCCCACAGCTTTGAGGGCAAACAATCGTTAAGCATAACCGAGGATGATCCGATTCCTCGCCGCTCCGTGGGGACTGGGGGAGATCGATGGCCACCACCCGCGCCGCCCTGACCGAACACGACATCCGCATGCTGGTGAAGGGCGCGACGCCCGACGAGCGCGCCCTGGCCGCCCACAAGCTTTGCCGCACGATCGACCGCGCCGAACTGGACGACGAGCAGCGCGTGCTGGCCGGCGAGATCCTGCGGGTGATGGCCGCCGACGCCGCCGAACTGGTCCGCCGCGCCATGGCCGTGACCCTGCGCAATTCGCCCAGCCTGCCCGCCGACGTCGCCAACCGCCTGGCCCGCGACGTCGAGAGCGTGTCGCTGCCGGTGATCACCTTCTCGCCGGCGTTCAGCGACGCCGACCTGGCCGAGATCGTCCGCCTGGGCGGTCCCGTGCGCCAGATGGCCGTGGCAAAACGTCCCAAGCTGTCGCGCAAGGTGGCGGCCCTGCTGGTCGAGCAGGGGGGCGAGGACGTGGTCACCGCCCTCTGCGCCAACGACAACGCCCGGATGTCCGAAAGCGCCCTGCAGCGGACCCTGGAGCGCTTCGCCAAGTCCGAGAAGGTGCTGACCGCGGTCGCCTACCGCTCGACCCTGCCGCTGTCGGTGACCGAGCGCCTGATCGACATGGTTGGCGACCAGCTGCGCGACCACATCCTGGCCACGCACCCGCTGTCGGCCGAGCGCACCCTGGAGCTGATCCTCGACACCAAGGAGCGGGCGACGATCGACCTGGTCGACCAGGCTGGCCGCGCCACCGACGCCAAGGCCTTCGCGGCTCACCTGCACAGCGTGGAGCGCCTGTCGCCGTCCCTGCTGCTGCGGGCCCTGGCCCACGGCCACATGAACTTCTTCGAGTGGGGCGTGTCCGAGCTGTCGGGCGTGCCGCACCATCGCACCTGGCTGATGATCCATGACGCGGGGGCCCTGGGCCTGAAGGCGATCTGCGAGCGGGCGGGTCTGCCGCCGCGCCTGTTCCCGGCCTTCCGCGCCGGCGTCGACGCCTTCCACGCCCTGGACTACGACGGCCGCCCCGGCGACCGCGAGCGGTTCCAGGAGCACATGATCCAGCGCTTCCTGACCTCGTCGCCGGCGGTCTCGCGCGACGACGCCGACTATCTGCTGGACCGCGCCGATCAGCTGGGCGAACGAGCCAAGACCGCGGCGGCCGGCTAAACGCTCGTTCGAAACCGTCTGGGCAAGGCGCGGCTTCTGCGCCAACCTCGTGCGATGTCAGAGCGCGCCGAAGATCCGATCCGCCCCGCCGCCACGATCTTGATGCTGCGGGACTTGCCAGCCCCTGGGCCGGCCTTCGAGGTGCTGATGGTCAAGCGCCATCACCAGATCGACTTCGCGGCCGGCGCCCTGGTCTTTCCGGGCGGCAAGAGCCACGCCGGCGACCACGATCCGGCCTGGGCCGATCACGCCACGGGCTGGGAGAGCGTAGAGGCCGACGGCGCGCCGCTGCGCATCGCCGCCATCCGCGAGGCCTACGAGGAGGCCGGCGTGCTGCTGGCCCGGGACGCGGCGGGCGAAATCTATGTCGGCGAGGCGGCGATCGACGTGCGGGCGGCGGTGGCCGAGGACCGCATGCCGTTCCTCGACGTGGTCCGCGACCTGGGCCTGAAGCTGGACCTGGCGGCCCTGACCATCTTCGCCCGCTGGATCACCCCGCCGCTGATGAGCAAGCGCTTCGACACCTGGTTCTACGTGGCCCACGCGCCCCTGGCCCAACTGGCCATCTGCGACGGCCACGAGGCGGTCGACGCCGAATGGATCGCGCCGGCCGAGGCCCTGGCCCTGGCGGCGTCGGGCCAGCGCAAGGTGATCTTCCCCACGCGCATGAACCTGCAACTGCTGGCGGAGAGCCCTCACGCGGCGGCCGCCATCGAGACGGCGCGGGCGCGGCCGCTGGTCACCGTCGAGCCCTGGGTCGACGGGCCGTCGCTGCGGATCCAGCCCGATGCGGGTTACGGGGCGGTGGCGGAGCCTCTGACGGCGCTTTAGGCGAGCGACGAAGAACGGACGTTTCGATTGTCGGCTGTGGTGTGGAGAGCGGACAGTCGCATTCTGGCCGAAAGCAGGCGTCGAACGCGGTGCGTCGACGTCGGGTGTTTGTCCACGCCCAACCACTCAGGGAAGAGCGTGGACTTCAGCCAACGATCAGACGGTCGGCACCGTCCCACCGTCGATGACGAACTCGGCCCCGTGGATCGCGGTGGCACGATCCGAGGCCAAGAAGGCGATAAGGTCGGCGACTTCCGATGGCTCAGCCCCACGTCCGATCGGGATCCCGCCGATCCAGGCCATGACAGCTTGCCGTGCTTCCTCGAACGTGCCGCCATTGGCAGCCTGCATATTCTTCACCAGATCGACGGCGCCCTCGGTCATGATCCAGCCGGGACAGACGATGTTGATCCGGACACCCTTTGGCCCCAGCTCCTTAGAAATGGATTTGCTGTAGGTGCGCAGCGCCGCCTTGGCGGCCGCGTAGGCAGTGGTCGACTCGGGCAGGGGCAGCACCGACTGGGTCGAAGTAACGTGCACCACCGCGCCATCGCCCCGCTCGATCATCTGAGGGATCAGGAGGCGATCAAGACGAACCGTCGCCAGAAGGTTCAAGTTCAGTTCCGAGAGCCAGAGGTCGTCTGTCAGCGCCGTAAAGCCGCCGGGCGGCATGGCCGATCCGCCGAGGTTATGAGCCAGGATGTCGATCCCGCCGAAGCACGCGAGGGCTGCCTTGGCCAGCGCCTCCCCGCCTTCCGCCGTGGTCAGGTCCGCCTCTACGAACTCGACGCCCTCTATGGGCTCCACCGCTGCGCGGGCGGCGGTGATGACGCGGGCGCCGCCGGCCACGAACCGTTCGACGGTGGCGCGGCCCAGACCCTTGGTGCCCCCGCTGACGAGCACGCGCTTGCCGGCGAACTCGGTCGGATCAACTTTGCTGGTCATCCCGTGATCTCCACGGCTTTGATGGCGTCATCTTCAAGCGTGAAGCGGTAGGTGAAGCGGATCGGGCTTCCGGGAAACTCGCCATGGGCGGGGCCTTCGAGGACGATCTGGCCGTCCTCTTGGCGCAGACTATCCGGCGTGAAGATCGCCTTCACGGGCGCCACGGCTTCTTCGAGAAGGCGACGGATTTCAGCGTGACCGCTGAAGACCTTGCCGTTGTCGCGGAGGACGGCGTCCGCCGCGAACGGCTGGAGCATGGCGTCGACATCGAGCCGGGCGTTGGCAGCCACATAGGCCGCGATCGGAGGAGGTAGTTCGAGTGGCATGGGTCATGTCCTGCTTGCTGTGCTCTCCAGCAAAGTTAGGCGTGGACATGCCTGAGCATAATCGGGACAAAACGGAACGACCTATTACGAATATCGGGACAATGACGCAGCACAATCTGACCGAACTGGATGCTGTCCTCATGGTCGCACGGCGGGGGAAATTCCGTGCGGCGGCGGTTGAGCTCGGGGTTTCCACAACGGCGCTCAGTAACGCGATCGGAAAGCTGGAGCGGGCGCTCGGTGTGCGGCTTTTCAACCGTACCACCCGGAGCGTCTCTCTCACTGAGGCAGGCAGGCGGTTCGTCGACCAGGTCGCGCCCGCAGTACGGGAGATTCATGAGGCGATGGAGGCCGCGCGCTCCCAGCAGGCTGCGCCGTCCGGCACCTTGCGCATAAACGCCTTTCCGACGGCGGCGCGCGAGATCTTCGCCTCGCTCGTCCTGCCGTTTCAGCGGCTGCACCCCCAGGTCCACATCGACATCGTGACGGAAGGTCGTCTGGTCGACATCGTCGCCGGCGGTTTCGATCTTGGCGTGCGCAGCGCCGACCGGGTGCCTGTGGACATGATCGCCGTGCCGCTCGGCGGCGCTCGGCGCAATGTGGTGGTTGGCGCGCCGGGCTATCTGGATGTGCGCGGGACGCCGCAAATCCCGCAGGACCTTGCCGCCCATAGCTGCCTGCGCGTCCGCCTTCCAAACGGTGCGATCCACCGCTGGCCGTTCGAGAAAGATGGACGGGCGATCCATGTCGACGTTGACGGAGGTTTGACCCTCGACGAAGCGAGCCTGGCCCGCACGGCGGCTCTGGCGTCCGTCGGCCTCACCTTGGCGATGGAATCCGATGTGCGAGACGACATTGAGGCCGGTCGACTCGTATCCGTGCTGGATGACTGGACACCCACGCTGCCGCCCTTGAGCCTCTACTATCCGAGCCGACGCAATCCGACCGCGGCGTTCAAGGCGTTTATCGACTTCGTCCGGCGGCACGGCGGAGCGACGAGCGGCGGTTAGCTTCACCGATGCCTGGATCAGGGGGCAGCGGTCGATGGATTTACGGCCTGAAAGCGGACCCTCCCAACCTCCGACTAAGGGTCGGAAGCGGAATCTGGCGCCTGCGCCGAAAGCAGCCATCGATCGCCGCCCTAGACCGCTCCCGCCGCCGCGCCTTCGGCGAAGCCGCGCAGGCGGTCGGCGATGACTTCCCCCACCGCCTCCACCGCCTGCCGGCGGGGGTAATGGGTGCGCCAGACGATGCGGACGGTTCGTCCGGCGCGGGTGGACAGGGGCCGCAGCACGATGCCGGCGTCCTGGGCCGCTCCGGCCGCAAGTCCGGGGATCAGCGTCGTCCCGTAGCCGGCCGCCACCATGTTGAGCAGGGTCGGCAGGCTGGCCGCCCGCAGGGGGCCGCCCAGGGCCGCGTCGCCGCCGCAGGCCTCCACCGTCTGGTCGCGCAGGCAGTGGCCGTCGGCCAGCACCAGGATGTCGCGCGCCAGGTCGGTCTCCAGGATCACCGAGCGGCCCGCCAGCGGATGCTCGGGGGGGAGGGCGGCGAGGAACGGCTCGGCGAACAGCGGCAGGCTGATCAGGTCGGGCCCGTCTTCGTCGGTGGCCAGCAGGGCGGCGTCCAGCTCGTGCGCGCGCAGCCGCTCCAGCAAGGCCGAGGTCTGGTCCTCCCACGGCTCCAGCTCCAGCGCCGGCAGAGCCTCGCGCAGCGGCGCGAAGACCAGCGGCAGCAGGTAGGGGGCCAGGGTCGGGATGATGCCCAGCCGGAAGCGCCCCGACAGCGGGTCGCGCAGGTTGCGGGCGGTGGCCAGGATGGCTTCGGCGGCGGTCACGGCGGTGCGGGCGTGGCCGATCAGCTGCAGGCAGGCGGCGGTCGGGGCGGCGGTCTTGCTGCTGCGCTCGAACAGCGCCACGCCCATCAGGTCTTCCAACTTGCGGATCTGCACCGACAGGGTCGGCTGGCTGACGCCGCAGGCGCGGGCGGCGCGTCCGAAATGCTCATGCTCGGCCACGGCCAGGAGGTAGCTGAGGTCTCGAAGATTCATAGGCTGAGCCTATAGGGTCGATTGAGATTTGGTGCTTCTTTTTATCACGATGATGGGCGAATTATGAGTCAGGTCCGTGGCCCGGGTTCGGCGAACGGTCCTCTGGACGCCGTCGCGTCCAGTCTTCTGGCGCGGGGACAAGATCGCGGCGGCGCATGACCGCGATCGTCTTCGGCGCCTTGGGAGGACGCCTCGATGCCACATACGGTGGAAGCCGTGTTGCGGGAGGAACTGCGTCGCGCCGGCCTGCCTGGCACGGCGCCTTGCCGCGTCTGCTGGCGCTGCTGCGCGCCTCGCCGGAGGTGCATGTGACGCTGGCGGAAGTGGCCGACATGGTCGCCGAGGCCGGCCTGGCGATGACCTCGGGCGAGCTGGCCCGCCAGCTGGAGCTGCTCGCCGACCACGGGCTGGTCGGCCGGCTGCCCACCACGACGACCGAGCTGGTGTTCGACACCGTGCCCGAGCCGCATTCCCATCTGATCTACGAAGAGTCCGCGCAGATCGTCGACCTGCACGTCTCGCCCGACACGGTGCTGGCCATGGTCCGCGACGCCCTGGCCAAGCGGCCCGACAGCGTGGAGATCCTGGTGCGCTTCCGGCGCGATCCGGGGACGGCGCCGGAGCCCGCGATCAGGATCACGGCCGACAAGCCCGAACCTGATCCGGAGTGCTGATCCGAAGCCGGCTCAGCCCGGCGGCAGCTTGGCGCCCGCGTCGCCGACCCAGGTGACGATCTCCGACAGCACCTGGCCCACGGCCTGGTCGTAGGCCGGCACGATGGCGCTCAGGCGATTGTCGGCGGCCTTGACCCGAGCCACGAACACCTTGTCGCCCAGCAGAGCGCGGTCGCTGCTGCGGGTCATCACGGCGCGGATCTCGACCAGCACCTCGGGCGCGGCCTTGGGCCCGTCGACATAGTCGGTCTCGAACGAGCGGACCTCCAGGCGCAGGGCCATGGACGCCTTGACGGCCTCGCCGCGGGTGACCAGGCGGGCGCGGCTGTTCTCGCCCTCGAAGGCGCGGGCCACGGCCTCGTCGAACAGCACGATAGCCGGCGAGACCCAGCGGGCGTCGGAGATGTAGGCGGCCTCGCCGTCGGTCACCGACAGCAGGCGGTCGCTCATCGCGGCGCGGGTGAAGACCGTCGGGGTCTTGAAGACCCCGAAGCTCTTCTCGGTCGCCGGCCTGGAGCTCTCTGCCGCGACATGGCCGAACCGATAGAGGCCGGCGGGCTTGGTCTTGGGGAACAGGCTGATGCAGCCGGTGAGGGCCACGGCCGTGACGGCGATCGTCAGCGACCGCAGGGGGGTGTTCAGGGGGCTCACGGCTTGACCTCCAGTTCCTTGGCCGGCGCTTTGCCGACCAGGGCGCGCGGGTTCTGTTCGACTTCGCTGACCAGCCGGTCCAGGGACTCGGCGGCCGACTGCAGGGTGACGACCGCCGACGACAGCTGCGGCAGGCCGGTGGTGGCGAAATCATTGGTCGGGCCTTCCAGCTTGCCGACCATGCCGCGCACGTCCTTGGCCGTGGCCTTCAGCTCGTCGGCGGCGTCGCCCAGGTTCTTCAGCGTGCGCTTGGCGTCGCCGTTGGCCAGGCCGTTGACCGAGTCCGACAGTTCGCCGATCCGGGTCGAGGTGGCCTCGATGCTCTGCAGGGCCTTCTGGGCGTCGGCGATGATCGCCTTGCGCTCGCGCAGCTCGGCGGTGACCGACTGGATGTCGCTGAGCGAGGCGCTGAAGGTCTTGACGTTGTCGTCCGACAGCACGCGGTTGATGCGGTCCAGGGCCTCGATGGTGCGCGTCAGCACCGTGCCGCCGCCTTCCAGCAGGTCGGACAGGGCGCTGCGCTGGCTGCGGATCACCGGCACCTCGCCGCTCTTGACCGTGCTCTTCAGCAGCGGCTTGGCGGGCGTGCCGGCGGCGATCTGCACATAGTTCACGCCGGTGATGCCCTGGGGCTCCAGCGTGGCGAAGCTGTCGGTCTTGATCGGCACGTCCGAGGTGACGCGCACGCGGGCGATGACGCGGTTGGGGTCGGACTTGTCGAGCGCGATCTTGGTGACCTCGCCGACCTTGATGCCGTTGAAGTGCACCTCGCCGCCGTCCGACAGGCCGCGCACGGGCCCGACGAACAGCACGTCGTACAGGTCGTATTCCTGGTTGAAGCTCAGTTTGGCCAGCCAGACGGCGAAGATCAGCAGCCCCATGAACAGGATCAGGGTGGCCGCGCCCACCAAGGCATAGTTGGCGTTTCTTTCCATCAGCTCGTCCTCGGTGTCGTCTGGGGCGGCGTCGCCTTGCCGGCGGCCGCGCGGCCGCGCGGTCCCATGAAGTATTCCTGGATCCAGGGGTGGTCGTTCTGCTCCAGCTCCTGGACCGAGCCGGTGGCGACGACCTTCTTGTCGGCGATGACCGCGATGCGGTCGGTGATCTCGTAGAGGGTGTCCAGGTCGTGGGTGATCATGAACACGGTCAGGTCCAGACTGTCGGACAGGTCCTTGATCAGGGTGTCGAAGGCCGCGGCGCTGATCGGGTCCAGGCCCGCGGTGGGCTCGTCCAGGAACAGCAGTTCGGGGTCCATGGCCAGGGCGCGGGCCAGGCCGGCGCGCTTGCGCATGCCGCCCGACAGCTCGGCGGGCTTGAGGTTGCCGGCCCGGGCGGGAAGGCCCACCAGGGCGATCTTCAGGTCGGCCAGGTGCTCGATCTCGCCCTTGGGCAGGCGGGTGTGCTCATGCAGCGGCGCGGCGACGTTCTCGCGCACGGTCAGGTTCGAGAACAGCGCGCCCTGCTGGAACAGCACGCCCCAGCGGCGCTCGATGATGTTCCAGCGCTTGCGCGAGGCGTCGGCCATGTCCTGGCCAAACAGCTTGACGCTGCCGCCGTCGGGGACCTTCAGGCCGATGATGGTGTTGAGCAGCACCGACTTGCCGGCGCCGGAGCCACCGACCACGCCCAGCACCTCGCCGCGCTCGGCGGTCAGGTCCAGGCCGTCGTGGATGACGTTGTCGCCGAACCGCGAGACCAGGCCCGTGACCCGGATCGGCGGCGCCTCGGCCGTCGACGGGGCGTCTTCCTCGGCCGGAGGCGGGGGCGCGGCCAAATCCTTGGACCTGCCTTTGGGGGGCTGGGCCGGGCTCATACGTTCAGTTCCATGTAGATCAGGGCGAACACCGCATCGATGGCGATGATCGCGAAGATGGCGTGGACCACGGCGGCGGTCACCCGGCGGCCCAGCGACTCGACGTCGTTGCCGACCTCCATGCCCTGGCGACAGCCGATCGCGGCGATGACCATGGCCATCACCGGCGCCTTGGACAGGCCGATCCAGTAGTGTTGGACGCCCACCGAGTCCTGCATGCGCTGCAGGAAGAAGGTCGGAGACAGGTCCAGCACCGTCCAGGTGACCAGCATGCCGCCGGCCAGGCCCGCCAGGGTGGCCACGAAGGTCAGCAGCGGAATGGTCAGCAGCAGGGCGGCGAAGCGCGGCAGGACCAGCGCCTCGTAGGGATCCACTCCCATCACCTGCATGGCGTCGATTTCCTGGTTCATCTTCATCGAGCCGATTTCGGCCGCGAAGCTGGAGGCAGAGCGGCCGGCCAGCAGGATGGCGGTGATCAGGATGTTGAACTCGCGCAGCACCGAGATGCCGATCAGCTCGACGGCGAACACCTGGGCGCCGAACTGGGTCAGCAGGTTGGCGCCCAGCAGGGCCACGACCGCGCCGATGAAGAAGGTGGTCACAGCGACGATCGGAATGGCGTCCAGGCCCGCGCGCTCGGCCAGGGCCACGACCGGCGCCCAGCGGATTCGGCTGGGCTTGGCGATGCAGCGGCCGATGGCGACCAGCAGGTGACCCAGAAAGGCCAGGGTGCCGTAGAGATCGTCGCCCAGGCCGTAGACGCCGCGGCCGATACGCTCCAGGAGGGCCATGAAGCCCTTCTGCGGCGGGGCGGCCTCGGGCTCGACCTGGATGGCGTCGTCGACCAGCTGCAGCAGGCGCAGGGTCCGGGGACCGGCCTGGATCTTGCCCGCGCTGATCCGGCCGTCGGCGGCGCGGATGATGGCGTAGGCGCCGGCCGTGTCGCAGCGGGTGATGTCGCGCAGGTCCAGGTCGACGGCCTTGGAGCCCTCCATGGCGTGGACCAGGCGCTCGCCGGCGTCGATCATGCCGCGCGCGGTCCAGTCCCCCGAGAGCACGGCCGTGGTGTGGCCGGCGGTCTCCTTGAGGGTGAAATCAGCCGGAGCGCCCATGAAGTCTCGTCGGTCCCTGTAATCCGCCGTCGAACCTTACCAACACGCTCGACCAAGCCCAAACGTGCCAAGGCCAGGCTTGTTGCAACGCTTGCCGCGCTAGGAATAGGCGGGTGCGCCGCATCGCGCCAGCGACCTTCTCCAGCCAGCCTGCAAATGGGGCGAATGGTGCGGAGCTTTGTCGCTAAAGCTGCGTTGTATGGCGTGCAACGGGGGCGTTGCTTTACAAGGCCCGGATGTTTTCCAGTCTGCTCAACCGCCGCGCCGCGCTCGGCCAGCTTTCGCTGTCGGCTGTCCTGGCCCTGGCGCCCCGCCTGGCTTCCGCCCAGACCCCCGCTGTCGACGCCGCGGTGAGCGATGCGTTTTCCGTCGACCTTCTGCGCGACAAGGCCCGCGCCCTGGCCGCCGCGCCGTTCGCCAAGCCGCCCGCGCCGCCGACCATGACGGGCCTGACCTACGACGAGTATTTCCGCATCCGCTTCCGCCCGGAAGCCGACCTGTGGAAGGACCGTCAGCCCGAGTTCAGGGCCGAGTTCTTCCCGCCAGCGTGGCTGTATCCGCGTCCGCTGCCGATCTACGAGGTCGCCGCCGGCCTGGCGCGGCCGATCGTTTTCGACCCGGCGATGTTCGACATCCCGGGCGAACACGCCGACGTCGCCAAGGGCTGGAACGGCTTTTCCGGCTTCCGCCTGCTGTGGCCGCTGAACGAGGCCGGCAAGATGGACGAGGTGGCGGTGTTCCAGGGCGCCAGCTACTTCCGCAGCCTGGGCCGAGGGCAACGCTACGGCCTGTCGGCGCGCGGCCTGGCGATCGGGGCCGGCGAGCCGAACGAGGAATTCCCCGACTTCACCAGCTTCTGGCTCGAGCGGCCCGCCATCGGCGGCGACGCGGTGGTCGTCCACGCCCTGATGGACAGCCCCAGCTGCACGGGCGCCTACAGCTTCACGATCCGGCCGGGCGAGGACGTGACGTTCGACGTCGCCGCCAGCATCTTCCCGCGCGCGACCATGACCAAGACGGGCGTGGCGGCCATGAGCAGCATGTTCCTGTTCAACGTCGCCGATCCGTCGTCGCTGCAGGACTATCGCACCGCCGTGCACGACAGCGACGGCCTGGCGATCTGGAACGGGCAGGGCGAGCACATCTGGCGGCCGTTGCAGAACCCCAAGGCCCATCGCCTCAGCAGCTTCCTGGACAAGGACCCCAAGGGCTTCGGCCTGGTCCAGCGGGCCCGGACGTTGGAGGACTTCGGCGATCTGCAGGCCCGCTACGACCTGCGGCCCAGCCTGTGGGTCGAGCCGCTGGACGCCTGGGGCGAAGGCGCGGTGCACCTGGCCGAGCTGGCCACCACCAAGGAGACCGACGACAACATCGCCATCTTCTGGCGGCCCAAGGCCCCATGGAAGGCCGGAACCCAGGTCGACCTGCGCTATCGCCTGCACTGGGGCCAGGAACGCTTCGCCAGCCCCGACGCGCGGGTGTTCCGCACCCGCACCGGCGCCGACGCCCAGGCCGGCCTGCGCCTGTTCACCATCGACCTGCAGGGCGGGGCCCTGGCCGAGGGGCTGGACGGGGTGGCCATGGACCTCCAGGCCGAGGGCGGCGAGATCGTCTGGCGCGACCTGTCGCCCTATCCCGACGAGGCCGCGGCTCGCGTGGCGTTCGGCGTGCGGCCCAAGGCGGCGAACATGGAGCTGTCGCTACGGCTGACGCGGGGCGACCAGGCGATCTCGGAGACCTGGCGCTATCTCTGGACGGCGTAGGGCTCTTCCGCGCTCCAAGTCCCAATTGCGCCGTGAGCTGACTTTGGCCTTCGCCCAGGTCCCGCTTTGAATGGCGTCGCCTATCGCGATGATAGGAACAATCAATTTTACCTATCGGTGGATCGCGGTTGACTTGGCGCCGTCGGCGTCGACCGGCCACAAGCCAACCGGAGGAAAAGCGATGGATGGGAATGTCGAGGGCGGCGTTCAAGGTCAGTGCCCCGTGGGACACGGCCGCGGCCGAGGCAACCGCGAGTGGTGGCCGCAAAATCTCAGTCTCGAAAGCCTCAACCAGCATTCGCCGCGCTCCGATCCGATGGGCGAGGCGTTCAACTATGCCGAGGAGTTCAAGACCCTCGACCTGAACGCCGTGATCGCCGACCTGCACGCGCTGATGACCGACTCCCAGGACTGGTGGCCCGCCGACTTCGGCCACTACGGCGGCCTGTTCATCCGTTTGGCCTGGCACAGCGCCGGCACCTACCGCACCAGCGACGGGCGCGGCGGCGCGGGCGGCGGGCAGCAGCGTTTCGCCCCGCTCAACAGCTGGCCCGACAACGCCAACCTCGACAAGGCGCGCCGGCTGCTCTGGCCGATCAAGCAGAAGTACGGCCGCAAGATCTCGTGGGCCGATCTCTATGTGCTGGTCGGCAACGTCGCCCTGGAGTCGATGGGCTTCAAGACCTTAGGCTTCGGCGGCGGCCGGGCCGACACCTGGGAGCCCGAGGAGCTGTACTGGGGTCCCGAAGGCAGCTGGCTGGGCGACGAGCGCTACAGCGGCGAGCGCCAGCTGCATCCGGCGCTGGGCGCGGTGCAGATGGGCCTGATCTACGTCAATCCCGAAGGGCCGAACGGCAATCCCGACCCGAAGGCCTCGGCCCGCGACATCCGCGAAACCTTCGCCCGGATGGCCATGAACGACGAGGAGACCGTCGCCCTGATCGCCGGCGGCCACACCTTCGGCAAGACCCACGGCGCGGGCGACCCCTCGTTCGTTGGTCCGGAACCCCAAGGCGGCGAGATCCACGACCACGGCCTGGGCTGGCGCAGCAAGCACGGTACGGGCGTCGGCGCCGACGCGATCACGTCCGGGCTGGAAGTCACCTGGAGCCAGACCCCAACCCGGTGGAGCAACCACTTCTTCGAGAACCTGTTCAAGTTCGAGTGGGAGCTGAGCAAGAGCCCCGGCGGCGCCCATCAGTGGCAGGCCAAGAACGCGCCGGCCGACATTCCCGACGCCTATGACAGCGCCAAGAAGCGCGTGCCGACCATGCTGACCTCTGACCTGGCGCTGCGGTTCGACCCCGAATACGAGAAGATCTCGCGCCGGTTCCTCGAGCATCCCGACCAGTTCGCCGACGCCTTCGCCCGCGCCTGGTTCAAGCTCACCCACCGCGACATGGGACCGATCGGCCGCTATCTCGGCCCCCTGGTGCCGCGGGAGACCCTGATCTGGCAGGATCCGATCCCGGCCGTGGACCACCCGCTGGTCGACGCCCAGGACGTCTCCGCCCTGAAGGGCAAGATCCTGGCCTCGGGCCTTTCGGTGGCCGAACTGGTCTCGACCGCCTGGGCCTCGGCCTCGACCTGGCGCGGTTCCGACAAGCGCGGGGGCGCCAACGGCGCGCGCGTCCGCCTGGCGCCGCAGAAGGACTGGGAGGTCAACGACCCGCCCGTCCTGGCCAAGGTGCTGAGCGCGCTGGAGGGGATCCAGAAGGACTTCAACGGGGCGGCGGCCGGCGGCAAGAAGATCTCGCTGGCCGACCTGATCGTGCTGGGCGGCGCGGCGGCCGTCGAGAAGGCGGCCAAGGACGCGGGCGCGCCGGTGGAGGTTCCGTTCACCCCTGGGCGCATGGACGCCTCGGCCGAACAGACCGACGCCGACTCGTTCGCGCCGCTCGAGCCGCTGTCCGACGGTTTCCGCAACTATCGCCGCGAGGGCCTGCAGTTCATGGCCCCCGAGGAGGCGCTGGTCGACCGGGCGCAGTTGCTGCGCCTGTCCGGACCGGAGCTGACGGTGCTGGTCGGCGGCCTGCGGGTGCTGGGCGCCAACAGCGGCGGCTCCAAGGCCGGCGTCTTCACCGACCGCCCGGGCGTGCTCACGAACGACTTCTTCGTGAACCTGCTCAACATGGGCACGACGTGGAGCCCGACGGCGGTCAACGCCTTCGCGGGCCATGACCGCAAGAGCAGCGAGTCCCGCTGGACCGCCACGCGCGTTGACCTGATCTTCGGCTCCCACGCCGAACTGCGGGCCCTCGCCGAGGTCTATGCCAGCTCGGACGCCCAGGAGAAGTTCACCAAGGACTTCGTGAAGGCCTGGACCAAGGTCATGAACGCCGATCGCCTGAACCTGACCTGACGATCGACCACGACAAGCGCCCATCAGGGCGAGCGCGGGGCGCCGTTGAAAGACGGCGCCCCGACTTTTTCGTCGAATAGGGCGGGCGGCTTGCCCCCGTTCGCTCACCTAAGGCCACGCTTCAAGCTTGGTTAATGAATTCCGGTCACCGCTATCGCCCTAAGAAAAATCAAGACTCGGGGCCCGCCGCATGAGCGCCAAACACCAGCTCGACCAACGTCTGAGCTTCATGCGGTTCGATCATCGGTCGCGATCGGCGCTGCAGGCGGCCAAGCCGACGCTGGACGAGGCCATCCCCGGCGCGCTGGACAGCTTCTACGAACAGCTGCGGGGCTTCGCCGAGACGCGCGCCCTGATTAAGGACGGACGGGGCGAGGGCGCCCAGGCCCGGCAGGTCGCGCACTGGCGGCGGATGCTGTCGGGCGACCAGGGCGCCGACTATCTGGAGGCGGTCGAGCGCATCGGCCAGTCCAACGCCCGCGCCGGCCTGGAGCCGCGCTGGTCGATCGGCGGCTACGCCCTGGTGCTGGACAAGCTGATCCACGCGGTGCTGGGAAAGCCCTCCCCCAATGGGCTTTTTGGGCGCGGCCCGTTCGGCGGCGGCAAGGCCGACACCGGTTCGGCCGAACAGGTCTCGGCCGTGGCCAAGGCCGTGTTCCTCGACATGGACCTCGCCGTTTCGGCCTATTTCTCGGTCCTGCTGGAAGAGCGCGACCGCCTGGAGGCCGAGCGTCAGGCCGCCGAGCGGCAGCAAGCCGCCGCTGTCGCGGCCCTGGGCGTGGCCCTGTCGCGGCTGGCCGCGGGCGACCTGTCGGTGCGCATCGAAGGCGCGCTGTCGCCCGAGTTCGAACGCCTGAAGACCGATTTCGACAACGCCGCCGCTGCGCTGGACAAGGCCATGAACGCGGTGTCGCGCGGCGCCCAGGGCATCCGGGCCGGCACCGACGACATCGCCCGCGCCGCCGACGACATGTCCGAGCGCACCGAGCAGCAGGCCGCGACCCTGCAGGAGACCGCCGCGGCCGTCGAGCAGCTGACCGCCACGGTCGAGCAAACCGCCAAGAGCGCCAAGGCCGTCTCGGCCCAGGTCCGGGAAGCCGCCGACGACGCCCAGGCCTCGGGCGTGGTGGTGACCCGCGCCGCCGAAGCCATGACCCAGATCGAGGCCTCGTCGGCCAAGGTCTCGCAGATCCTGGGCGTGATCGACGAGATCGCCTTCCAGACCAACCTTCTGGCCCTGAACGCCGGCGTCGAGGCGGCTCGCGCGGGCGACGCCGGCCGAGGCTTCGCGGTGGTGGCCCAGGAAGTTCGGGCTCTCGCCCAGCGCTCGGCCGACGCCGCCAAGGAGATCAAGACCCTGATCGTCGACTCCAGCCGCCAGGTGGGCGAGGGCGTCGATCTGGTCGGCAAGACCGGCGCGGCCCTGCGCGGCATCGTGGAGAAGGTCGGCGCCATCGACATCCTGGTCGACGAGATCGCCGCCTCGGCCAACGAGCAGGCCTCGGCGCTCGGGCAGGTCAACGTCGCGGTCAACCAGCTCGACCAGGTCACCCAGCGCAACAGCGCCATGGTCCAGCAGTCGACCGAGGCCGCCCACGCCCTGCGCGCCGAGGCCGCCGACCTGTCCAACCATGTGGGCGGGTTCCGGACGGGTTCGACGGCGGGCGGCAACGCGGTCCATCATGCTCGTGAGCGCGTGGCGGCTTTCGCGCGGCCGGGGCGGTAACCGCCAACTTTGCTTTCCGCTTTCGCGGCGTGGCGCGCTATCAAGGCGGCATGGATCGTAGACGAAGAATCCTGATCGTCGGGGGCGGCACGGCCGGGTGGCTGACCGCGGCCTATCTGGCCAAGTCCCTGCGGGTGACCGAGCAGGCGCACCTGGAGATCACCCTGCTGGAATCGCCCGATGTCGGCATCATCGGCGTCGGCGAGGCCACGTTCCCGACCATCCGCACCACCCTGCAGTTCCTGGGCATCGACGAGGCCCGGTTCATCCGCGAGACCTCGGCCACCTTCAAGCAGGGTATCCGCTTCAACGACTGGGCCTGGGCGCCCAAGGACGGGGCGCGCCACCAGTACTTCCACCCGTTCGAGGCCCCGTTCTCGACCGACGGCACGAGCCTGGCGCCCTATTGGCTGCTGCAGAACGAGGCCACGCGCGCGCCGTTCGCCGAGGCCATGACCATCCAGGCCCGGGTCGCCGACGCCCAGCGCGCGCCCAAGCGGCCGCACGAGGGCAACTTCTCCGGCCCCCTGAACTACGCCTACCACTTCGACGCCGCCAAGCTGGCCCAGGTGCTGGCCGAGCGGGCCCGTGAGCTGGGCGTGCGCCACCTGCAGGGCCTGCTGACCGGCGTCGAGCTGGACACTACCGGGGCCATCGACCATGTCGTCTGCCAGGAGCACGGCCGGCTGGACGCCGATCTCTACATCGACTGCACCGGCTTCCACGCCGAGCTGATCGGCAAGGCGCTGAAGGCCCCGTTCAAGTCGGCGCGGCCGATCCTGTTCGCCGACCGGGCCCTGGCCTGCAAGATCCCCTACGACCGCCCCGACGCGCCGATCCAGAGCTTCACGATCGCCACCGCCCACGAGGCCGGCTGGACCTGGGATATCGGCCTGAACGGCGCGCGGGGCGTCGGCTGCGTCTATTCCAGCGACCACATCGACGACGACCGGGCGGCCGCGATCCTACGCGGCTATGTGGGGGAGGGCGTCGAGATCGCGCCCCGGACACTGTCGTTCGAGGCCGGCTATCGCCAGAAGCAGTGGGTCAAGAACTGCGTGGCCGTGGGCCTGTCGGCGGGCTTCCTGGAGCCGCTGGAATCGACCGGCGTGGTGCTGATCGAGGCGGCGGTGGCGATCATCGCCGAGCTGTTCCCGCACAACGGCCCGATCAGCGCCCCGGCCTTCCGCTTCAACGAGCTGATGACCGCCCGCTACGACAACATCATCACCTTCCTGAAGCTGCACTACTGCCTGAGCCAGCGCACCGAGCCGTTCTGGCGGGAGAACGCCGACCCGGCCTCGATGCCGGAACGGCTGGTCGACCTGCTGGAGCAGTGGCGCTGGCGCCCGCCCACCCGCTACGACTTCATCCTGGATCTCGAGACCTTCGCCTTCTTCAACTACCAGTACATCCTGTACGGCATGGGCTTCAAAACCGACCTGTCGCCGGGGCGCAGCGAGTTCCCGGACGTGGCGGCGGCCGACAAGCTGTTCGCCAAGATCAAGAGCTTCGGCGAACGCGCCACCCACGACCTGCCCAGCCACCGCGACCTGATCGCCCAGATCAACCGGTTTGGCTTCGACCGGTCGCTCGAGCCGGCCTGAGGTGCGGGGTTTCAGCCGAGACGAAAGGAGACGACGAGGTTCCTACGCCGCGCTGGATGTGTCGCTGCGGACATCCGGCGCTCCACGGCTTACGCGTCGGATCGACGGTGCGAAGCCGCTATCGCGGGCGCGGAACGCGCATGGCCAGGATCTCACGGGACCGGCGGGTGATGCCGTACAGCACGCCCGGCTGGCTCTCGTCCCAGTCGATCGCCTGGCCCTCGGCCTCCATGCCGATGGTGTCGAGATGGTCGAGCACGCCGCCGCCCATCGGCAGCTGCACGACATACAGCTCCGGCAGGTCGTGGCCGCTCAGATAGAGCTTGCCGTCCGGTCCCCAGCCGCCGCCCGAGATGCTCATCGGCGCGATGCGGTCCAGCACCGTCGCCGGCAGGGCCCAGGCCTCCAGCCGGCGCCACTGGTCGTCGAACTTCACCAGGGTGGTGTGCCGGTGATCGCGCGGGGGCTCGCCGCCCTTGCCGTCGTAATTGGCGAACATCGCCCACCAGAAGCCGTCGTGGCGGTCGACCCAGGTGATCGAGCCCGTGCCCAGGCCCAGCGAGACGCTGCGGCGGTGGGCCAGGGTCAGGGGATCGAACATCTCGACCGTGCTGACATGGGGCGTGCCGGGGAAGTTGGAGCTGGCGCAGACCAGGTCCTTGGCGATCACCGCGCACGAGTTGATGTGCGGGAAGCGGGACTTCTCGCCCGTCCACTCCGCGCGTTTCTCGCCGGTCTTCTTGTCGAAGCGGACCAGCTTGAAGTTGCTGACCGAATAGACGTCGTTGGGACCCGCCGCCGCGCCCTGGCTGGCGGCGCCGTCATAGCGCCGGAGGGTCTGGGCCTTGGGCGGGGGCGCGTCGGCCGGGACTGAGGCCGGCGGAACGGCCGCGGCCTGCAGCGCCAGGGCCGCGAAGAGTTGCAGAATCATCGGCCTTGCTCCGTCACGCGCGCTAGAAGTTCACCGCCAAGCCGACCCAGTAGGTCCGGCCGTAGTTGGCCCATTCCTGCAGGTAAGCGCGGCCGGGGCCAGTTACTTCCTGACGGCCGGTGTTGGACAGGTTCTGCCCCTCGACGAACGCCGTGAAATGGTCGGCGAAGCGCCAGGACAGGCTGGCGTCGAACACGTGACGGCCCTTCCAATACTGGTCGGAATTGACGTTGGCGTCGTTGATCGTTTCCAGCTGGCCGCCGATGTAGTTGTGCGACACGCGGGCCTCGAACGGTCCGCGCTGGTAGTAGATCGACTCGTTCGTGGTGATGTCGGGCTGCTGGAACAGGCCCGTGACCCGAGGACCGGTCGAGGTCAGGAACGTGAACTCGGTGTCCAGCAGGGTCACGTTGCCGTTGAACCCGAAGCCGTCGAACGGCGACGGCAGGAACGTGAAGGCCTGCTGCACCGCGAATTCCAGGCCCTTGATCTTGGCGGTTTCGGCGTTGCGCGGCGTCGACACCAGCACAGGCTCGACGCCTCGGCCCACGTTGAGGTTCTCTGTCGAGGACAGGGTGAAGATCTCGTTCTTGATGTCCTTGCTGAACACCGCCAGCGAGATCAGGCCGTCGGTCGGATAGAATTCGACCGACAGGTCGAAGCCTTCGCTTTCGCGCGCCTTCAGCCCGGGATTGCCGCGCGACAGGGTCGGTTGGCTGCCGTCGAAGTTCAGGTTCTCGCTGGCGGTCAGCGAGCCGTAGTCGGGCCGGCCGATGGTGTTGGTCCAGGCGGCGCGGACGATCAGCTTGTCGGTCGCTTTCCATTCCAGGTGGGCGCTGGGCAGCCAATTGCCATAGTCGCCGTCGTTCGAAACCGGGGTCAGGACGCCGCCGGTGTTGCGGACCGCGTCGGACTCCACCTTGGTCTTCTCGTAGCGCAGGCCGCCCAGCAGGGTCAGGTCGCCGATGCGATAGCTGGCCTGGGCATAGCCGGCATAGATGTCCTCGGTGACCTTGTAGTCGCCGGTCGGGGCGGCGACGGTCTCGGTGAACCTGGCGCGGTTGGCCCGGAAGAAGTCCATCGCCGCCTGCGCGTCGATGCGCGGGGTCAGCAGGTAGCGGTCGGCGATCAACTGGGTGGGGCCCGCGGCGTCGACCTCGGCCAGGGTGTAGGTGAAGCCCGTTCCGGCGCGATAGTTGAGCTGGGTGCTGTTGAACTGGCGTTCTGTGGAGCGCAGCACGCCGCCGATCTTGGCCTTCAGGTTGCGGTCGCCGCCCTGATCGTCGAAGGCCAGGTTGAAGCGCGCCTGGCCGGTCTTCTCGTCGGTCTTGGTCAAGGCGATGCGGTGCTGCTGCAGCACGTAGTTGGCGGGATTGCGCAGAGCCGCCTCGTTGACCGGCTTGAACACCGGAAACAGCGGGTTGGTGGTGTCGTAGGTGAAGGCGTAGTTGGCGCCGGCCGCGTCGACGGTGCGGAACTCCACCGACTCGTTGGGCACTTCCAGGCCGGCCTGCGAATAGACCAGATCGCCGTCGGCCTTCCATTGCGGGGCGAACTGCCAGGCGAAGCCTGTCCGCGCCAGGCCGATCTCGCGCTTGGTGATCGGCTGGTTCAGCTGGATGATGCCGCGGCCACGGGCGAAGGCGCCGCTGGTCTGGGTCTGGCTGGCGACGTTTCCGATCGGCTCGATGCGGTACTCGATCCGCTCCTCGTCGTCCTCCATGCGGGAGAACAGGCCCGAGGCCTCCCAGCGGAAGTCATCGCTGGGCCGGTACTCGATCTTGCCGTTCACGCCGCTGCGCTGCTTGGTGTTGTTGTACCAGAAGAGGCGTAGCTGGGACGGCACCTGGATGCCGTTGCCGTTGGCCGCGCCGGACAGCACCGGAGCGCCCGCGGCCGTGTATTCGCGCACCGACGGGTCGGCGGCCTCGACCTGCGGGATGTCGTAGTCCAGCTGCTCCTGCGAGGCGCCGATCACTACGCCCCACTGGTCCTCGGCGCCGAAGGTGCGGCCCGTCGCGAAGGCCAGGCGGTAGGACGGCTTGTCGTTGCGCACGTCGCCGCTGCGCTCGTAATGGCCATACGAGGCCATGCCGTTGAAGAACGGGCGGCCGGCGTCAAAGGCGCTGCGGGTGGTGACGTTGATGACCCCGCCGATGGCGTTGCCGTCGTTCTCGGGGGTCACGGTCTTGATGACTTCCAGCCGGCCGGCCATCACCGAGGGCACGATGTCCATCGGCACGGTGCGGCCGCTCTCATCGACCGAGGCCACCAGGGCGCCGTCGATGGTGGTGCGGTTATAGGTCGAGCGCAGGCCGCGAATGACGGGAAAGCGCGGCTCGCCTTGGTCTTCCATCACCGAGATGCCGGGGATGCGGCGCAGGGCGGCGGCGGTGTTGTGGTCGGGCAGCTTGCCGATGTCGTCGGCGGAGACCACGTCCGAAACCGTGAAGGCGTCGCGCTTGACCGCGATCGCGGCGCGCTGGGCCTCGCGCTGGCCGGTCACCACGACTTCCTCGACCGCCGTAGCGCTCTCCTGCGCATGGGCCAACAGCGGCGCCGAGAAGCTGGCGCTGGCCATAAGGCCAGCCGAAAGTCTACGCATGATGATCGGCTTGAGCATCTTGTCCCCCGGATGTGAGTGACAGGCGCTTAAGCCGCAGGGGTGACGGGCGCGCTACACTTTGATGGCGCGTGGAAGACCGCGAGATGACGATCTGGTGACGGCCAACCTCAAGCCCGCTCGCCCTTGCTGACCTGCCGATCGTCCTGCTCGGTAAGGCCGCAGGAGGACGTTCGAAACGTCTCCGAAGAGTCGGGAATGGACACCAGGCAGAATGCCCGCCACTGGCAGGAAGCGGTCATCCAACAAAAAAGAAGCCCTCGCTCCGGCAGGGGAGCGAGGGCCTAGGGAGGCGACTTTGAAGGTTTAGGCGGCGGCCTTGGCGATCGCGCCGTCGATGGCGTCCAGCTCGCCGGATTCGCGGGCCTTCTTGCCGTAGACCACCTCGAACAGCGGGCTGGCCATGACCGTGGTGACGATGGCCATCAGCACCAGCATCGAGAACAGGGTCGGGCCGATGATGCCCTTCTGCAGGCCGATGTTGATGATGATCAGCTCCATCAGGCCGCGCGAGTTCATCAGGGCGCCGATGCCCATGGCGGTGCTGTGGTTCTCGCCGGTCAGGCGGGCGGCGGCGTAGCAGGCGCCCCACTTGGCCAGGATCGAGCAGGCCAGGATGCCCAGGGCGATCAGCAGCAGGGAAGGGGAATTGACCATGTCCATCCGGGTGTTCAGGCCCGAATAGGTGAAGAACATCGGCAGCAGCAAGATGACCGCGATCGGCTCGACCTTGCGCTTGAGCTCCTCGACCAGCTTGCCGCGCGGCATGACCACGCCGAGGATGAAGCCGCCGAAGATCGCGTGGATGCCGACGGCGTCCATCAGGAAGGCCGAGACACAGAAGGCCAGCAGGACCAGGGCCAGCACCGTGTGGCTCATCTCGCCTTCGCGCTCGACCATGCGGCCCAGCGGGGCCAGGATTTTCGGACCGAGGATCGTGACGAACGCCACCCAGGCCACGCCCCCGCCGATGGCCAGCACGGCCACGCCCGGACCGCCGCCGAAGGTCGCCAGCACCACGGCCAGCACGCACCAGGAGACGGCGTCGTCGAACGCGCCGGCCGTCAGCGACAGCGTGCCGAGGGAAGTCTTGGCCAGGCCGCGCTCATTGATGATCCGGGCCAGCATCGGGAAGGCGGTCAGGGCGATGCAGGCGCCCATGAACAGGGTCGCGCTGCCCTGGCTGATGGTCGGGGCGAACAGGCCGGGGACCTTCAGCAGGAACGGCGTGATCAGGGCGGCGATCAGGAACGGCGCGGCGATGCCGGCGAACGACACGCTCATGGCGCTCTTGGCCTTGGCCTTGAAGTGGCCGGCCTGGAAGCTGGTGCCGACCATGAACATGTAGAGGCCCACGCCCAACTGGGCGCCGACGTACAGCACGTTCTTGGTTTCCTTGGGGAACAGCGCCAGCTGGAAGTCGGGAAACAGCAGGCCCAGCAGCGACGGGCCCAGCACCACGCCGGCGATCATCTCGCCCACGACCTGGGGCTGGGCGAGGAGCTTCTGGCCCAGCCAGCCGACCACGCGGCAGGCCAGGATGATGACGGCCAGCTGCAGGAAGAAGTGAATGCTGAAGTCGCCCGGCGTGTAGCTGTGCGCGGCGACCTTGGTGGCCGGGCCGTGCGGCGCGAGGATGCTTCCCGCCGTGGCGATGAGGCTTGAAATGATGTCGGACACGTGTGTCCCCCCTGTTGAATCCCTTCGGCGTTGCCCGCCGTTGAACTCAAGCCGCGCAGAGTTGAGTTTTCGAGGCAAGACGAAAAAGCGATTTTGACCGGGCTGCGCAGAAGATTGTTTTTGCTGACGAATTTCCTGTTGCCCGAACGACACAATGTAGTAACGTACCTACAAGACAGCCTTGTCAATGTAGGTACGTAGGCACATGAAAGTCATCTCGAGTCGTGACTTCAACCAGGATGTCAGCCAGGCCAAGAGGGCGGCGCGGATCGAGCCGGTGTTCGTCACCGACCGCGGCAAGACCACCCATGTGCTGATGAGCATCGAGACCTATCGCAAGCTGTCGGGCCAGAGCGAGACGATCGTCGACCTGCTGGCCATGGCCGCGCCGGTGGCTTTGGACGTCGCCGAGACACGGTCGGACGAGACCTGGGACAACCCCGTGAACTGGCGCGGCTGATGTACCTGCTCGACACCGACATCGTCTTCGAACTGCGCAACGCCAAGGCCGGCGGGACCGACGCGGGCCTGGCCGGCTGGGCCGCCGGCGTCGCCCGGTCCAGCCTGTTCATCTCGGCGATCACCCTGCTGGAGCTGGAGACCGGCGCGGCGCGGGTCGAGCGCAAGGACAAGGCGGCGGGCCTGGCCCTGCGGACCTGGCTGAACGATCAGGTCGCCGTCGCCTTCGAGGGGCGCATCCTGGCGGTCGACGCCGCCGTCGTGCGGGGGCGAAGCCGCGTGCACCTGACGGACGCCCGCGACGCCCTGCTGGCGGCCACGGCGCTGGAACACGGCCTGACCCTGGTCACGCGCAACGTCGCGGCCTTCAAGGTCAACCGGCTGAAGCTGTTCAATCCCTGGGGCTACAAGCCCGAGGCGCTGGACGACAGCGAAGACTGGGGCCAGGCCGCCAAGGCCGGCTCGCAGTGGCTGCGGAACATCTTCGTACGCGGTTGATGGGGCGCTGAAGGGCTCTCGGGCGGTGCTTCCGGCCCTGACTCTTCATGGGTCGCGAGGCGCGGCCGTCTCCAGCTTTCCTGGGCGGCGGGAGGCCCGGGCGACCTGCGAGGGCGCCTCGCGAGCGGCCCGCGACGGGAAGGACAAAATGCCGCTCCCCCTGAGGTTGTCCCGTTTACCCTAATTTAATTGGGCTCCGACAAGTTACCTGTAGAAAAAGAAGTCAAGTAACGCCGATATTTATTTCCAGCGGGGGCTGATGTTATTGGCAGGCGTCGAGAACAACCTGATCTCATTTGTCGGTGATGTGACGGTTTCCAATATTACTCAAGCTCACGACGAGCTGGGGGCGGTCCTGCGACAGGACGGCCCCGTTGTCGTGGATATCGACGGCGTGAGCGAAACCGATCTGACGTTTGTCCAACTTCTCGAATCCGCGCGCCGGAAGGCCGCCGAGACTGGACGTGACCTTACGCTGCGTCATTCCGCGGGTGGAGCAGTACTGGAGGTGCTGCGACGCGGCGGCTTCCTCGACAACGAAACTTCCGAGCGCGCGCAGTTCTGGCTGCAAGGGACCGCCCAATGACTTCCATCCTCACCGTGGACGATTCCGCCAGCATCCGGCAGGCCATCAAGATCGCCTTGAGCGGCGAAGGCTACGCCGTCACCGAGGCGGTGAACGGCCAGGACGGCCTGGACAAGGGCGCGGCCGGCGGCTTCGACCTGATCGTCACCGACCTGAACATGCCGGTCATGGACGGCCTGCAGATGATCCGCGAGCTGCGCCAGCGCCCGGCCGGGGCCGGCGTGCCGATCCTGTTCCTGACCACCGAATCCGACGCCGAGATCAAGGCTCAGGCGAAAGCCGCCGGCGCGACCGGCTGGCTGACCAAGCCCTTCGATCCCGAACAACTGGTGCGGGTCGTCAAGAAGGTTCTGGCCAAGTGAGCGACCTCGATCCCGTCGAGACCTTCCGTCAGGAAGCCCAGGAACTGCTGGAAGAGATCGAGCAGGGCCTGCTCGACCTGGCGCATCGTCCCCAAGCGAACGGGATGGGGGATCGAGATCTGGTCGACGCGGTGTTCCGTGGCCTCCACACCCTGAAGGGGTCGGGGGCCATGTTCGGTTTCGACGCCCTGGCCGCCTTCACCCACCATTGCGAAACCGCCTTCGACCGCGTCCGCAAGGGCGAGGTCGCCGCGACGCCCGAGCTGGTCGGCGCGGTCCTGGCCGCCCAGGACCACATGCGCGCCCTGGCCGAGGGGCGTCCCGCCTCCGAGGCGACCGGCGAGGCCCTGCTGGCCGAGCTGCACCGCGTCGTCGCCAGCGCCGGCGATCCGGCCGTGGCCGCCGCTCCCGCCGCCCCGGCCCTCAACACCTGGCGCGTGAAGTTCAGCCTGCCGGCCGACGCCCTGGTCAACGGCACCCGTCCGCTGCCGCTGCTCGACGAGCTGCGCGAGCTGGGCGACTGCACCGTGGTCGCCGTCACCGACGCCGTTCCGGACTTCGACGTCCTGGTCGCCACCGAGTGCCACCTTGCCTGGGACGTGACCCTGGTCACCAAGCACGGCCGCGACGCGATCGAGGACGTCTTCATCTTCGTGATCGACGACATGACCCTGGACATCCAGGAAATCAGCGCCGCTCCGGTCGAAACCGCCGTCGTCGAAGCCGCGATCGTCGAAACCGTCGCCGCCTCGGCCAAGGACGAGACGCCGGTCAGCGAAGGCCGCAAGGCCGGCGGCGACACGGTCCGCGTGCCGGCCGAGCGCCTCGACGAGATGATGGACCGGGTGGGCGAGCTGGTCATCGCCCAGTCGCGCCTCAAGCAACTGGCCGCCTCCAGCAGCGACATCGCCCTGCGCGCCGTCGCCGAGGAGATCGAGCGCCTGGCCTCGGAAATGCGCGACACCATGATGGTCGTGCGCATGGTGCCGATCGCCCAGCTGTTCGGCCGCTTCCGCCGCCTGATCCACGACCTGGCCCGCGACACCGGCAAGACCATCGAGCTCTCGACCGAGGGCGAGACGACCGAGCTGGACAAGACAGTGATCGAGCGTCTCGCCGATCCGTTGATCCACCTGATCCGCAACGCCGCCGACCACGGGCTGGAGACGCCCGAGCAGCGCCTGGCGGCCGGCAAGTCCGGGACCGGCCAGATCGTGCTGGCGGCTCGCCAGTCCGGCGCCGAGGTGGTGATCACCATCACCGACGACGGCCGGGGCGTCGATCGCGCCCGGGTCCGCGCCAAGGCCGAGGAGAACGGCCTGATCCAGCCCGGCCAGGTGCTGAGCGACAGCGACCTGCTGCAGCTGATCTTCGCGCCGGGCTTCTCGACGGCGGCGGCGATCACCAACCTGTCGGGCCGCGGCGTCGGCATGGACGTGGTCAAGCGCACCATCGAGGGCCTGCGCGGCTCCATCGAACTGTCCAGCACGCCGGGCGAGGGCTCGGTGGTCTCGCTGCGCATCCCTCTGACCCTGGCGATCATCGACGGCCTGCTGGTGCGGGTCGGGACCGGCCGCTACGTCATCCCGCTGGCCGCGGTCGAGGAATGCGTCGAGCTGTCGGTCGAGCAGGACAGGCGCTCCACCGGCCGCAGCCTGATCACCCTGCGCGACCAACTGGTGCCCTTCATCCGCCTGCGGTCGCTGTTCGCCACCGGCCTGGCCCCCGATCCGCACCAGAAGGTGGTGGTGGTCGCGGTCGGCCAGGAACGGGTCGGCCTCGTCGTCGACCAGATCCTCGGCGACCACCAGACCGTCATCAAGCCGCTGTCGAGCTTCCATGCCGACGTCGGGACCTTCTCGGGCGCGACGATCCTGGGCGACGGCGGCGTCGCCCTGATCCTCGACATCAACCACCTCGTCGCGGCCGGCCAGCGCTCCGACGTCCAGCTGAAGGCCGTCGGTTGATGAGGGCTCCAGACATGACCGGTGAAGCCGCCGACAGCGCGATCGAGGCCCTGACCTTCGACCTGCAGGGCGAAACCTTCGCCCTCGAGGCCGGGCTGGTGCGCGAGGTCCTCGACCTGCAGCCGGAAACGGCCGTGCCCGGCTCGGCGCCCTTCGTCGGGGCGGTGATCAATTTCCGCGGACGCGTCGTGCCGCTGGTCGACCTGCGCCTGGCCTTCGAGATGGAGGCCGCCGCGCCCACCATCGACAGCCGCATCGTGGTCATCGAGCACGACCTGGACGGCGAGCCCACCCTGATCGGCCTGCGGGCCGACAAGGTGCACGAGGTGACCTCGATCACCCACGACACCACCGAAGAGGCCCCGCGCGTCGGCATGAGCTGGCGCCAGGACTTCATCCGTCGCCTCGCGCGGCGCGGGGGCGACCTGATCGTCATCCCCGATCTCGAACAGATTTTCGCCGCCCGGGGCCGGTCCGTCGCCTCGATCACCCCTATCAACGCCACGCAACGCTGACCGACCGGAGCTAACCATGCGCTTCACCATCAAACTGCAGCTGGGCCTCGCTTTCGGCCTGGTCATCGCGCTGCTCCTGGTCGCGACCCTGTTCGGGATCAACAGCCTGAGCACGACCAATCGCGATCTGAACGCCCTGGTCGACGGTCCCGCCACCCGCCTGGAGGCCGCCCAGCAGCTCAACATTCACATGCTCAATGTGGTGCGGGCCGAAAAGAACATGGTGCTGGTCAATTCGGCGGACGATGTGAAGGCTTACGAGGCCACGATCGAGAAGGAAAAGCGCAGCTTCGAGACCCTGCTGGCCAAGGCCCAGGGCCTGGCCAGCGCCGAGGGCAAGCCGAAGTGGCAAGCCCTGGGCGGCGCCTGGGAGCGGCTGATCGACGTGCACGACCGGGTCTATGACCTGGCCGTCGCCAACAACGACCAGGCGGCCGCCGCCCTGTCGATGGGCGATGGCCGCAAGGCCGTCACCGAGGCCGCCGCCCAGGTGCAGGAGCTGGTCGAGCTCTCGCAGGGCCAGATGGAAGCCGCGACCAGCAAGGCCGACGCCGACTTCGCCCAGGTGCGCAACCTGCTGATCGGCCTGGCGGCGGTGTCGCTGGCGCTGGCCGTCGGGGCCGCCCTCTACATCTCGATCGCGGTCAGCAAGGGCCTCAAGCGCGCGTCCGACGCCGTGCAGACCGTCGCCGACGGCGACCTGACCAAGACCATCGACATCACCACCAACGACGAGATCGGCGACCTGCTGGGTCACGTGAACATCATGGTCGAGCGTCTGCGCGGCGTCGTCGCCGACGCGATCTCGGCCTCGGAGAACGTCTCGGCCGGTTCGCAGGAACTGTCGGCGGCTTCGGAGCAGGTGTCGCAAGGCGCCACCGAGCAGGCCTCCTCGGCCGAAGAGGCCTCGGCCTCGATGGAAGAGATGGCCGCCAACATCAAGCAGAACGCCGACAACGCCGCCCAGACCGAGAAGATCGCCCGCCAGTCGGCCAAGGACGCCGAGATCTCGGGTGACGCGGTCAACCGCGCGGTCAGCGCCATGCAGACGATCGCCGAGAAGATCACCATCGTGCAGGAGATCGCGCGCCAGACCGACCTGCTGGCCCTGAACGCGGCGGTGGAAGCCGCCCGGGCCGGCGAGCACGGCCGCGGCTTCGCGGTCGTCGCCTCGGAAGTCCGCAAGTTGGCCGAGCGCAGCCAGACCGCCGCCACCGAGATCGGCGCGGTCTCCAGCGACACCGTCAAGGCGGCCCAGTCGGCCGGCGAGATGCTGACCAGCCTGGTGCCCAACATCCGCAAGACCGCCGAACTGGTCGCCGAGATCAGCGCCGCCTGCCGCGAGCAGGACATCGGCGCCTCGCAGATCAACGAGGCCATCCAGCAGCTGGACAAGGTCAC
>NZ_JBFTOB010000036.1:0-37145 GCF_056397765.1 Caulobacter sp. 05L422 | reverse complement strand
AAGGGATCGAGACCGGGTCCGGCTAAGCCTCAACAGGGCTGCCCACCGGATGCTGGCGGATAACGATGGCGCGGAGCGATCGGCTTCGTCGAAACGGTATTCATTCAAAGATCTCCGGACGATGTCCGGCGCTCCGCGACCCTTTCCATCAGCTCAGCGGCTTACCGCGTGAGTATGAGAGATCGTGCCGGTGAACACTTGCCCCCACCTGACCGCTTCGCGGTCTGTCCGCCCCCATAGGGGGCGGAGGAGAACGCGCGCCCTCTTCCCCCTTTGGGGGAAGACGACCGCGAAGCGGTCCGTAGGGGGCAAGTGTTCGCCGCGCCAAAGCTCCTCCCCCATGGGGGGACGAGCTTCATCCCTTCAACGCCCCCGCCACGACCTCACGCGCCTCGGCCTGCACCGACTTCAGATGCTCCGGACCCAGGAACGACTCCGCATAGATCTTGTAGACGTCCTCCGTGCCCGACGGCCGCGCGGCGAACCAGGCGTTCTGCGTCGTCACCTTCAGGCCGCCGATCGCCTCGCCGTTGCCGGGGGCGGCGGTGAGGATGTCCGTGATCGGCTCGCCGGCCAGGGTCTTGGCGCTGACGTCGGATGGGCTCAGGGCGCCCAGCCGGGCCTTCTCCGCCCGGTTGGCCGGGGCGTCGATGCGAGCGTAGGCGGGGGCGCCGTATTGATCGGTCAGGCCGGCGTAGAGCTGGCTGGCGCTCTTGCCGGTCTTGCCCTGGATCTCGGCGGCCAGCAGGGCCAGCAGCAGGCCGTCCTTGTCGGTGGTCCAGACCGTGCCGTCGCGGCGCAGGAACGAGGCCCCTGCCGATTCCTCGCCGCCGAAGCCGACGCTGCCGTCCAGCAGGCCCGGCACGAAATGCTTGAAGCCGACGGGCACCTCCAGCAGGCGGCGGCCAAGGCCCGCGACCACGCGGTCGATCATCGAGGACGAAACCAGGGTCTTGCCCACGGCCACGTTCGCGCCCCAGGCCGGACGGTTGGCGAACAGGTAGGCGATCGAGGCGGCCAGGTAGTGGTTGGGGTTCATCAGGCCGGCGTCGGGCGTGACGATCCCGTGGCGGTCGGCGTCGGCGTCGTTGCCGGTGGCGACGTCGTACTTCGCGCCGCCGGCCATCGCCTGGATCAGGTTGGCCATGGCCGACGACGACGAGCAGTCCATGCGGATCTTGCCGTCGGTGTCGAGCGGCATGAACGCCCAGCGCGGATCGACCTGGGTGTTGACGACGGTCAGGTCCAGCCGGTGGCGATCGGCGATCTCGCCCCAGTAGCCGACGCTGGCGCCGCCCAGCGGGTCGGCCCCGATCTTCACGCCGGCGGCGCGGATGACGTCCAGGTCCAGGATGCTGGGCAGGTCGTCGACATAGTGGGCCAGGAAGTCGTAGCGCTTGGCGCCGGCCAGGGCGCGCTCGAACGGGATGCGCTTGACGTCCTTCAGCCCGCCTTCCAGCAACTGGTTGGCCTGGGCGGCGATCACCGAGGTGGCTTCGCCGCCGGCCGGTCCGCCGGACGGGGGATTGTACTTGATGCCGCCGTCGCGGGGCGGGTTGTGCGACGGGGTCAGCAGGATGCCGTCGGCCTGGCCGGGATGGGTCCGGTTGTAGGCCAGGATGGCGTGCGACACGGCGGGGGTCGGGGTGAAGCCGTCGCGCGAGTCGATCAGGGTCTCGACGCCGTTGGCGACCAGCACCTCCAGCGTCGTGCGCCAGGCGGGTTCCGACAGCCCGTGGGTGTCGCGGCCGACGAAGACGGGGCCGTTGATCCCTTGGGCGGCGCGGTATTCGACGATCGCCTGGGCGACCGCCAGGATGTGATCCTCGTTGAACGCCGCGTCCAGGCTCGAGCCCCGATGCCCGGAGGTGCCAAAGGCGACGCGGTGCGCGACGTTCGAAAGATCGGGGTGGACCTCGTAATAGGCGCGGGTCAGCGCCTCCAGATCGATCAGGTCTTCGGGTCGGGCCTGGCGGCCGGCGTGTTCATGCATGCGGTCACTCTTATCGATCGAGAATCCAGCGTTCAATGCGCCGAGCCGATTGGCGGTCCCTGGTCCGCCGTTTTGCCTTGGGCGAAGCAGCGGATTCCGACGGCGAACGACGAGGGTCTAGAACGCTTCGGCGACGATCGTTCCATCCGGCAGCAGCGCCGCGCGCTTGAGGCCGCTCGAGGCGAAGGGCATGGCCACGTTCCCCTCGCGGTCGACGGCGATCAGTCCGCCGTGGCCGCCCAGCTCGGCCACGCCCTGGATGGCGGCCCGGGCGGCGGCCTCCAGGCTCTCGCCGCCGAACCGCACCCGGTGGGCGATCTGGGCGGCGACGGCGGTGCGGATGAAATATTCGCCCTGGCCGGTGCACGACACCGCCGCATGTCCGTCGGCCCAGGCCCCGGCCCCGATGATCGGGCTGTCGCCGACCCGGCCCGGCAGCTTGCCGAAGACCCCGGCTGTCGAGGTGGCCGCCGCCAGTCGGCCCTCGGCGTCGCGGACCACGCAGCCGACGGTGCCGGTGGGCAGGATGTCCGGCGCATGGTTGGCTTCGAACGCGCCGGCGTGGGTGAACCAGGTGGCGGGATCGTCGATCGCCTTCAGTCCCTGTTCGCGGGCGAAGGCCATGGCGCCTTCACCGGCCAGCATCACGTGCGGGGTCCTCTCCATCACGGCGCGAGCGGCCAGGATCGGGCTCTCGAAGCCCTGCAGGGCGGCCACCGAACCGGCCCGCAGGGTGGCGCCGTCCATGAGGCTGGCGTCCAGCTCGTATTCGCCGTCGGCGTTGGGCGAGGCGCCCTTGCCGGCGATGTAGAGGCCCGAGGCCTCCAGGGCGACGACGGTCTCGACGGCGACGTCCAGGGCGCCCGCGCCCGCCGCCAGCCGGTCGCGCGCCGCCTCGACCAGGCCGCGCATGTGGGCGATCTCGACGCTGTAGTCATGGTCGCGCTTGGGACCGGCGCCGCCGTGCAGGGCGAGAGTAAAACGTTTGTTTGACATTCTGCTTCCTTGGCCGGGCGGCCTGCGCTAGCGTCCGCGCTCTTAACGAAGAAAGACGGGAGAGGCGAGATGAAGGCGGTGCTCAGCAAGGCGGTCGGCGGACCCGAGACCCTGGTGCTGGAGGAGCTTCCCGATCCCGTCGCCGGCCCCGGCCAGGTGGTGCTCGCCGTCAAGGCCTGCGGCGTCAACTATCCCGACGTGCTGATCATCGAGGACAAGTACCAGTTCAAGCCCGAGCGCCCCTTCGCCCCCGGCGGCGAGGTGTCGGGCGTCGTCACCGCCGTGGGCGAGGGCGTCACGACCCTGAAGGTCGGCCAGCGGGTGTTGGCCTCGACCGGCCACGGCGGGATGGCCGAGCAGGTGGCGCTGGACGCCGCGCGCTGCACGCCGATCCCCGACGACATGCCGTTCGACGAGGCCGCCGCCTTCATCCTCACCTACGGCACTTCATATTACGCCCTGAAGGACCGCGGCCATCTGAAGGCCGGCGAGACCCTGCTGGTGCTGGGCGCGGCCGGCGGCGTGGGCCTGGCCGCGGTCGAGCTGGGCAAGGCGGCCGGGGCGCGGGTCATCGCCGCCTGCTCCAGTCAGGAGAAGGTCGACCTGGCCATCAAGCACGGCGCCGACGCCGGTGTGGTCTATCCGCGCGGCCCGTTCGACAAGGACGGCCAGAAGGCCCTGGCCACCCTGATCAAGGACGCCTGCGGTCCCAACGGCTGGGACGTGGCCTATGACGCGGTCGGCGGCGACTATTCCGAGGCCACGATCCGGGCGGCCGGCTGGAACGGCCGCTTCCTGGTGATCGGCTTCCCGTCGGGCATCCCGAAGATCCCGCTGAACCTGACCCTGCTGAAGTCGTGCGACATCGTCGGGGTGTTCTGGGGCGCCTCGGTGGCCCGCGATCCCAAGGGCCACGTGCAGAACGTCAAGGACCTGATGGCGCTCTACGCGGCCGGCAAGATCAAGCCGTACGTCTCCGAACGCTTCCCCCTGGCCAAGGCCGGCGACGCCATCGCCCACCTGGCCAGCCGCAAGGCCATGGGCAAGGTCGTGGTCGTCAACGATTAGTCCGCGACAACTCGACACATACGGGTCGTCGTTAGCCAAGATTGAAGTCTTAGAATGATAGCGGCCCGTATGTGTTGTCAGTTGTTTAAATGGTGAATCAATCTGTAAAGCACGAATTCAAGGTTAAGCCTCGCTAATCATCCTTCTTGGGAAATAGCTAAGCCTGTTGCTGTAAACCTGCGCCCCAAGTCGTCGGAGTTGGGGCCAGATGTTTCTTCCAGCGAGGGACGCATTCTCTCCAGAGGTGCGTCAGAACTTCCGTTTGAACCGCCGCCCCGAAGAGCGGGTGCAGGTTCTCGGCGGCTCGATGGACCTGGTCCGTCCCGAGGAAGTGTTCCATTTCGTGGCCGGCAAGATCGCCGCGCGTGAAAGCGCCGTCGTCGCCAACCACAACCTCCACAGCCTGTACCTGGTCCGCAAGGACGAGAAGATCGCCGAGTTCTTCCGCAAGTCAGACCTGATCGAGGTCGACTCGGTGCCGCTGATCTTCTGGGCCCGCATCGTCGGCCGGGCCAGCCGCCGGTTCCATCGCTGCACCTATCTGGACTGGCGCGACGCCTTCTGGGAGCGGGCCATCCAGGAGAACTGGAAGGTGTTCTTCGTCGGCGGCGCCCCGGGCGTCGGCGAGAAGGCGACCGCACGCATCCAGGCCGACTGGCCCGGCGCGCAGATCCGCACCCATCACGGCTATTTCGACGTCGCCCCCGGCTCGGCCGAGAACCAGGCGGTGGTCGAGGCCATCAACGCCTACAAGCCCGACATCGTGCTGGTTGGCATGGGCATGCCGCGCCAGGAGATCTGGATCCTCGAGAACCAGGCCAAGCTGGGTCCCTGCGTGAGCTTCACGGTCGGCGGGGCGTTCGACTACGAGGCCGGCGTCCAGTTGGCCTCGCCCCGCTGGATGGGGCAGGTGGGCATGGAATGGCTGTTCCGACTGATGGTCGATCCCCAGCGCCTGTTCACCCGCTACTGCGTCGAGCCGTGGCACCTGCTGGGTCCGGCTATACGCGATTTGGGGAAAGCGCTTGTGAGGCAGGCCGCTTCCCCCGATAGCTCCGAAGCCCTCCGCGCGGAATACGTGCGGGCGGCTGATTTGGCGCGCTCTGACGTTCTGGGGGGACGATGAGCTTGAAGATCTACATGCCGTCGCGTGGCCGAAAGGCCGAGCGACCCAATATCGCGCAACGCGTCGCGGCGGTGTTCGGCCTGGCCGGCCTCGTCCTGGCCTGGGCCGTCTTCCTCGTGCCCTGCGCGGTCTGGCTGCTGTTCAGCCTGGTGGTCAACCGGCTGCAGTCGACGCCGGCTCGCCAACAAGCCTGAACGCTGTTCACTTAGTTCTGGCCAGGGGCGCGTCGCCGCGCCAGGATAGTCGCGCCTGACGCAGCGGCCCGTCCTCCAGAGGTCGCGCGCGGCCAATGGGAGCGGCGCATGACGGGACGTCTGGACGGCAAGGTTGCGGTGATCACCGGCGGATGCTCGGGCATCGGGCTGGGAACGGTGGAGCTGTTCGTGGCCCAGGGCGCCAGGGTCGTCGCCGCCGACCTGCAGGCCGAGAAGGGCGAGATGCTGGAGAAGCGTTTCCCCGACCAGGTCCGCTTCGCCCCTTGCGACGTCACCCACGAAAGCCAGATCGCCGCCGCGGTGGAGCTGGCCAAGGACGCGTTCGGCGGCCTCGACATCCTGTTCAACAACGCCGGCATGGGCGGGGCGCCCAACGGCGTGGCCGACATGACCGCCGAGGGCTGGGACGCCACCTTCGCCCTGCTGCTGCGCGGCCCGGTGCTGGGCATGAAGCACGCCCTGCCGCTGATGCTGGAGCGCGGCGGCGGCAGCATCATCAACACCGCCTCGATCGCCGGCCTGCAGGCGGGCTTCGGGCCCCTGGCCTATTCCACCGCCAAGGCCGCGGTGATCCATATGAGCAAGTGCGCGGCGGCCGAGCTGTCGCCGCTGAAGATCCGGGTCAACGCCATCTGCCCCGGGCTGATCGCCACCTCGATCTTCGGCGCCTCGATGGGGCTGCCGCGCGAGGTCGCCGACCAGATGGCGGCCCGGGTCGCCGAGGTCGGGCCGAAGATCCAGCCGATCCCCAAGGCTGGCCTGCCGGACGACATCGCCCGCGCCGCCCTCTACCTGGCCAGCGACGATTCCGAGTTCGTGACCGGGACCCACATCGTGGTCGACGGCGGCGTCACGATCGGCGGCCGTCACGCCTGGGACCGCGCCGCGCCCTCGCCGCTGCTGTCGGCCATGGGCATCTCGCCGGAACAGGCCGAGCAGATGCGGGCGGCGATGGTCGCCGCGCAGACGCAGGCCCAGTGAATCCGGTCGCGGTTGGACGGGCTTTCGCGTCCAGGCTGACGCCGAACCTGCGCGGCGCGTTATGGATGCTGGCCTCGGCGGTGCTGTTCACCGCCATGACCACGCTGATCAAGTATCTGGGCGCGGGCTATCCGGCCGCGCTGCAGACCTTCTACCGGCAGCTGGCCGGGGCGATCATCCTGCTGCCGCTGGTGGCCCGCGATTGGCGCGGCGCCCTGCGGACGACCCGGCCGGGCATACTGGTCTTCCGGTCCAGCGCCGGGGTGCTGGCGATGATCCTGGCGTTCTACGCCTATCAGGAACTGCCGCTGGCCGACGCCAACGCCCTGTCCTTCACCCGCACCCTGTGGCTGGTGCCGCTGGCGGCGCTGGTGCTGCGCGAGCCCATCGGTCCGTTGCGGATCGGCGCGGCCCTGGTCGGCTTCGCCGGGGTGCTGATCATGCTGAAGCCGGGCGGGGCCGGCGCGGCCCATTGGCTGGGCTGGCCGCAGGCCGCGGCCCTGGCCTCGGCCCTGCTGTTCGCCTTGACCATCACCGGCATGAAGGTGATGACGCGCGACCACTCGCCCTTCACCCTGCTGGTCTACGCGGCGGGGCTGGGCCTGGTCTTCTCGATCCCGCCGGCCCTGTTCGTCTGGCGCTGGCCCAGCCTGCCGGACCTGGGGCTGCTGGCCCTGATGGGCGTGATCGGCACTCTCACCCAGGGCTGCTACATCAAGGGCATGGAGGCGGGCGAGGCGGCGGTGATGGCGCCGATCGACTACACCCGCCTGGTGTTCGCCGTGATCGCGGGTCTGGTGCTGTTCCACGAGACGCCGAGCCCGGCGGTGCTGATCGGCGCGGCGGTCGTCGTGGTCTCGACCCTGTTCATCAGCTGGCGCGAGCACCAGCTGTCGCGACGCAGGGCCGGCGCCTAGGGTTGTCGAGGCGCCGTACAGCTCATGCGGAAGCGGCGACACCCCACACAACGTATAGCGCCGTTATGTGGGCCGTGTTATGTTGCAGTGCATCAAAGGGGCCGCCCTCTCGGCCGGGCCACCGATCGAGCGCGCCTACCGGCCGGAATCCGCCCGGAGCTCGCGCACAGGTTGGGGTTATCGATAACGCCCGTTATGCACATCAGTGACAAATAATCGAAATTTTTATCACTGATGAAGAAACACGAATTCTCGCTCAGGGCGAAATTCCAGAGGGAACGAACTGGCCTCGGGTGACTATGTACCTAAGACTGGCGTTTACCATGCTGGCTGTTTCAGCGTGTTGACTAAGAATCGCTCCCCAATTGGGCGAAGAGACATCAGGCCAAAAGAATCTGGCTTCTTGCGGGCGTTGACTCACAGATAAGGCTGGAGTGTTCGCAAATGCCGCATTATAGGGTTGGCGAAATCTTAACTAGGATACGTCCCATGTCATCGCGTCATCTAGGAGCCGTCATCGCTGGGTTGGCCTTGGTCGTCGCGCCCATGGGCGTGCACACCGCCTTCGCTCAGACCCCGCCGGCCGCAACCGCGCCGACCGCCGCGTCGCTGCAGGCGGTGATCTCGGCCGCCGCCCGTCAGGCCGCCGCCGCCCCCGGGTTCGCCAACCTCACCGCGCAAGAGAAGCTCACCGCCATCCAGACCGCGGTCGCCGCGGCCCTGGCCTCGAGCGGCGCTACGCCGGAAGTGATCCAAGCCGCCCTGATCCTGGCCGTGACCAACGGCATCATCAGCGCCGGCGTCGCCATCGCGATCGCCGCCAGCATCTCGCCGGAAATGGCCCAGGCCGTCGCCAACGCGCCGGCCGTCGTCGCTCAGCTGAAGGCCACGGGCCAGTCGGCGACCGTCACGGCGTCGACCGACGGCGGCAACGGCGTCAGCGTTCTGGTCAGTCTTCAAGGCACGGGCGGCGGCGGTCCTGCTCCCGCGGCCTACGATCCTTGTGCTGGCGTCATCGCTGCCTACTGCGGCAGCTAAAAGCCGATAACGGCTCGTTCGGTCGCGTTTCTTTGGTCTTGGTGTGTTTGTCCTGAAGGAACCGACCGGCTTCCGAAGGTGGGGATAAGAATATGAAACTTTTCACTTCGGCCGCAGTCGCGGTCGCTCTTACCGTTGTCGTGCCCTGCGCCGCTTCGGCTCAGGACAATCAGAGCGTTGGTTCGACCGTCTCGTCGAACTTCCGCCGCGACAAGAACGTCAGCGTCCGTCAGCGGCCCCGGCCGGACTATGAGGCGATCGGCATCAAAACCGGCGGCTTCACGGTCTATCCCCGCGTGACCCTGTCGGCGGAACGCGACGACAACATCTACGCCACGGCGATCGACGAAGAGAGCGACACGATCTGGCGCGTGAAGCCCGAGGTGGCGGCGCGCTCGAACTGGTCGCGTCACGCCCTGGGCGCCTACGCCTCGGCCTCGATCAACCGCTACGCCGACTTCGGCTCGGAAGACACCGAAGAGTACACGGTGGGCGTCAACGGCCGGCTGGACATCGAGCGCGGCTCCAACATCACCGGATCGCTGCGGTACGAAGACCTGTACGAGCCGCGCACCGCTCCGACCTCGTTCGCGGCGGCCGTGTCGCCGGTGGAATACACCCTGACCACGGCCGACGTGGCCGGCGTCAAGGAATTCAACCGTCTGCGGCTGCTGGGCTCGTTCAACAGCAAGGCCTACGACTACAAGGACGCGAAGAACGCCGCCGGCGGCGTGATCGAACAAGACACCCGCGACCGCGACGAGTTCCGCTTCGGCGGCAAGGCCGAATACGCCGTCAGCCCCGACACCGCCCTGTTCCTGGCGGTCATGGGCAACAAGAAAGACTACGACCTGGCGATCGCCGGTCGTGACTCGGACGGCTACACGGCCACGGTCGGCGCCAATTTCGAACTGTCGCAGGTCATCCGCGGCAGCCTCGAGGGCGGCTACATGAAGCAGTCCTACGACAACCCGATCTATACCGACATCGACGGCTTCAACGCCCTGGGGCGTGTGGAGTGGTTCCCGACCCAATTGACGACGGTGACCCTGAACGGCGCCCGCACGATCGAGGAATCGGTCGCGGTCGGCTCGCAAGGCTACATCGCCGCCACAGTTGGGGCCGGAATTGACCACGAACTGATGCGCAATGTTCTGCTTTCGGCGTTGGTGAACTACGAGAAGGACGACTACCGTTCCATCGACCGCAATGATAAGCGGACCGGGTTCAATGCTTCCGCAACCTATCTGATGAATCGTAACGTCGGCCTGGTTCTGTCTTACAGTTTCCTGAAGCAGGACTCCAAGGGGACCGCCAGGTCCTCGTCGTTCGACGATAACAAGATCGCGGCTTCCCTCGCTCTGCAGTTCTAAACGACGCGTCTGGCTAGCCCCGTCTGATTATGAGAGTACCCATGGACGGCTCGGCCTTCGAGACTCAGCAAGCGGCCCCTTTTCAATCGGGGCTGCCTTTTGACCTGAACGTCATCATCGCCACGTTCCGCCGCAGACTCCGTCTGTTCGCGGCCGTGGCGTTGGCTGTCTTCGTCGCGGTGTTGCTCTACACGTTGCAGGAAACGCCTCGTTACACGGCCGGCGCGCAGGTGATGCTCGACGTCCGCAAGGAACAGGTGACCGACATGAACGCGGTGCTGTCGGGTCTTCCGGCGGACTCCTCGGTCGTCGACACCGAAGTCGAGGTGCTGCGTTCGCGATCGCTGGCCGGCCGCGTGGTCGAGGCGCTGAAGCTTGAAGAAAATCCGGCGTTCAATCCCAGCCTGAAGGGCGCCAGCGGGCCCGCTTCGTGGCTTCCCTGGGTGAAGAAGGCCATCGCGCCGACCGCCGCGCCGAGTTCCGACGAGGTCCAGCGCCGCAAGGAGGCCGTGGTCGATCGCGTGCTGGGGAACCTGGCCGTCCGTCGTTCGGGCCTGACCTACATCATCCAGGTGGAATACACCGACAAGGATCCGGAACAGGCCGCCCGGATCGCCAACGCCTTCGCCGATCTCTATCTGACCGAACAACTCGAAGCGAAGTTCGAGGCGACCAAGAAGGCCAACGAGTGGCTGGACACCCGGGTCGGCGAACTGCGCGGCCAGCTGCAACAGGCCGAGGCCGACGTTCAGCAGTACAAGATCGCCAACAATCTGCTCAGCGCCGAGGGCGCGACCCTCACCGAGCAGGAAATCTCCGGCCTGAACCAGCAGCTCGCCAGCGCGCGCGCCTCGCAGGCCGAAACCGACGCCCGCCTGAGCATCGCCCGCAGCCAGCTGGCGCGCGGCAGCAACGGTGAAGACGTCGGCGAGTCCCTGGGCTCGCCCGTGGTTCAGCAACTGCGCCAGCAGCGCGCCGAACAGAGCGCCAAGGTCGCCGACCTCAGCGGCCGCTACGGCGATCGCCACCCCGACCTGCTAAAGGCCAAGCGCGAGCTGGCCGACATCGACAGCCAGATCCAGGCTGAAATCCGCCGCATCATCTCCAACCTCGAGGCCCAGGCCCAGGTCGCGCGGCAGCGCACCGGCTCGATGGCCGGCAGCGTCGCGACGTCGAAGGGCACCCTGGCCGGCAACAACCGCGCCGGCATCCGCCTGGGTGAACTGGAGCGCAAGGCCGAGTCGGTTCGCACCCTCTACGAATCCCTGCTGGCCCGCTTCAAGCAGACCTCGACCAACCAGGGCATCGAGCAGGCCGACGCCCGCGTGGTGTCGCGGGCCAAGATCCCGTCCTCGCCGAGCTATCCCAAGCCGTCGCTGAACCTGGCGCTCGGCCTGGTGTTCGCCCTGGCCTCGGGCGGCGCCGCCATCGTCCTGGCCGAGATCCTGATGGCCGGGGTGTTCACCGAGGATGAGGTCGAACGCCGCCTGGGCCTGCCCTATCTGGGCGCCGTGCCGCTGCTCAGCTCGTCCATCGACGGGGCCAAGTCCGCGCGCAAGATCAACCCGGCCGACTATCTGCTGGAGAAGCCGCTTTCGAGCTTCGCCGAAAGCTTCCGCAAGCTGCGGGCGGCCATCCTGTTCTCGAAGGTCGGCGAGACGATGAAGGTGATCCTGGTCACCTCGTCCCTGCCGGGCGAAGGCAAGACCACCACCACCTTCTCGCTGGCCCGCACGCTGGCGACCTCCGGCGCAAACGTCGTCGTGGTCGACTGCGATCTGCGCCAGAGCGCGATCAACCGTTTCCTGCCGACCGTTCCGGCCCAGGGACTGATCGAAGTCCTCAACGGGGTCTGCACCCTGGACCAGGCCCTGGTCACCGACGCGAGCGGCGCGCAGGTCCTGCCCCTGGCGAAGTCGGCCTATACGCCGCGCGACGTGCTGGGCTCGGCCGCCATGCTGCGCCTCCTGCAGGAGCTGCGGCAGCGTTTCGACGTGGTGCTGCTCGACACCGCCCCGCTGCTGGCCGTCGCCGACACCCGGATCCTCGCGCCCCATGCCGACGCGGTCGTGATGCTGGCGCGCTGGAAGAAGACGCCGGTCAAGGCCATCACCTCGGCGGTCTCGCTGCTCCAGGGCCGTGGGATCTTCCTGGCCGGCGTGGCCTTGACCCAGATGGATCTGAACGCCCAGTCCCGCTACGGCTACGGCGACGCCAACTACTACTACAAGAGCTATCGCAAATATTATGCGGACTAGGCTGGCGGCGCGGCCGCCGTCGAAATCGGAGGCCGAACCCCGCGGCGGCGGCAGGCGCCTGGAGCTTTCCGAACAGCTCTGGGCCGTCGCGCTGCTCGGCTTGGTCTTCCTGGCGGTGATGGCTTTCGGGGCCAGCGACGTCGGCGTGGCGGCGCTGTTCTCCTGTCTCTACGCCGCATTCCTCGTCCTGCTGCTGGCGACCTCCGCCTGGGCCCGCCGGGATCTTCGGCGGCTGAAGGACTGGAAGGTCTCCGCCATTCTGTTCGCCGTCCTGATGGCGGCCGTGCTCTGGCCGCTGACGCCCTGGGGGCCGGACGGCCCCCATCCCGCCTGGTCCTATCTGCCCGAAGTCGCCGGAAGCCTGACCCTCGATCGGTCGGCTCTGGTGCTCAATGTCATCGGATTCCTGGGTCTGGCCTGCCTGTTCGTCACGGGTCGGATCATGGGTCTGTCCGAAGCGCGGGCCCGCTGGTTCCTCCGCGCGGCGGTGTTCGCGGTCGCGGCCTATGCGGCCGCCGCGTTCCTCGACCAGGTGTCGGTGCGTCGCGCCACGAGGCTCGCGGCCACCCTGCTCAGCCCCAACAGCGCCGCGACCGTGCTGGGCGGCGGTCTGCTGCTTTCCTTCGGGCTGGTGACCCATCGTCTGCGACGCAGCGGGGGACTGATCAGCCTTAGGAATCCGGACCTGATGATGGTCCTGGCCGTGATCGCTTCCGCCGCGCTCGCCGTGGCCCTGCTGCTCACCGCCTCGCGGGGCGGCATCGCGGCCGTCCTGGTGGGCGGGGCTTTCTTCCTGATCTGGGAGACCCTGTCCCAGCGCCACCGGGCGCGCGCCAGCGTCATCCTGGGTTCGGTCGCGGCGATCCTGCTGATCGCGGCCTTGACCCTGCGCAGCGTCGACGGCCTGGCCGAACGCCTCAGCGTCGCGGGACGCGACGCGGACCTGCGCGCCACGATCAGCGCGATCCATTGGGAGGCGTTCCGCGCCACGCCCTGGAGCGGCTTTGGCCTGGGCGCCTTTCCGACCGTGAACCAGCTGGTCATGACCCGCGAGAGCCTGCCGGTGCTGTTCGAGGTCCGCGCCGTCCACAACCTCTACCTCCAGTGGCTCGAAGAGGGCGGCGTCGTCGGCTCGATCGCGATGCTGGCCCTGTTCCTCTGGCTGGCCTGGCCGATCCTGAAGGGCGGCTTCCGAACCGACACGGCGGGGATCTGGTGCCGCGCCACCCTCTGCGCCGCCGTGGCGTTCCTGCTTCACGGGATCACCGACTTCGCGCTGCAGGTTCCCGCGATCCAGGCCCTGGCGACCCTGATCCTCGGCGTCGTCGGCGGCATGGTGGCCAGCCGCCGGGGCGCGCGGGAGGCTCTCAAGGCGCCCGAATGGCCCGTCGGCGTCGCCGCGGGTGGGGGCCTGGTGGTCGGGCTGGTGGCTGTGCTCGTGGCCGCGCCCCTGGTCGCGGGCAAGGCGGGCGGGGACCTAGCCGACTGGCCGACCGCCCCGGCCGACGCCCTGGCGCGCGCGGTCGAGATCGGCCTGGCCAAGCCCGGTCCGTCGGCGGAACAACTTCAGCGGCTCGACCGGTTGAGCACGCGCGAACTCGCCATGCGACCGGCGTCAGGCGCGGCGTGGCTGAGGCGGGCGGCCGTCGACGCGGCGCTGCATCGCGACGTGCCCGCCGATCACGCGCTTCAGCGTTCGTTCGCCGTCGCGCCGCTGCAGACCAGCCTGTTCAAGCAGCGGACGCTGTTCGCCTACGAGAACTGGAATCGGCTGAGCGCCCCGACACGGGAGCAGACGATCTATCAGATGCAGGCGGAGTGGCGTCGGCGACCGGCCAAGCGGCAGTTCATCGCCATGGCCAACAGCCTGCACAACCCGGCCGGACGGGTCGGCATGGCGCTGCAGATCACGGTGCTCCGGCTGGAACCCAAGACGCCTCTGAACTAGCGGCCCGGGCCGAGCCGCCAAGCCTCAGTAGGCGTTCTTGGCGAGCAGCAGGTGGGGGACGGTGAGCAGGGCGATCCGCAGGTCCGACATCAGCGACCAGTTGTCGATATAGGCGACATCGGCCTTCACGCGGGCGACCATCTCCTCGACGTCGGTGGTGCCGCCGCGCAGGCCGCTGATCTGGGCCAGGCCCGTCAGGCCCGGTCGGGCCTGGAAGCGCAGGTGATAGGTCGGGATCAGGGCGCCGTAATAGGTGTCGTGCGCCTGGGCGTGAGGACGGGGCCCGATCAGGGACATGTCGCCCCGCAGCACATTGATCAGCTGGGGAAGCTCATCGACGCTGCTGGCGCGGATCAGGCGGCCGATGTTGGTCACGCGATCGTCGCTGCGCTGGGCCTGAACGACCTTGTCGCCGTTCTCCTCGACGCGCATCGAGCGCAGCTTGAAGATCGTGAACGTGCGCCCGTTCAGGCCGCCTCGGGTTTGCCGAAACAGCGCCGGGCCCGGCGATTCCAGTTTGATAAGCAGCGCGGCCAGCAAGAGCACCGGCGCGAAGAAAACCAATAGCAGAGCTGACGCCAAAATGTCGCAAACGCGCTTGATGGGATCCGCCGCCACTGGAGAAATAAATTCCGCAGTGTCGTGTTTCAGCACTTCAGTGTTCGCTCCCCCGTTCACCGCACTGCTCCCCTACTCATCGCGGAACCTCATCCGAGATCGTCACGCAGCTTTTAGCGCAAGGGAATTGCCGCGTCGCCAATAAACCAATCGCTAACCATAGATAATCGTTAAGTTGCCTAAACCTTGTCCGTTAAATGACGTTTAGGGCTGACCCGTTAGTGTTCATGGCAAGGAGACCGCCATGTCCATGATCCCCGCCCAGACGCCTTTCGTCGGTTTGAACGTCGCCCAACCGCGCGTCACGCGCCGTTGGCCGCGCGCCGTTGGCCTTGGCCTGGCGGCTCTGGCCTCCGCGGGTCTGTGGATCTGGCTGATCGCCGCCATTCGCTATTTCATCTGAGAACGCGATCCATCTCTATGCGAAAACGCCCCGCGGTGCTCCGCGGGGCGTTTTCGTTCGGGCCGGTCTCCAGCGCTAGTGCGGTGAGGCCGTGAGGTGAGGCGGCGATCCTGGGATCGCCGCCGTCGACGCCTAGGCCGTCGCCTCAGGCGACCTTCTTCCACTCCAGCGAGCCGGGCGCCTGGCGCTCGATCCAGCGATAGTTCAGGTCGCCCCAAGGGGTGGCCCAGGGGGTCAGGTTGTCCAGGACCCAGTCGCCGGATTCGAAGCGGACCAGCAGGACAGCGTGGCTCTCGCCGCGCGCCGTGACGGCGACCGCCATCGACATGGCCTCGGCCGGGACGCCCGCCGCGAGCAGCCGGCGCCGCTTCTCCAGGGCGTAGTCCTCGCAATCGCCATACATCTTGCCGTCGATCACGCGCGGCAGCGACCAGAACTCCAGCAGGCCGTAGAGGTCGAAGTCATTGGCCTTCTGGACCTCGCGATTGACGTCGCGGTTGAGCGTGTTGACCAGCTTCATCTGCGACTTGTCCAGGAAGGCGGGCTTGGGCGGTTGGCTCGGCGCGGTCGCTTCGGCCGGGGCCACGGGCGCGACAGCTTCCGCCGTCTGGCGGTCCGCGCTCTCCAGCACGCCGGCGGGCATGAAGGTGAGGTCGATGGTCGGGGTGAAGGCCTGCAGCTGTTCGACCTGAAGCAGGGCGGGGCCGCTGTCGGCCGCGTCGACCGCGAACTGGGCGACCGACGGCGCGCCGTCGATGGACGAGGTGGTCAGAAAGCTGGTCGAGGCCGCGAGCGTCATCGCGGGCGCCGCGGCGCCGCTTCCACAGGCGCTTTCGTCCCGTTGGCAAAGATCGACGAAGCCGGGCGGCGGGGCCGCGCTCTCGCCCAAAGGCATGAACGCCAGTCGTTCCGCATGCGCCGCCGTGGTCAGCGAAAGAAAAACCACGGCGCTGCTGCATTTAAGAAGTATGGAGCGGATATTCATGGCCAGTCTCGACAATTAATTCGAGACTAAATTGCTCTTCAGGCCTAAATATCAGCTCAAATAACTTAGTAGTTTAACGGTCAATCAGCATAGTTATTTGGATATTAATATTAATGACAAGTAATTGGGGTGTAAATTGCACCTTTAATGGTGTGGTTTATTTATCGGTAACGAATGGGTTCGCGAGTTGAAGGCGGGGCGCGTTTGGGGCAGGTTGCCCGCGTCAATCCAGCGCCCTCCGGCGCGATGGTCAGGTGATGGTGTTCAGACTTTTTCGACCACGGGCTAAAGCCGCCCGCGCGGTCTCGACGGGCGGCCCGGCCGTCTATGCGATCGGCGACGTTCATGGTCAGCTCGAGCTGCTGGACCAGTTGCTGGAGATCATCGTCCGCGATTTCCACGCCCTGAAGCGCGGCGACCAGCCGGTGCTGGTCTTCGTGGGCGACTATGTCGATCGCGGCCCGATGTCGAAGGGGGTGATCGACCGGCTGATCGAGCTCGGCGCGATGGCGGCGCGCGACGGCTTCCAGGTCCGCACCCTGATGGGCAATCACGAGCAGACGATGCTGTCGTTCCTGGAGAACCCCGAGGCCGGACCGGCCTGGGTCGAGTTCGGCGGCGGCGAGACCCTGACCTCCTACGGCGTCAATAGGCCGGCTTCCCGCGCCGAGCCCGAGGTCTGGCATGAGGTCCAGGTGGCGCTGCAACGGAACCTTCCGTCGGAGCACCTGGCCTTCCTGCGCGGCCTGGAACTCTCGGCGGTCTATGGCGACTATCTGTTCGTCCACGCCGGCGTTCGCCCAGGCGTGCCGCTGGACCGTCAGAATCCGGAAGACTTGATGTGGATCCGGGGTGACTTCCTGTCGCAACCCCACCGCCTGGATTACGTTGTCGTCCATGGGCATACGCCCGACGAAGAGCCGTTCATTGGTCCCTCGCGTATTAATGTCGACACAGGCGCCTATGCGACGGGCGTGTTGACGGCCGTTCGTCTTACGGAAGGTTCACCGGTGATCCTTCAAGCTCGAAAGTCTCACAGAACCTAGGTGTGAGAGCTTGTCGCTGCATTGTCCGCGTGCCATGACGCGTGAACAGGGACGAACGCTTTTTTGAGATGTCATCGATGCCCGTCGTGCGACGCATCCACCTTTCAGCGATGGCCCTGTTGGCTATCGCCGCTGTTACCTTCGGCGCGGCGCCCTCCATCGCCCAGGTCCAGACCGCGCCGCCGGCCGCCGCCGTCGCCCCCGGGTCGCCGCCGGTCGCCGCCGTCGAGCCGGACTATCAACTGGGTTCGGGCGACAAGGTCCGGGTCACGGTCTATGGCGAGACCTCCCTGTCGGGCGAGTTCTTCGTCACGGGCAGCGGAATGGTCTCCCTGCCGCTGATCGGTGAGGTCAAGGCCTCGGGCCTGACCGTTCGACAGTTTCAGGAGGCCGTGCAGAACTCGTTGAGCGACGGCTACCTGAAGGAGCCGCGCGTCAGCGCCGAGGTGCTGAACTTCCGGCCCTACTATATTCTGGGAGAGGTCTCCAAGCCCGGCACCTATCCCTACATTTCGGGACTGACGGTGCTCAACGCCGTCGCCACGGCCGGCGGATTCACCTACCGCGCCGACAAGGGCAAGGTCTTCATCAAGCGCAACGGCGAGTCCGAGGAACGCAAGTATCCGCTGGATCCCAGCACGACCGCCGCGCCGGGCGACACGATCCGTATCGGCGAGCGGTTCTTCTAGCGTCCAGCGCATCGTCCGCGGTCGTCGAGCCGGGGGCGGCCTTTCATGAACCCGGGGGCGTGGTGGTGAAATCAGTTCTGGTCGCCGGCGGCGCGGGCTACGTCGGATCGCATACCTGCCTGCGCCTGGCGCAGGAGGGTTTCCAACCCGTCGTGTTCGACGACCTGTCCAACGGTCACCGCGAGCATGTCCAGTGGGGCCCGCTTGAGGTCGGCGACATCCGCGACGGCGCGCGGCTGGACGCGGTGTTCGCCGCCCACAAGCCGGTCGCCGTCCTGCACTTCGCCGCCAGCATCGAGGTCGGCGAGTCGGTCAAGAACCCCGGCAAGTTCTTCGACAACAATGTCGGCGGGGCTATTTCCCTGATCGAGGCGACGCGCAGGGCGGGCGTGGAGGCGCTGGTCTTCTCCTCGACCTGCGCCACCTTCGGCGATCCGGTGCGCCTGCCGATGGCGGAAGACCATCCTCAGGCCCCGCTCAACCCCTATGGCCGCAGCAAGCTGATGGTCGAGCAGGCCCTGGCCGACTACGCCCGCTATGTCGGCTTCCGCAGCGTGGCCTTGCGCTACTTCAACGCGGCCGGCGCCGATCCCGAAGGCCGTATCGGCGAGTGGCACGAGCCCGAGACCCACGCCATCCCCCTGGCCATCGACGTGGCCCTGGGGCGGCGGGAGCATTTCACGATCTTCGGCGACGACTACGACACCCGCGACGGCACCGCGGTGCGTGACTATGTGCACGTGCTCGACCTGGCCGACGCCCATGTCCTGGCGCTGCGCTACCTGCTGGCCGGCGGCGAGACGGGGAGCTTCAACCTCGGCACGGGCCACGGCACGACGGTTCGTGAACTGATCGAGGGCGTCAAGCGCGTGTCCGGCCGGCCGTTGCCGGTGGTCGAGGCCGCGCGCCGTCAGGGCGACGCCCCGGTGCTGGTCGCCGAGAACGGCTTGGCCAAGCGGGTGCTGGGCTGGTCGCCCAGCCGAGACCTGGACGCCATTCTCGGCAGCGCCTGGCGCTGGCACGCGGCGCGGGCGGGACTGTAAAAAGCCCCGTTCGGCGGCGCGTTTTCCGGCGCAACGCTTTTTTTGCATCTTCCCCGGTATTCATAGGACGAATTCCCTGGGGGACCTGCGCGTGCTGAAGGTTTTGACCTGCCTGACGACAGAGCATGACCTGCGTTTGGTCGTGGTCGCCGGACTGATCTGCTTCGCCGCGTGCTTCACGGCGTTCCGCCTCTATTCGCGCATGCGCGGGGCCAAGGGCGTTGTTCGCGCCGCGTGGCTGCTGCTGACGGGCCTGGTGTCCGGCTCGGGCGTGTGGGCCACCCACTTCATCGCCATGGTCGCCTACAGCCCCGGCCTGAAGACCGGCTACAGCCCCTCCGGCACCCTGCTGTCGCTGATGATCGCGGTGCTGTTCATGGCCGGCGGCTTCGCCGTGGCCTCGGCCCAGCGCACGCGCACCAACGATTTCGCGGGCGGCCTGATCCTCGGCATGGGCATCGCCGCCATGCACTATACCGGCATGTCCGCCTTCGTGACCCAGGGCTTCGTCCAGTGGGAGCAGGCGATGATCGCCCTGTCCGTGCTGGCCGGCGTCATCGGCGCGGCGGGCGCCCTTCAGTTCGCGGGGCGGGCTCGCACCATGCTCGCGCAGGCGGGCGGCGGCGCCGTTCTCGCCGTCGGCGTCTGCGCGCTGCACTTCATCGGCATGGGCGCGATCACCATCGTCCCCGATCCGTCGATCAACGTGCCCGACCAGATGCTGTCGGGCGCGATCCTGACCCTGGCCGTGACCTCGATCACCGGCATGATCATCCTGGGCGGCCTGGGCGCGGTGGCGATCGAGTCCTCGACCAGCCGCTCGGCCCTGGACCGTATCCGCCGCCTGGCCAACGCCGCCTACGAAGGCATCGTCGTGGTCCAGGACGGCCGGATCAACGACGCCAACGCCGCGTTCTGCGAACTGGCCGGCGTCGAGCTGGACGGCCTGCTGCGGACGCCTCTGTCCAACCTGCTGACCTTCGACACCGACGCGCCTACCCGTGAGGGCGTGCGTCGCGAAGGCGTGCTGCAGCCCGCCGACGGCGCACGCGCGATCCCGGTCGAGGTGTTCTCGCGCCTGATGGACGACGGCGCGCGGCAGGAGACCTCGGGCCTGACCGTGCTGGCCGTCCGCGATCTGCGCGAGCGCCGCTCGGCCGAGGAGAAGATCCGCTACCTGGCCGAACACGACGGCCTGACCGGCCTGCCCAACCGCAATTCGCTGCAGGCCAAGCTGGCCGCGGCCCTGGACCGCGTCGAGGCCTCGGGCGAGAGCCTGTCGCTGATCTGCATCGACCTGGACCACTTCAAGGAAGCCAACGACCTGCACGGTCACCTGGCGGGCGACGCCCTGCTGGTCGAGACCGCGCGTCGGTTGCAGGACAGCCTGACCGCGCCGTCGTTCGCCGCCCGTCTCGGCGGCGACGAGTTCATCGTCGTCCAGGTCGCGGCCGGCGACCAGCCCGCCGCCGCCGCCGAGCTGGCGGGCCGACTGCTGGAAACCCTGGCCGTCCCGGCGACCCACGAAGGCCAGGAACTGGCCATGGGCGCCAGCCTGGGCGTGTCGCTGTTCCCCGACGACGGCCGCACCGCCGAGGCCCTGCTGGCCAACGCCGACATGGCGCTCTACCGCGCCAAGGAAAGCGGTCGCGGCGCCTACCGCTTCTTCAAGCGCGAGATGGACGAGTCGATCCGCGAGCGCCGGACCATGGCCCGCGAACTGCGTCAGGCGATCGCCGACGAAGAGCTGATCGTCTACTACCAACCACTGGCCAAGGCGTCCGACGGCGAGGTCTGCGGCTTCGAGGCCCTGGTGCGCTGGAACCATCCGGTGCGCGGCATGGTCCCGCCGCTGGAATTCATTCCGGTCGCCGAGGAGAACGGCCTGATCGCCCAACTGGGCGAATGGGTCCTGCGCCGCGCCTGCGCCGACGCCGTCACCTGGGAGCGTCCGCTGCGCATCGCGGTCAACCTGTCGCCGCTGCAGCTGAACCAGCCCAACCTGCCGACCCTGGTCCACGAGGTGCTGGTGCAGACCGGCCTGTCGCCCAAGCGGCTGGAGCTGGAGATCACCGAAAGCGCCCTGTTCAAGGACTATCAGCGCGCGCTGGACAACCTGCGCCGGCTGAAGGCCCTGGGCGTTCGCATCGCCATGGACGACTTCGGCACCGGCTTCTCGTCGCTGTCGACCCTGCAGTCGTTCCCGTTCGACAAAATCAAGATCGACAAGAGCTTCGTGGAGAACATCCACCGCCACGACCGCGCGACGGTGATCGTCCGCGCCGTGCTGGGCCTGGGCCGCAGCCTGGAGATCCCGTGCGTGGCCGAGGGCGTCGAGACCCAGGAACAGATCGACTTCCTGCGCGGCGAGAACTGCGCCGAGCTACAGGGCTATGCGATCGGCCGGCCGTCGCCCGTCGACGCGCTTGACGCCTGGACCCTGGCCAGCGCGACCTCGGCCTACAAGCCGGCCGCCAAGAAGCCGCGGCGCGGCAAGGCCGCCTAGAGGCCTCTACCGCCGCCGCGACATGCTGCCCATCAGGCCGCGCATGATCTCGCGGCCGGCCTGATTGGCGACGGTGCGGATCAGCGACACGGCGAACGCCTCGGCCATCGACTGGCGGTTGGACGCCCGCGCACGGGGCGCGGCGCGGGTTTCGCGGGCCTCTTCCCGGTCCCTGACCTTTTCCGCCGCGGCCCGCTGGCGTTCGGCCTCGGCCTGGGCGGCGGCCGTGTCCGCCTGCTGCTGGGCCTGGACGGCGCGGCCCTGCAGGGTCTCGTAGGCCGAGGCGCGATCCAGCGTGGTGTCATAGAGGCCGGCGACCGGGCTCTTGGCGATCAGGGCGGCGCGTTCTTCCGGCGTCAGCGGACCCAGGCGCGAGGCCGGCGGACGGATCAGCGTCTTCTGGACGACGCAGGGCGCGCCCTTGACGTCCAGGGTCGAGATCAGCGCTTCGCCGACCCCCAGGGCCTGGATGGTTTCGGCGGTGTCGAAGGCCGGGTTCTCGCGGAACGACTGGGCGGCGGCTTTCAGGCCCTTCTGGTCGGCCGGGGTGTAGGCGCGCAGCGCGTGCTGCACCCGCGCGCCCAGCTGGCCCAGCACGGCGTCGGGAATATCGGCCGGGTTCTGGGTGACGAAATAGATGCCCACGCCCTTGGAGCGGATCAGCCGCACGACCTGCTCGATCTTCTCCAGCAACGGTTTGGGTGCGTCGTTGAACAGCAGGTGGGCCTCGTCGAAGAAGAACACCAGCTTGGGCTGGTCGGGATCGCCCACCTCGGGCAGCTCCTCGAACAGCTCCGACAGCAGCCACAGCAGGAAGGTCGAATAGAGCTTGGGCGACTGGATCAGCTTGTCGGCCGCCAGCAGGTTGACGTAGCCGCGACCGGCGACGTCGGTGCGCATGATGTCGGCCAGCTTCAGGGCCGGCTCGCCGAAGAAGTTTTCGGCCCCCTGGCTCTGCAGGGTCAGCAGCTTGCGCTGGATCGCGCCCACCGTGGCCGGCGAGACGTTGCCGTATTGAGTGCCGATCTCGGCGGCATGGTCGGCGACGTATTTCAGGGCCGCCTGCAGGTCTTTCAGGTCCAGCAGCAGCAGGCCGTCCTGGTCGGCGACGTGGAAGACCACGGTCAGCACGCCTTCCTGGACGTCGTTGAGCTCGAGCAGCCGCGACAGCAGCACGGGGCCCATCTCGGAGATGGTGGTGCGGATCGGGTGGCCCTTCTGGCCGAACAGGTCCCAGAACACCACGGGCGGCGCGGCCGGCGTCAGTGTCAGACCCATGGAGGCGGCGCGGTCCAGCATCTTGGCGTTGGGCGCGCCGATCGCGGCGATGCCCGACAGGTCGCCCTTAACGTCGGCGGCGAACACCGGGACGCCGGCGTCCGAGAAGGCCTGGGCCATGACCTGCAGGGTGACCGTCTTGCCGGTGCCGGTCGCGCCGGCCACCACGCCGTGGCGGTTGGAGCGGTCCAGGCGCTGGGTCACCGGCCCATCGGCCGGTCCTCCCTGGCTGAGCCCGATGAGGATTTCGCCTTCGCCGATCGCCAGGGTCATACGCAACGTCCTTCACATTGAGGGCTTAAGCCTAGCCTCGGCCTTGCGCCGCGCCAATCGCCTCGCGCAATGTGGCGTCAGTCTTATACAGACGCTCGAGAAAGAGATTCCGCCGATGTCCATTTCCCCCTCGATCACCGGTCGCAACGCCCTGGTGTTCCTGGCGGTCGTCGCCGGCGCCGCGGCCCTGTACTGGATGCGCGGCATTCTCACGCCTCTGGCCATGGCGGTCTTCCTGGCCGTGATGATCGACAGCTTCGCCCGCGTGCTGCTCATGCGGGTGCCGCGCTTTCCCAAGGCCCTGGCCCTGCCGGCCGCCATCATCCTGTCGATCGCCATGTTCGCGGCCGCCGTCTGGGTGGTGACCGCGAACGGCGCCAGCTTCGTGGGGCAGATGCGCGACTACGCGCCTCGCCTGAACGAGGTGATCGCCAAGGTCGCCTCGCTGGTCGGCATCAAGGTGGCGCCGACGATCGGCGATCTGATCGACCAGCTCGATCCCAGCAAATACGCCGGGGCGGCCGCCCAGAGCCTGCAGAACTTCGCCTCCAACGCCATCCTGGTGCTGATCTATCTGGGCTTCATCATCGCCTCGCGGCGGGGCTTCAGTCGCAAGATCGTCGCGCTCTATCCGCACCGTGCCGAGCGGGACGGCGCGATGCAGCTGTTCCAGCGCATCCGCAACGGCGTGGAGCAGTACCTGTGGATCCAGACCGTCACCGGACTGATGATCGCCGCCGCCGCCTGGGTGGTGATGATGCTGCTGCGCCTGGACAACGCCCTGTTCTGGGCCTTCCTGATCTTCGTGGCCGCCTATATCCCGATCCTGGGCGGGGCGGTCGGCTGCATCCTGCCGCCGCTGTTCGCCCTGGTGCAGTTCCCCGACAGCTTCTGGCCGGCCCTGATCCTGTTCGGCGCCCTGGAGCTGATCTTCTTCGTGGTGGGCAACGTGATCCTGCCGCGCATGCAGGGCGACACCCTGAACATGGACCCCACCGTCGTGCTGCTGTCCCTGGCCGTCTGGGGCGCCCTGTGGGGCGTCACCGGCATGTTCCTGTCCACGCCGCTGACCGTGGCGGCGATGCTGATCCTGGCCCAGTTCGACGGCACGCGCTGGATCGCCATCCTGCTGTCGGAAGACGGCGACCCCAGTGGCGCGGGCCTGGATCGCAAGCCGCCTGGCGCCCCCGTCAAGGCTCCGCCGGACAAAAAGGCGGGATCCACGCCGTCTTCGCAACAGAAGTCGGCCAAGGGGACTTAAATTCCCAAATGGCCTTCCTATCTAAATCCGGTCGGCAGCCCCCCATGCCGACCCCGCGCGACGCAGACCGATTTTCTGGAGCGTCCGACGCGGAATCGCCCGTCGCCCCCCGGCGGGCCCGCGCCGCCGGTTCCCCCCAACCGGCGGCGCTTCCGTGTCCGGCGACCGGTGGGATCTTCTTGGTAAGATATTCTGCGCTTTTCCCTGGCTACGGTTGAAACCGAGCCTGAAAAGGCTAGGTTGTCGCCAAAAATTCGCGAGGAAATCCCATGGTCGGTGTAAAATTTGACCCCAAGGCGACCGCCGCTCAACCGGACGGTTTGATTTCGACCTTCGGCGCGGCCCTGGGGCAGGAGACGCTGACCGCGCCCCAGGCCCAGTTCGCCGCCCAGGTCCAGGAAGACTGGTCGGCCGAGGAGCTGCCGGGCTTCGCTTCCGACGACATCGCCCACGCCCTGGTCGATTTCTGGCGTTTCGGCGAAGGCGCTTCCGACCCTCTTTCCATACGTGTCCGCTCGGCCGTCCGCGCCGACGGGACCGACCTGAAGAGCGACCTGCTGGAGATCGTCCAGCCTGACCGCCCGTTCCTGGTCGACAGCATCATGGGCGCCATCGCCGAGCAGGGCTTTTCGGTGCGGGCCATGTTCCACCCGGTGATCGACACGCCGACGGGTCGCCGCTCGATGATCCAGGTCTATCTGGCTCCCGTGGGCGAGGACCGCGAGGCCGCCCTGATCAGCGCCGTGCGCGACGCCCTGGCCGACGTCCAGGTCGCGGTCGACGACTTCGACGCCATGAAGGCCCTGATCCATCGCACCATCGAGGAGCTGCGCGCCTCCAAGGCCCCCATCCCCCAGGGCGAGCGCGACGAAGGTCTGGCCTTCCTCGACTGGCTGGAAGGCGACCGCTTCGTGTTCCTGGGCGCCCGGGTCTACGAATATCCCCGCACCCCGGACGGCGGCTACGCGGCCGAGGAGCCGCTGTATCAGCCCGAGGGCAGCCTGGGCGTGCTGCGCGACCAGACCCTGACCGTGCTTCGGCGGGGCAGCGAGCCGGCGATCCTGTCGCCCCAGGTCCGCGACCACCTGCTGCTGGGCGCGCCCCTGGTGGTGGCCAAGTCGAACCTGCGGTCCAAGGTCCATCGCCGCGGTTACATGGACTATGTCGGGGTGCGCCGGTACGGGACCGACGGCAAGCCGTCCGGCGAGGTCCGGTTCGTGGGCCTGTTCACCGCCGAGGCCTATGAGACGCCCGCCCACGAAGTGCCGGTGATCCGGCGCAAGGTCGAGCATGTGCTCAGCCAGGCCGGCAAGGATCCCGAGGGCCACAGCGGCAAGCGGCTGCGCAACATCCTGGAGACCTGGCCGCGCGACGAGCTGTTCCAGATCTCGGAAGACGAACTGCTGTCGATGGCCATGGGGGTGCTGCACCTCTACGACCGGCCGCGCGTGCGGCTGTTCGCCCGGCGCGACCCGTTCGACCGCTTTATCTCGGTGCTGATGTTCGTGCCGCGCGAGCGCTACGACAGCGGCGTGCGCGAGCGGGCCGGCAAGATCCTGGCCGACGCCTATGAAGGCCGGGTCAGCGCCTACTATCCCAGCTTTTCCGACGCGCCCCTGGCCCGAGTGCACTACGTCCTGGGCGTCACGCCCGGCAAGCACGGCGATCCGGACCTGGAGGCGCTGGAAGCCGCCGTCGCCGAGACCGCCCGCACCTGGGAAGACCGCTTCGAGGCCGCCATCCGCGACGGCGGCGCGCCCGGCCGGGTGGCCCAGACCCTGGCCCGGTGGCAGGGCGCCTTCCCGCCCGGCTATCGCGACCAGTACGACGCCGCCGAGGCCCTGGCCGACCTGGCCGTGGTCGACGACCTGTCCGCCGACGAGCAGGTGCGGGTCCGCGCCTTCCGCCACGCCGACGACGACAAGCTGACCTTCCGCTTCAAGCTGTATCGCCCCGGCGCCGCCGCGCCCCTGGCCGACGTGCTGCCGATCCTCGAGCACATGGGGTTGAAGGCCCTGATCGAGGATGGATTCAAGCTGACGCCGGCGGACGGCGCGCATGGCAAGGTCTGGGTCCACGAGTTCACCCTGCGCGACGAGCGTGGCGAGCACCTGTCGTTCGCCGACATCAAGGCCGCCTTCGAGGCCGCCTTCGTCGCCATCTGGACCGGCCGCGCCGAAAGCGACGGCTTCAATCGCCTGGTGCTCGAGCTCGGCGTCGGCTGGCGCGAGGCCGCCCTGGTCCGCGCCCTGGCCCGTTATCGCCAGCAGACCGGCCTGGATCCCAGCCAGGGCGTGCAGGAGCAGGCGCTGTCGGACAACCCCGGCGTCACCCGCCTGATCCTCGACCTGTTCCGCATCAAGTTCGATCCAGCGGTGCACGCCGACCTGGCCGCGCGCCGGGAGCAGGCCAAGGCCGTCGAAGCCAGCATCAACGAGGCCCTGCAAGCGGTCGAGAGCCTGGACGCCGACCGCGTCCTGCGCCGCATCGCCGCCCTGATCGGGGCCATCCAGCGGACCAACTTCTTCCAGGTCGGTCCCGACGGCGAGCCCAAGCCCTACATCAGCTACAAGATCGCCTCGCGCGAGCTGGAGGACCTGCCGGCCCCCAAGCCCTATCGCGAGATCTATGTCTCGGCCCCCCAGGTCGAGGGCGTGCACCTGCGCTTCGGCCCGGTGGCCCGGGGCGGGCTGCGCTGGAGCGACCGCCGCGACGACTTCCGCACCGAGGTGCTGGGCCTGGTGAAGGCCCAGCAGGTCAAGAACGCGGTGATCGTGCCGGTCGGCTCCAAGGGCGGCTTCTATCCGAAGAACCTGCCGCGCGGCGGCGACCGCGACGCCATCCAGGCCGAGGCGATCCGCGCCTACAAGACCTTCCTGTCGGGCCTGCTGGACATCACCGACAATATCGACGCCGACAACAGGATCGTCCCGCCGGCCGGGGTCATCGTCCATGACGGCGAGGACCCCTATCTGGTGGTCGCCGCCGACAAGGGCACGGCCACCTTCTCGGACATCGCCAACGGCGTGGCCGAGGACTACGGCTTCTGGCTGGGCGACGCCTTCGCGTCGGGCGGGTCGGTCGGCTACGACCACAAGGTCATGGGCATCACCGCCCGCGGGGCTTGGGAAGCGGTCAAGCGCCACTTCCGCGAGCTGGGCAAGGACATCCAGGCCGAGCCCTTCACCGTGGTCGGCGTGGGCGACATGAGCGGCGACGTGTTCGGCAACGGCATGCTGCTGTCCAAGCAGACCAAGCTGCTGGCCGCCTTCGACCATCGCCATATCTTCCTGGACCCGGATCCCGATCCCGCCGCGTCGTGGGCCGAGCGCGACCGGATGTTCAAGCTGCCGCGCTCGTCTTGGGACGACTACGACAAGAGCCTGATCTCCAAAGGCGGCGGGGTGTTCGCCCGGTCGCTGAAGACCATCCCGCTGTCGCCGGAAGTCCGGGCGTTGTTCGAGATCAAGACCGAGACGGTGACCCCGGCCGAGCTTCTGACCGCGATCCTCAAGTCGAAGGCCGACCTGCTCTATCTCGGCGGCATCGGCACCTATGTGAAGGCCAAGGGAGAGAGCCAGGCCGAGGCGGGCGACAAGGCCAACGACGCCATCCGCGTCAACGGCGCCGACCTGCGGGTCAAGGTGGTGGGCGAGGGGGCGAACCTGGGCCTGACCCAGGCGGGCCGGATCGAGTTCGCGCAAATGGGCGCGGGAGGTGCGGGCGGCCACATCAACACCGACGCCATCGACAACTCGGCCGGGGTCGACAGCTCCGACCACGAGGTCAACATCAAGATCCTGACCGGGATCCTGGAGCGGTCGCGGAAGCTGACTCGCGAGGCGCGCAACGAACTTCTGCCGACCATGACCGACGATGTCGCCAGCCACGTGCTGGCCGACAACTACGACCAGACCCTGGCCCTGTCGCTGATGGAGAGCGACGCGGTGTCGGAGGTCGAGTCCCACGCCCAGTTCATGGCGGCGTTGGAAGCCAAGGGACGGCTGGACCGCAAGGTCGAGGGTCTGCCCGAAAGCGCCGCCTTGGCCGACCGCGCCCAGGCCGGCAAGGGCCTGACCCGACCGGAACTGGCCGTGTTGCTGGCCTACGGCAAGATCGACCTGTTCGACGACATCGTCGCCTCGCAGGCGCCGGACGATCCGTGGTTCGAGGCGACGCTGGAGGGCTACTTCCCGCCGGCCCTCGGCAAATACGCCGACGCCATGCAGCAGCACCGGCTGAAGCGCGAGATCATCGCCACGGTGCTCGACAACCAGATGATCAACATGTGCGGCCCGACCTTTCCGAGCCGCCTGCGGGCCGCCGCCGGTTGCGACACCACGGCCCTGGTCATCGCCTTCGCCGCCGCCCGTGAGATCCTGGGCGTCGACGCCCTGTGGGACCAGGTTTCGGCCCTGGACGGCAAGGCTTCGGCCGGCGGCCAGCTGGCGCTGTACAAGGCCCTGGCCTACGCCCTTCGCAGCCTGACCTTCTGGCTGGCTCGGCGCGCGTTCAAGGACAAGTCGACCGTCGGGCAGCTGGTCGAGGCCTATGGGCCTTCGGTCAAGGCGCTGTCGGCCCTGGGGACCGTGATCCTCTCGCCGTTCGAGCAGAAGGTCGCGGCCAAGCGCGCCAAGGCCTATGTCGCCGACGGCGCGCCCGAGGCCCTGGCCCTGGCCGTGGCGGCCCTGCAGCCGGTGACCACGGCCGCCGACCTGGTCGACCTGGGCAACGCCTCCAGCTGGTCGGTCGAGAACGTGGCCCGCCTCTATCACCAGGTCGGCGCGGCGTTCGGCTTCGACCGGCTGCGCTCGGCGGCTGGTTCGTTCGTCGGCGGCGACGCCTTCGAGCGCCTGGCCGTCCGCCGTCTGATCGAGGACATGCTCAGCGAGCAGACCGCGATCACCCAGACGGTGCTGAAGTTCGCCGCCAACGCCCAGGCCGGCGACGACGAGGCCTCGGCCAAGGCGGCGGTCAATTCGTGGGCCGCCCTGCGCACCGACGGCGTCCGCGCCGCCAAGCGCACGGTCGAGGACATCGAACAGGCCGGCGGCGGCTGGACCTTCGCCAAGCTGACCATCGCCAACGCGGCTCTGCGGGGGTTGGCGAGCGCCGCCTAGACCCTGATCGGGGACACGCACATGTGCGTGTCCCCAGCCGGAGAAGCTTCGTTTATAAGCGACGCTTCAGTTGGGGGCGCTTATGGACAAGGGTGATCGGCAGCGGGGCGCGTGGGCGCTCTACGAGTGGGCCCAGCAGCCCTATTGGGCGTTGATCGCCACCTTCATCTTCACCCCCTATTTCGCGGCCGGCTTCGTCGGCGACGCGGCGCGGGGACAGACCCTGCTGGGCTATGCCGGCGCGGTCTCGGGCCTGCTGATCGCCGTCTTCAGCCCGCTGGTCGGGGCCAGCGTCGACGCGCGGCGCAATCCCCGCATCTGGCTGGTCGGCCTGGCCGTGCCGTTCGTCCTGGCCAGCGGGGCCCTCTGGCTGGCGACCCCCGGCGACGCCGGCCGCATCCTGCCGATCCTGATCTGCCTGGTGGTGGCCGGGGTTTCGGCCGAGCTCAGCGGGTCGGTGATGAACGCCTTGCTGCCCCTGGTGGCCAAGCCGGGTCAGGTGGGGCGGCTGTCCGGCTCGGCCTGGGCCCTGGCCTATGTCGGGGCGCTGATCAGCCTGTTCGTCGTGCTGCTGTGCTTCTCGCTGCCCGACGTGCCGATGCTGGGTCTGTCGAAGGCTCTGCACGAGCCCGACCGCATCGTCGGGCCGCTGGTGGCCGTCTGGTTCCTGCTCTTCTCCTGGCCGCTGATGGTGATGGCGCCCCAGCCGCCCAAGATCGCCGGCCAGAAGCCGCTGGCCGAGCTGTGGAGCACCATCCGTTCGCTGCGGCGCAAGCCGTGGATGCTGCGTTTCCTGATCGGCCGGATGCTGCTGGGCGACGGCATTTCCAGCTTCATCGCCTTCGGCGGCGTGCTGGCCGCCGGCCTGTTCGGCTGGACCACGACCCAGCTTGGCCTCTACGCCATCGCCCTGTCGGTCGCCGCGGGGATCGGCACCTTCATCGGCGGCCGGGTGGACCAGAAGCTGGGCTCGAAGGCCACGGTGCTGATCGCCGCCGGCGTGGTGCTGTTCGGCGCGTTCGGGGTCGGGCTGGTGGGCCGCGACAGCCTGGCCTTCGTGATCAAGGTCGCTCCGCCGGTCGCGGGCGGGCCCCTGTTCGCCAGCCTGCCCGAGCGGGTGTTCCTGGGCTTCGCCCTGTTCGTGGGCCTGACCTTTGGACCCGCCCAAGCGTCCTTGCGCGCCTGGATGGCCGAGCTGGCCCCGGCCGGCGAGAGCGGGCGGTGGTTCGGACTCTACGCTCTGTCGGGCAAGGCCACGGCCTTCATGGCGCCGCTGGTCATCGCGGTCGGCACCCGGCTGGTCGGCGACCAGCGCATCGCCGTCGCGGTCTCGGCCCTGTTCCTGGCCACCGGCGCCGTGATCCTGGCCCGCGTGCCGCGCCAGGGGCCAGACGCGGCCTAACCCAGGGTTGTCGAGCGGGCCAAGTCGGTACAGGATCGCCGCCGATTGGTGTCGGGGGCGTACATGGTCAAGGATCGTATTGTTCTGCTGGACTCGCTGCGGGGTCTGGCGGTGCTGGGCATCCTGCTGTGCAACATCCCGATCGCGGCCCAGCCGCACTCGGTGGCCACTAGCCTGACCCTGTGGCCGTTGGGCATGGCGCCCGCTTCGGTGGCCGTCTGGTGGGTCACCCAGGTGTTCTTCCAGCAGAAGTTCTATTCGATGTTCGCCATGCTGTTCGGCGCCTCGATCCTGTTGGTCGGCGGCGAAGGCGGGGACAACGACAAGCGGAAGATCCTGATCCTGCGCCTGGTCAGCCTGCTGGCGATCGGCCTGTTCCATGGCCTGGTCATCTGGCAGGGCGATGTGCTCAACGACTATGCGCTGGTTGGTCTGCTGGCGATGTGGGCCCGCTCGTGGCCGGCCAAGCGCCTGCTGCAGGCGGGGATCGGCCTGCACCTGGGGCTTTCCGCCTGGGGCGCCTGGAAGCTGCTGCAGCACGCGGCCCAGGGCGGCGGCGACCCGCCGCCGGCCGAGATGGCCAAGTTCCTGGCGGGGGTCCAGGCCGACAGCGTCCAGTACGCCGGAAGCTTCACCCAGTCCTTCGCCCAGAACGCCAAGGACTACTGGGCCTTCGTGTTCGACGCCTTCACCCAATGGCCCCAGACGTGGCCGATGCTGGTGCTGTCGCTGATGCTGATCGGCATGGGCCTGTACAAGCTGGGCGTTCTGAGCGGCAAGGCGTCGACCGGGGTGTATCAGGGCCTGATCGGCGCGGGCCTGGGCGTTCTGGCGATCGTCGGCCTGGCCGAGACGGCCTACATGATGCTGCCCAGCCACCCCTGGGCGCCGCGCGCCTTGGCTCGCTGGCTGCAGAGCGCCACCGCCCCCGTCGCTAGCCTGGGCTACGTGGGCCTGATGGTGATGGCGGCGCGGGCCAGGGTCTGGAAGGCGATCCCGTTGGTCCTGGCCCCGGTGGGGCAGATGGCCTTCACCAACTACCTCACCCAGTCGATCCTGATGACGACGCTGCTGTACGGCGGCCGGGGTCCAGGGCTGTTCGGCAAGGTGGACCGGCCGTTCCTGGCGGCCGCCGTGGTGGTGATCTGGCTGCTGCAGATCCTGTGGTCGCGCTGGTGGATGGCGCGCTTCACCATGGGCCCGCTGGAGTGGCTGTGGCGGTTGGCCTATCGCGGGCCGATGCCTCTGCGCCGCGCGCCCGAGACGTCGCCGGCCGCCGCCTGATCAGCTGGGCGGCCTGGAGTTCAGGAAGGTGTCGAGCGCCGTGTTGATCACCGACACGGTCACCGCGTCGCGCAGGCGCTGGGCCTCGGCCTGGCTGATCCCGGCGGCGGTGTAGCCGGCGATCTCGGTGAGGTCGGTCTCGCCCTGCACCAGGTTCTTGAACTCAGCCTCGCTGAGCTGTCCGGCGGCCAGCTGGCCCGTCCAGAGCTGCAGGTTGGCCCGCGCCTTGTCGAGCGCGGCCTGGGCCATGGCCTTCACCTCGGCGGAATAGCCTTCGAAGCTGTCCTTGCCGAGCACCGTGAGATTGGCCCGCGCGGCGGCCAGGAAATCGTCGAACTGGCTCATGCGCCGCCCTCCACCATCGCGCCACAGGAGGTGGCCCGTCCCTTGTTGGCCTCCAGGCAGAGGATGTAGTCGAAGGCCCGTCCGATCTGGACCTTCTTCTGGTCGCGGAAGGCCGGGCTCAGCGTACCCTGGCTCTGCCACAGCGCGATGGTTCCGCCGTAGAGCGCGCGGCTCGGATCGCGCAGCACCGACCATTGCCGGGCCGAGAAGGTGTTCAGCGGGTCGGCGGCGGCCGCGCTGGCCGCGGCGTCGATCCGGGCCGTCAGGGCGGAGACCTCGGCGGCGTGAGCGGCGTAGGGATCGCCGGACACGTCCAGCAGCGACAGGGTCTGGGCCTTGAGGCTGGCGGCGTTGACCTGGGCGGCGGGATTGGGCGGCGGGGCCACGGGCGCGCAGGCGACGGGCGCCAGGGCCGGCAGCAAAAGGGTCAGGACGAGCGCGGCTCGCGCTATCGGCGCCAGCGTCATGGAAGGCCTCCCGGTGGATGGGAAGAGCCTGACATACAATCGGGCAAGCCACAATCTTGGCGGGAATAATGCGCGCTTTGGATGAGCTCAGAGCGATCGCGCGACGTTCAGTGCCTTGGCGAAATAGGTCTGGGTCTGGCTGAAGAGGTCAGGACGATACTTGGCGCGCGGGTCGTTGGCGCGATCGTCGTCGAAGGCGTGGGTGGCGTCCGGATAGAAGGCCGTGTCCACCGTCAGGCCGTCGCGCCTCAACCGGTCCAGCGCGTTGCGCGGATATTTCCAGCCGACCACCTGGTCCTTGCCGCCGACGACCGAGAACACCTTGGGTCCCGCCCATCCCTGGACGCCCCAGCCCCGGCTGGAGGTCAGGGACGGATAGGCCGCGTACGGATAGACCAGCAGGGCGCCCTTGACGCGGGTGCGCAGCTTCAGCGGATCGGCGTCGGCGATCCCGGTGGCGCGGGCGGCGTTCACGCCGATCGCATAGCCGTCCATGATCGACCAGCCGCCATGGCTCCAGCCGGCCAGGAAAACGCGCTGGGAGTCCGCCCAGGGCTGGCTTTCCAGCCAGGACAGCATGGCGAAGATGTCGCCCGAGCGCTTGAGGCCCTGCAGTGTCATGCCGGTGCAGACGAACAGCTTGCCGTCCATCGTCGACATGCCGCGCGGCTTGAAGCTGTCGACCACCACGGCCGCCCAACCCGCCTGGACGGCCACCTGGGCGTAGGTCTCCAGGAAGGGCGTCTTGCCGCCGCAGCCGTGCAGGATCAGCGCCACGGGGAAGGGGCCGGGTCCCGAAGGCTTGAAGACCTTCGAGGCGTTGGCGACCTTGGCTCCCCAGTCAGCGCTGAGCATCGGCTTACGGCCTCAGATTTCCTGGTTGTACTTGCCGACCCGGTCGCCCAGGCGCGGCTTCACTTCCTGGCGGAACAGGGCGCGCATGTCGTCGGCCGATTGGGTGCTTTCGACCACCACGACGATCTCGGGCTTGTTGGACGAGGCGCGGACCAGCACCCACGAGCCGTCCTCCAGGTGCACCCGCACGCCGTTGACGGTGATCACCTCGGTGATCTTGCGGCCCAGGATCGAACCGCCGGCGGCGAACAGGCCCTGGTATTCCTTCACCACGTCGTCGACGACGCCGTACTTCACTTCGTCGCCGCAGTGCGGGCTCATGGTCAGCGAGGTGAAGGCCACGGGCAGGGCCTTGCGCATGTCCGACAGCTTCACGCCCGGATTGCGGTCCAGCATGGCCAGGATGGCGGCCGCCGCGGTCAGGCCGCAGTCGTAGCCGTAGCCCAGGTCGCCGTTCATGAAGAAGTGGCCGCTCTTCTCGAAGCCGGCCAGGGCGCCCAGCTCGGCGCTCTTGCGCTTGATGTAGCTGTGGCCGGTCTTCCAGTAGATCACCTTGCAGCCGTGGGCGGCCAGGATCGGGTCGGTGGCGTAGAGGCCGGTCGACTTGACGTCGACCACGAAGGTCGCGCCGGGGTTCAGCGGGGCCAGGTCGCGAGCCAGCATCAGGCCGATCTTGTCGGCGAAGATCTCCTCGCCCTCGTCGTCGACCACGCCGCAGCGGTCGCCGTCGCCGTCGAAGCCGAAGGCGAGGTCCGCGCCGTGCTCACGGACGGCCGCGGCCATCGAGTGCAGCATCTCCACGTCTTCCGGGTTCGGATTGTACTTGGGGAAGGTGTAGTCGAGCTCGACATCCATGCCGACCACGTCGGAGACCCCCATGCGCTGCAGGGCGTCGACGGCGAAGGCGCCGGCCGTGCCGTTGCCGCAAGCTGCGATCACCTTGAGCGGGCGGGTGATCTGGGCGCGCTTGGCGACGTCGGCGATAAAGCGTTCAGCCTCCCCCTCGACCCGGATCAGCTTGCCGCCGTCGCGTTCGACGAACTCGCCGCCCAGCACGATGGCCTTCAGGCGGCCCATCTCGTCGGGACCGAAGGTCAGGGGCTTCTGGGCGCCCATCTTCACGCCGGTCCAGCCGTTCTCGTTGTGGCTGGCGGTGACCATGGCCACGCAGGGGATGTCCAGGTCGAACTGGGCGAAATAGGCGGTGGGCGACAGGGCCAGGCCGATGTCGTGCACCTCGCAGCCGGCGCTGATCAGGCCCAGGATCAGGGCGTTCTTGATCGAGCTGGAATAGGAGCGGAAGTCGTGGCCGACCACGATCTTCGACAGCCCCAGTTCCTGGATGTAGGTGCCCAGGCCCAGGCCCAGGGCCTGGACGCCCAGCAGGTTGATGTCGGGCCCGAACAGCCAGCGCGCGTCATATTCCCGGAAGCCCGTGGCCTTGACCAAGGGTTCGTTTTCGTAGGCGGCGGTATTGGGAACGAGATCGGCGCGGGGCTTGGAGAACATCTGAACTCGCTTCAAGGATTTGCGCGCCAGCACTAGCTAACGGAGCCTGCGTCGGCTAGCGCATTCGTATGACACCGTCATATGCGCCGGCGGATCGACACGAATTGGGCAGGCCGTGCCCATCACGGCCTCGCCGTGATGGGTCGCAAGATCTTGGACGACGGGCCGCCCGGCGGGCAATTAGTGTCGGAACACCCGCACGCCGGTGAAGGCCATCGCCAGGCCCAGCTTGTCGGCCGCCTCGATCACCTCGGGGTCGCGCATCGAGCCGCCCGGCTGGATGATCGCCGTCGCCCCGGCTTCCGCGGCCTGGATCAGGCCGTCGGCGAACGGGAAGAAGGCTTCGGAGGCGCAGGCGCAGCCCTTGAGGTCCAGGCCGAAATCGGCGGCGCGCAGGGCCGCGATCCGGGCCGAGTCCTTGCGGTTCATCTGGCCGGCCCCGACGCCCAGGGTCTGGCCGGCGCGGGCGTAGACGATGGCGTTGGACTTGACGTGCTTGCCGACGGTGAAGGCGAACAGCATGTCGCGCACTTCCTCGTCCGTGGGCTGACGTTTGGTGACGATCTTCAGGTCCGAGGCCTTGATGCGGGCGTCGTCGCGGGACTGCACCAGGAAGCCGCCGGCCACCGACTTGAAGGTGTCGCCCGTCGACAGGGCGTCGGGCAGGCCGCCGGTCACCAGCAGGCGCAGGTTCTTCTTGGCGGCGAACACCGCGATGGCGTCGTCGTCGGCTTCCGGGGCGATCACCACCTCGGTGAAGATCTCGACCATCTGCAGCGCCGCCTCGCGGGTCAGGCGGGTGTTGACCGCGACGATGCCGCCAAACGCGCTGGTCGGGTCGCAGGCCAGGGCGCGCTCATAGGCTTCGCGTTGCGAGCCGCCCACGGCCACGCCGCAGGGATTGGCGTGCTTGATGATCGCCACGGCCGGACCGGCCGAAGGATCGAACTCGGCGATCAGCTCGAAGGCCGCGTCGGTGTCGTTGATGTTATTGTAGCTGAGTTCCTTGCCCTGCAGTTGGGTGGCGGTGGCCACGCCGGTGCGCGGGTTCGGGAAGGCGTAGAAGGCCGCCTTCTGGTGCGGGTTCTCGCCGTAGCGCATCACTTGACGCAGTTCGCCGGCGATCGACTTGCGGGCCGGGAAGTCCTGGCCCAGCTGGGCGGCGAACCAGGTCGAGATCGCCGCGTCATAGGCCGCCGTGCGGGCATAGGCGCGGGCCGCCAGGGTCTGGCGCAGGGCCAGGGTCGTGCCGCCGGCCTTCAGGGCTTCCAGCACCTCGGCCAGGTCCGACGGATCGGTGCAGACGGCGACATAGCCGTGGTTCTTGGCCGCCGAGCGGATCATGGCAGGCCCGCCGATGTCGATGTTCTCGACGCACTCGGCGTAGGACCCGCCCTTCGCGACCGTGGCCTCGAACGGATAGAGGTTCACGTACAGGATATCGATGGCGCCGATGCCGTGGTCGGCCATGGCCTTGGCGTGCTCGGGCGCGTCGCGAACGCCCAGCAGGCCGCCGTGCACGATCGGGTGCAGGGTCTTGACCCGGCCGTCCATCATCTCGGGGAACTGGGTCAGGTCCGAGACGTCCTTGACCGGGATGCCGGCCGCCGCGATCGCCGCCTTGGTGCCGCCGGTCGAGACCAGCTCGACCCCGGCCGCGTGCAGGATCTGGGCGGCCTCGACCAGGCCGGTCTTGTCGGAGACCGACAGCAGGGCGCGCTTGGGGGCGACGAGGTCGGGGGCGGACGGATAGTCGGGGGCGGCGGGCACGGCGGACTCCAGGTCTGGTGGAAGACGGTTTCGAGGAGCCCAGGCGCGCGGCGATGTGGTCCGCGCTCCCCGATGGTTCCCCATCACTAGCGCCAGTTACGCGAACGGCGCGGAAAATACGGGGGCGGGGGGAGGAGTCAATTGCGGTCGCGTCGGGCGCGGCGATCACTTGCCCCCTACGGACCGCTTCGCGGTCCTCTTCCCCCACAGGGGGAAGAGGATGCCGTGCGCGCGTCCTCCGCCCCCTATGGGGGCGGACAGGCGGCGAAGCCGCCAGGTGGGGGCAAGTATTGGCGGGCACGGCGCTGCAAGCTCACGCCTTCGGCTGTGAGAGGGAATGGAAAGGGTCGCGGAGCGCCGGACGACGTCCGGAGATCT
>NZ_JBFTOB010000035.1:0-39222 GCF_056397765.1 Caulobacter sp. 05L422 | reverse complement strand
GCGCTCGCGGCTGGACAGCAGCAGGGCGGTGACGATGCCCACCGCGCCGGCGGCCGAGGGGGCCTTCATGGCCAGGCCGCCGGCCAGCACCGTCAGCAGGATCGCGAACTCGGTCGTCAGGCCGGGCCCCTCCTGCTCGCGGTTGCGCCAGTAGCTGAGGCCCACCAGGGCGGCGATGAGCGAGCTCAGGACCGCCAGAAGCAGGACGCCGCCGCTGGCGACCGCCACGGCGCCACCGAGGGCGGCGATGGAGAAGGTGCGCACGCCCGCGTCGGTCGGGGCGCCCGGGTGGCCCGAGGCGTGCTCGCGGCCCGTCCCGATCAGCAGGCCCACGCCCAGCGCGACCAGAAGGTTCAGCAGAAGCGGGTCCAAGGGGTTCGGCTCCGAGCGCGCCTGGCGTGTCAGCCGGCTCTCGCCCCCAAGTTTCCGCTCCGTGACCGGACAAACAATCCGACAAAACCCCGAACCGCACCGCGTGGAACGGCGCCGTCAGCGCCTCGCTCAATCCAGACGGAAAGCGGCGTGCCTCCGGGGCGCGCCGTGATTGCCTGGAGATGATCCATCTTGGTGGTCATCCCTGGCGGCCACCTCAACATCGCTGCGCCCGGTCGATGGCAAGGGGAGCTTGGTAGTTCACCGGATATCGCCCCGCCGAACCGCAGGCATAGCCTCGGAGAAACATTCGGCGAGGTTGATGCAATGCCCGAACCAGCCGCGGTCAGCCGCTTGGGCCAAGACACCAAGTCCCAGCCGCCTGGCTCCCAGCCGCCTGGGCCCAAATCCCCAGGGCCAAAGCCGGCGCCCAAGTCGCGGCGTCCGCTGCTGATCGGTGTGGCGGCCGTGGTGGTGATCGCCGCGGGTGTCGGGGCCTACATCTACATGACGCGGCCAGACCTGCCGCCGGGCTTCGCCGGAGGCAACGGTCGGCTGGAGGCCAACGAGATCTACGTCGCGACGAAGTACCCCGGTCGGGTCAAGGAAATGCTGGCTGACGAGGGCGCCACCGTCGAGGCGGGGCAGGTCGTCGCCCGAATGGATACCTCCGCCCTCGAGGCCCAGTTGCGCGAGGCCGAGGCTCAGATCTCCGCCGCCGAGGACGCGCGCCGCGTCGCGACGGCCCAGGTGGCGGTCCGGCGCGCCGAGTACAACTTCGCGGCCCTGCAGAATCTTCGCTCCAAGGCGCTGGTCAAGACCGGCGCGGTGAGCAGCCGCGAGGCCGAGACCGACACCGCCAACATGCTGTCGGGCCAGGCGGAACTGACCGGCGCCCAGGCCGGCGTGGTCCAGGCGTCCTCGGCGATCGACGCGGCGAAGGCGACGGCCGACCGGCTGCGGGCCGAGATCGCCGACGCGGTGCTGGTGGCGCCGATCCGCTCGCGGATCGAGACCCGCCTGGCCGAGCCCGGCGAGGTCTTGCCCGCTGGCGGCCGGGTGTTCTCGCTGCTCGATCTGGCCGACGTCTACATGTACGTCTTCCTGCCCGAGAAGATCACCGGCAAGGTCCGCCTGGGCTCGGAGGCGCGCATCGTGCTCGACGCCGCCCAGCAGTATCCGGTGCGGGCCGTCGTCTCCTATGTCTCGCCCGCCGCCCAGTTCACGCCCAAGACGGTGGAGACCGCCGAGGAGCGCCACAACCTGACCTTTCGGGTCAAGCTGCAGGTGCCCAAGGAGCGGCTGCGGCAGTACGAACCGCTGGTGAAGTCGGGCCTGCCCGGCATGGGCTATGTGCGCTTCGACGAGAAGGCCCCCTGGCCCGAGCGGATCCAGGGAACCGCTTCGCCGCCGGCCAACCTCTGGCAGAGCACGGGCGCCGCGACGGCGGCGCCGAAATGAATCCCCCGGTTTTGGAACACGTCGCCAGCATCCGGAATCTCACCCACAAGTACGGCAAGGTGACATCTCTGGATGGGGTCAGCCTCGACATCCCCGCCCAGAAGACCATCGGCCTGATCGGGCCGGACGGGGTGGGCAAGTCGACCCTGCTGGCGATCCTGGCAGGGGTGCGCAAGATGCAGTCCGGCGAGGTCGAGGTGCTGGGCGGTGACATCGACGACGTGCACTTCCGCAACAGCGTCGCGGCGCGGATCGCCTACCTGCCGCAGGGCCTGGGCAAGAACCTGTATCCGACCCTGTCCATCTACGAGAACATCGACTTCTTCGGCCGCCTGTTCGGGCAGCCCGCCGAGGAGCGGGCCTGGCGGATCGACGACCTGCTGTGGAGCACCGACCTGACGTCGTTCCGCGACCGGCCGGCGGGCAAGCTGTCGGGCGGGATGAAGCAGAAGCTGGGCCTGTGCTGCTCGCTGATCCACGACCCCGACCTGCTGATCCTGGACGAGCCGACGACGGGGGTCGATCCCCTGGCCCGCCGCCAGTTCTGGGAGCTGATCGAACGCATCCGCGGCCGCCGTCCGCAGATGAGCGTCATGGTGGCCACCGCCTACATGGACGAGGCCGAGGGTTTCGAGTGGCTGGTGGCGATGAACGCCGGCCAGGTGATGGCCACCGGCACCGCCGAGGAGCTGCGCCAGCGCACCGGCCAGGACACCCTGGAGCGCGCCTTCGTCCGCCTGCTGCCCGAGGAGCAGACGCGCGGCCACAAGGAGCCGGTGATCACCCCCTGGGTGTCGTCGGAAGGTCCGCCGGCCATCGAGTCCCACGGCCTGACCCAGAAGTTCGGAGCCTTCACCGCCGTCGACCACGTCAATTTCCGCATCGAGCAGGGCGAGATCTTCGGATTCCTCGGCTCCAACGGCTGCGGCAAGACCACGACCATGAAGATGCTGACCGGCCTGCTGCCGCCCAGCGAGGGCGAGGCGCTGCTGTTCGGCAAGGCCGTCAAGGGCGGCGATATCGAGTCCCGCCGTCGCGTCGGCTTCATGTCGCAGGCCTTCTCGCTCTACACCGAGCTGACCGTGCGGCAGAACATGATGCTGCACGCCCATCTGTTCGACCTGTCGCCCGAAAAGGGCCAGGCGCGGGTCGCCGAGCTGATCGACGACTTCGGGCTGGAAGAGGTGGCCGACACGCTGGCCGAGAGCCTGCCCCTGGGCATCCGCCAGCGCCTGTCTCTGGCGGTGGCGGTGCTGCACGAGCCGGAGGTGCTGATCCTCGACGAGCCGACGTCCGGCGTCGACCCGGTGGCCCGGGACGGTTTCTGGGAGCTGCTGATCCGCCTGTCGCGCGAGCGCGGCGTGACCATCTTCCTGTCGACCCACTTTATGAACGAGGCCGAGCGCTGCGACCGGATGTCGATGATGCACCGGGGCAAGGTGCTGGCCCAGGGGCGGCCCGCCGACCTGGTCGCCGAGCGCGGCGCGCCCAACCTGGAAGCCGCGTTCATCGGCTATCTGGAAGAGGCGGCCGAGGAGCTGGGCGGGGCGGCGGACGCCTCGGCCGCGCCGGCCTCGGAGCCGCCGGCGGACCTGGGCCACTCGGTCCCGCCCAAGGGCTTCAGCGTCGGCCGGGTCTGGGCCTTCGCCCGTCGCGAGGCGATCGAACTGCAGCACGACGCGGTGCGTCTGATCTTCGCCGTCATCGGACCGATCCTGCTGATGATCGTCTTCGGCTACGGCATCTCGCTGGACGTCGAGAACCTGACCTTCTCGATCCTCGACTACGACAACACCCCCGCCAGCCGGGCCTATTCGGACACCTATCGAGGATCAATCTATTTCGACGAGAAGGCGCCGCTCTACAGTTACGCCGATCGCGACCGACGCCTGCGCAACGGCGAACTGCGCTTCGCCCTGGAGATCCCGTCCGGCTTCCAGCGCGACCTGCAGCAGGGACGCCAGCCCACCGTGCAGGCCCATATCGACGCCGCCGTGCCGTTCCGCGCCGAGACCACGCGCGGCTATATCGAGGCCGCGCACAAGGCCCACGACACCGAATTTCGCAAGCAGAAGGGCCTGCCCCCCGCCCAGGCGGCGGTGAAGATCAACGCCCGGGCGCTCTACAACCAGGCCTTCCTCAGCGTCTACGCCATGGTGCCGGGCGACATCATGCTGCTGATCATGCTGATCCCCAGCATGCTGACGGCCCTGGCGGTGGTGCGGGAGAAGGAGTTGGGCTCGATCGCCAACTTCTACGCCGCCCCGGCCAGCCGGACCGAGTTCCTGCTGGGCAAGCAACTGCCCTATGTGGTGGTCTCGCTGGTCCAGTTCCTCACCCTGGTGGCGCTGGCGGTGTTCGTGTTCGGCGTGCCGATCAAGGGCAGCATCGCCGTCCTGGCGCTGGGCGGCCTGCTCTACGTCATGGCCAGCACGGGCTTTGGCCTGCTGATCTCGGTCTTCGCCGCTACCCAGACCGCCGCCATCTTCGCGGCCGCGATCATCTCGATCCTGCCGGCGGTGCAGTTCTCGGGGATGTTCGTGCCGGTCTCGTCGCTGACCGGCGGCGCGGCCATCGCGGCCAAGATCTTCCCCTCGACCTACTTCCAGGCCGTCAGCGTCGGCACGTTCACCAAGGCCCTGGGCATGGCCGCCCTCTGGCCCAACGTGCTGGCGCTGGGCGTGATCGCCTTCGTCTATTTCGCACTGTCGGTCGTGCTGTTGAAGAAGCAGGAGGCCTGATGCGATGCGCGCCGTCTGGCACATCTTCCAGCTTGGCCTGAAGGAGCTGCTCAGCCTGGCGCGCGATCCGGTGCTGCTGTTCCTGATCGGTTACGTCTTCACCTTCTCGGTCTACACCCCCGCCAAGAGCGCGGTGATGGACGTGATCAACGCCTCGATCGCCATCGTCAACGAGGACGACTCCAAGGCCTCGCGCCTGGTCCGCGACGCCATGCTGCCGCCGCTGTTCCTGCCCGCCCAGGAGATCGGCTTCGGCGACATCAACCACGCCATGGACCGCGGGCTCTACACCTTCGTGGTCGACATCCCGCCCGACTTCGAGGCGGACATCATCAACAACAATCCGCCCACCGTTCAGGTCGTGACCGACGCCACCGCGATGAGCCAGGCGGGCAGGGGGCCCTCCTACATCCAGCAGATCATCGAGAGCACTGTCTACAATCTCTGGCCCGGCCGCACCGATCCGGCCAACCAGCCGCTGGTCAGCCTGGAGACCCGGGCCCGCTTCAATCCCAACATGCAGCAGAGCTGGTTCGTGGCGGTGAACCAGGTGATCAACAACATCTCGGTGCTGGCGATCTTCCTGACCGGGGCGGCGGTGCTGCGCGAGCGCGAGCATGGCAATATCGAGCACCTGCTGGTCATGCCGCTGCGGCCGTTCGAGCTGATGTTCGCCAAGATCTGGGCCAACGGCATGGTCGTGATCCTGGCCGCCATGGCCTCGCTGTTCCTGGTGGTGAAGGGCGCGATCGGAGTGCCGATCGCCGGCTCGATCCCGCTGTTCGCCCTGGGCCTGGGCGTCTACCTGTTCTCGGTCACGGCCCTGGGCATCATGCTGGCGACGATCGTCAATTCGATGCCGCAGTTCGGGCTGCTGGCCTTCCCCGTCTACATCGTCATGAGCCTGTTGTCGGGCGGGCAGACCCCGCTCGAGAGCATGCCGATGGTGCTGCAGAAGATCATGCAGTTCGTGCCCTCGACCCATTTCGTCGCCTTTTCGCAGGCGGTCCTGTTCCGGGACGCGACGCCGGAGATGGTCTGGCCGTCGCTGCTGAAGATGTTCCTGATCGGCGGCGCCTACAGCGTCTACACCCTGTCGCGGTTCAGAAAAATGCTGGCCGCGGTCAAGTGAGAAGGGTCCTTTCGAAGATGAGCCCGCTCCGTACAAGCGCAACTGTCGCCCTGGTCGTGGGGGTTCTGGCGACCACCGGATGCAAGGTCGTGGGACCCGACTATGTCCGGCCCGAAGTGGCCCTGCCGTCGGCCTATCGCGACGCGCCGGCCCCGGTCTCGGCCGCCCAAACCGCGTCCCAGACCGCGTCCCTGGCCGACCTGCCGTGGTGGGCGGTGTTCGACGATCCCACCCTGCAGGGGCTGATCGGCCGGACCCTGGCCAACAACCTGGATCTGCAGGTCTCGATCGCCCGCATCGCCCAAGCGCGGGCCCTGGTGGGGGTCTCGGCCTCGCAGAGCAAGCCGCAGGTGGGCTATCGCGGCAATGTCGGCGCGGAGTCCACCTTCTCGCCGGACGACAACGGCGGTCCCGACACCACCGGCTTCGGCAGCCTGGGCGCGGCCCTCGACTTCTCCTGGGAGTTCGACCTGTGGGGCCGGATCAAGCGCTCCAACGAGGCGACCCAGGCCAGCCTGCTGCAACAGGAAGAGATCCGGCGCGGGATCCTGCTGACCCTGACCAGCGACGTGGCGGAGGGCTATTTCCGCCTGCTGGAACTGGACCGCGAGATCGCCATCGCCCAGGAGAGCACCCGCACCTACGGCGCCACCTTTGACATCTTCAACCAGCGCTTCGAGGCCGGCCGCGACAGCCGCCTGCCGGTCGAGCGCACGCGGGCCAACCGCGACGCGTCCGAGGCCCGGATCGAGGAGATCCGGCGGCGGATCGCCGTGCAGGAGAACGCCCTCAGCGTCCTGATGGGCGCGCCGCCCGGACCGATCCCGCGCGGCAAGGCGCTGGAGGCCCAGACCCTGCCCGATGCCCCGGTGGGCGCCACGACCGACCTCTTGCAGCGTCGTCCCGACATCCGGGCGGCCGAGCAGGGCATGATGCGGGCCAATGCCGAAATGGGGGTGGCGGTGGCCAACAAGTTCCCGCGGCTGGGCCTGTCGGCCCTGGCCGGCCTGGTCGGCGCCGACGTCAGCGGCGACAGCGGAACCTTCGGCGTGGGCTCGGTCGGCCTGGGCTTGGCCGGTCCGATCTTCACCGGCGGCCGGCTGGAGGAGATCTACAACAACCGCAAGGCCTATTGGGATGAGACCGTCGCCCAGTACCGCCACACCGCCCTGGTCGCCCTGGGCGAGACGGCCGACGCCCTGGCCGCCCAACGCACCCTCGACGCCCGCCGCGCGGCGCTAGAGCGCCAGATCGCCTCGCTGCGCCGCTCGGTCGACCTGGCCCAGACCCGCTACGACACCGGCCGCGCCGGTTATTTCGAGGTGCTGGAAGCCCAGCAGCAATTGTTTCCCGCCGAGGACGCCCTGGCCCAGACTCAGCGCGACCAGCTGATCGCGGTCGTCAATCTCTACAAGGCGCTGGGCGGTGGCTGGCAACTGACCGATGACCAATGGACCAAGCCACAGAGTGTCGCGGCGACGGGAGGGCGTTGAGATGTCCGACACCCTCGGCGGCCCGAAGGCCGGTGGCGGTCGCACTCACCAGAAGTTCGAGCGCCTGCTGGCCCGCGCCCAGAAGGAGCCGCCCCTCGTCACGGCCGTGGCTCATCCTTGCGATCACGTCTCGCTGGACAGCGCCATCGAGGCGGCGCGGCTGAGGCTGATCGAGCCGATCCTGGTCGGGCCCGCCGCGCGCATCGTCGAGGTGGCGGCCGCCGGCAAGCTGGACATCACGCCGTTCGAGCTGGTCGACGCCGAACACAGCCACGACAGCGCCGCCAAGGCGGTGGCGCTGGTCCGGTCCGGGCGCGCCGAGGCCCTGATGAAGGGCAGCCTGCATACCGACGAATTGATGGGGGCGGTGGTCGCCCGCGAGACCGGCATCCGCACCGCCCGGCGGATCAGCCACTGTTTCATCATGGATATCCCCGGCTATCCGACGCCGCTGGTGGTGACCGACGCGGCGATCAACATCATCCCGACGCTCGAGGACAAGATCCACATCGTCCAGAACGCCATCGACATGGCCCTGGTCCTCAAGGAGGGCGAGGGAGAGGTGAGGGTGGCGATCCTCAGCGCCATGGAGACGGTCAATCCCAAGGTCCCCTCGACCATCGAGGCGGCCGCCCTGTGCAAGATGGCCGACCGAGGCCAGATCAGGGGCGCCTTGCTCGATGGCCCCCTTGCGCTGGACAACGCCATCAGCGCCGAGGCGGCCGCCATCAAAGGCATTGTCTCGCCGGTGGCGGGGCGCGCCAACGTGCTGGTCGTGCCGGACCTGGAAGCCGGAAACATGTTGGCCAAGTGCATGTCCTTCCTCTCCGACGCCGACGCGGCGGGGATCGTGCTGGGCGCGCGCGTGCCGATCATCCTGACCAGCCGAGCCGACGCCAAGCTGACCCGGCTGGCCTCCTGCGCGGTGGCGTCCCTGCTGGGCGCCGCGCGCCGCGCCTCGGCCGCCATCGTCTGACGGGGAGACGCCTCCAATGAGCGCCTGTCTCGCGGTCCTCAATGCCGGCTCGTCGAGCCTGAAGTTCGCCGTCTACGACGCCGCGCCCGGCGAGGCCCTGCTGTTCAAGGGCCAGCTGGACGGCATCGGCGTCTCGCCAAGACTGGTGGTGAAGGACCCGCTAGGCGAGCCGCTGGAGGAACGCAGCTGGCCGGCCGAGGGCTTCGACCACGCCGCCGCCACGCATGAGGTGCTGGCGACCTCGATCCAGCGGATCGACGGCCGTCCGGTGCTGGGAGTCGGCCATCGGGTGGTGCACGGCGGCCGGGCCTACGCCCAGCCGGTGCGGATCGACGCCTCGGTGATCGCCGCCCTGCGCGAACTGGAGCCCCTGGCCCCCCTGCATCAGCCGCACAACCTGGCGCCGATCGAGGCGATCGCCGAAGGCGCGCCGCATATCGCCCAGGTCGCCTGTTTCGACACCGCCTTCCATCGCGGCCAGCCGCCGCTGGCCCAGATGTTCGCTTTGCCGCGCCGTTTCCACGAGGCGGGCGTGCAGCGCTATGGCTTTCACGGCCTGTCGTACGAGTTCGTCGCCTCGCGCCTGAGCGAGCTGGCGCCCGACCTGGTCCGTGGTCGGATCATCGTCGCCCACCTGGGCAACGGCGCCAGCCTGTGCGCGATCCGGGATGGACGCAGCATGGCCAGCACCATGGGCTTCACGGCCGTGGACGGGCTGGTGATGGGCACCCGCTCGGGCAGCCTGGATCCCGGGGTGCTGATCCACCTGATGGACGCCTACGGCATGGACGCCCGGGCGCTGGAGGACCTGGTCTACAAGCGCTCGGGCCTGCTGGGCGTCTCCGGGATCTCGTCCGACATGCGCGCCTTGCGGGCTTCGTCCGAGCCCCATGCGATGGAGGCCGTGGGCCTGTTCGTCTATCGGGTGGTGCGCGAGATCGGCTCGATGGCCGCCGCCCTGGGCGGGATCGACGGCCTGGTCTTCACCGGCGGCATCGGCGAGAACGACGCCCAGGCGCGCGAGGAGATCGTCCGGGCCTGCGGATGGCTGGGGCTGGAGCTGGACGAGGTCGCCAACCGCCCCGGCGGCGCGGCGCGGCGCATCAGCCGCGAGGGCTCGCGCGCCGCCGCCTGGATCGTGCCCACCGACGAAGAGCGGATGATCGCCCGCCACACCGCGGCGCTGCTGAGCCTGGCGCCCGAAGTCGCTTGAGAATCCTTCGCATTTCCTCCGAGGGACGCTCCGAGGGTTCAGAGAGGACGATCTCGGGTCTTACCCTGATGGCCTGACCGCAAGCGCGGCCGGACACTGTCCGCTTAACGAAGGAAGGGCGCCTTCGGCGGCCCCTCTGCGAAAAGGGAAGACGATGGACAGGACGGCGGACGGGGCGATCGTCCCCGAACTCGACACGCGTGACCCTCCGATTGGATCGGACCGCCGCGCCTTCATGATGCGCAGCGCCTTGGCGCTGTCGATCGGCGCGCTGACCGGCTGTCAGCCCAAGGACATCTCCAACATCCCGGCCAAGTCGCCGGGCGGCGCGGCCGGCGCGAAGGTCGCGCTCGATCCCAACCTCAACGTGGTCAAGAAGTCCAAGGGGCCGGTGATGACCACGGCCGAGGAGTTCTACAAGGTCGGCCCCGGCCCGTCCTCGTCACACACCATCGGGCCGATGCGGATCACCTACGACTTCTACAAGCGCGCCATCAAGCTGTCGCCGGAGCAGTTGGCCACGGCCACGGCCCTGAAGGTCAACCTGTTCGGCAGCCTGAGCGCCACGGGCAAGGGCCACGGCACCGAGCGCGCCGCGCTGGCGGGCCTGATCGGCATGGAGCCGGCCACGGTCGATCCGGCCTTCCTCGACGGCTTGGCGGCCAATCCCAACCAGACCTTCCCGGTGACGCTGGGCGCCAAGACCATCAACGTCTCGCTGAAGGATGTGATCTACGACGCCCCCAAGGGCGACTTCCACCACCCCAACACCATGACCTGCAAGCTGATGGCCGGCGACAAGGTGTTGCTGGAGCAGGAATATTATTCGGTCGGCGGCGGCTTCATCGAGTGGAAGGGCTATGAGCCTCCCAAGAAGAACCCGCCGAAATATCCCTATGCGCGGATCAGCGAGGCGCTGGCCCACTGCAAGCGCGACAACATCTCGCTGGCCCAGCTGGCCATGGCCAACGAGGTGGCCATCACCGGCCACAGCGAGGCCGACGTCAACGCCTTCCTCGACAAGATCCTGGGGGCCATGGACGCCACGGTGAAGACCGGTCTGGCCGCCCCGACCTCGACCCTGCCCGGACCGATCAAGCTGAAGACCAAGGCCCACGACGTCTACATCAGCGCCCAGACCCAGGAAGGCACCGCGCGCAAGGCCATCGCCCTGGTCTCGGCCTACGCCCTGGCGGGCTCGGAGGAGAACGCCCGCGGCCACCTGGTCATCACCGCCCCCACCGGCGGTTCGGCCGGGGTGCTGCCGGCCGTCATCTACTCGCTGGGTCCAGCGGGGGCGAAGATGTCCAAGGACAAGCTGCGCGAGGCCCTGCTGGCCGGCCTGGTCATCGGCTATCTCTGCAAGCACAACGCGACCCTGTCCGCGGCGGAGGGTGGCTGCCAGGCCGAGATCGGCGTGGCCTCGGCCATGGGCGCGGCGGCGATCGCCCAGGCCTATGGCGACCCGCCCCAGGTGGCGGCCAACGCCGCCGAGGGGGCGCTGGAGCACCATCTGGGCATGACCTGCGACCCGCTGGCGGGCTTCGTCCAGGTGCCCTGCATCGAACGCTGCGCGTTCGGGGCGGTGAAGGCCTGGACCGGCTACCTGATCGCCACGAACGAGGTCCCGATCAACCGCCGGGTCGACTTCGACAGCACGGTCGACGCCATGGCCCTGACCGCCAAGGAGATGAACTCCAAGTACAAGGAGACCTCCGAAGGCGGTCTCGCCGTGTCCGTCACCTTGTGCTGAGTTGAGGCGAAGATGGAGCGGAGGATCGCCAGTACGGGAGCCGCGGGCGGCGTGATCGTCGTCGCCTGGCTGGCGACCTCCATCTTCTACTTCTACCAGTACGTCCTGCGCTCGGCGCCGGCGGTGATGATGCCGCAGCTGTCCGACGCCTTGGGCCTGTCGACTGCGGGGCTCGCCACGCTGGTGGGCCTGTTCTACTACGCCTACGCGCCGTTCAGCCTGGTGGCCGGCGTGGCCATGGATCAGCTGGGCGCGCGCGCCGTCGTGCCGCTGGGCTGCGCGATCGTGGCGGCGGGCGCGCTGCTGTTCGCCACCGGGGACCCCAACATCGCGGCGGTCGGACGGCTGCTGCAGGGCATGGGCGGGGTCTTCGCCCTGATCGGCGCGGCCTATATCGCCACCACCAACTTCCCCGCCTCGAAGGCGGCGACCCTGATCGGCGTCACCCAGATGTTCGGTATGGCCGGCGGCTCGGCGGGCCAGTTCCTGGTGGGGCCGGCGATCGCCGGCGGGGTCAGCTGGAACTGGTTCTGGGCGGCCATGGGTGTAGCGGGCGCGATCATCGCGGGCCTGCTGTTCCTGGTCATGCCGCGCGGCCGCAAGGTCGGCAACCGCAACTGGGCGGGCGCGGCGGCCTCGGCCATATGGGCGGTGGCGTCCAATCCGCAGTCGATCCTGTGCGGCCTGATCTCGGGCCTGTTCTTCATCCCGACCACCATCTTCGACATGACCTGGGGCGTACGGTTCCTGCAGGAGGCGCACGACATGCCCTACGGCGTGGCCGTCCTGCGCTCGGCCTCGGTGCCGTTCGGCTGGATCATCGGCTGTCCGCTGGCCGGCCTGCTGTCGGACCGGATGGGACGCCGCAAGCCGGTGATCGTCGGTTCGGGTCTGGTGCTGACCGCCTGCCTGGCGATGATCCTCTACGGACCGCCGGGCGTTTTCCCGCCCTTCGTCCTGGGCCTGGTCACCGGGATCGCCTCGGGCGCGGCCATGCTGCCGTACACGGTGATCAAGGAAGCCAACCGCCCCGAGCATAGCGGCACGGCCACGGGGGTGGTCAACTTCATCAACTTCTCGTTCTCGGCCCTGCTGGGGCCGGTGTTCGGCGGCCTGCTGCTGAAGGCGTCGAGCGGCGGCCCGCGCGAGCTGGAACACTATCAGGCGGCCTTCTCGCCGCTGCTCTACGGCGTGGCCCTGGCGGTGCTGCTGACCCTGCTCCTGAAGGAGACCGGGGCAGGGGCTCGGTCCGTCACGCCGCCGCCCGTCACCGCAAGTCCCGCCTGATCCTGCCCCCTCGGAGGAGCGCATGAGCGACACCCTTTCCAAGCCCCCTCCCGCTACGACAGAACGGAAGCCGCCGCCCTTCGCGCCCGGCCTGTGGTCGCGCGAGATCGACGTGCGCGACTTCATCCAACAGCACGTCACGCCCTATGACGGCGACGAAGCCTTCCTGGCGGGGCCCACCGAGCGCACCAACGCGATCTGGACGCGACTTCAGGCGCTGTTCGCCAAGGAGCGGGAGAAGGGCGGCGTGCTGGATATCTCTCAGATCCCCAGCACGATCGTCGCCCACGAGGCCGGCTATATCGACAAGGACCTGGAGGTCATCGTCGGCCTGCAGACCGAKGCGCCGCTGAAGCGGGCGATCATGCCCAACGGCGGCTTCCGCATGGTCCTGACCTCGCTGCAGACCTACGGCTATACGCCCGACCCGGCGGTGGTCGAGACCTTCACCAAGTATCGCAAGACCCATAACGAGGGGGTCTTTGACGCCTATACCGAGAACGTCCGACGCTGCCGGTCCTCGCACGTCCTGACCGGTCTGCCGGACGCCTATGGACGCGGGCGGATCATCGGCGACTACCGGCGCGTGGCGCTTTACGGCGTCGACCGGCTGATCGACGCCAAGCAGGCGGAAAAGGCCGCGCTCGACGACGCTTGGTCCACCGACGAGATCATCCGCGACCGCGAGGAGCTGTCCGAACAGATCCGCGCCTTGGCCGAGCTGAAGGTGATGGCGGCCAAGTACGGTTTCGACATCTCCGGCCCTGCGACCACGGCCCGCGAGGCGACCCAGTGGCTGTATTTCGGCTACCTGGCCGGGGTGAAGGAGCAGAACGGCGCGGCCATGTCGCTGGGCCGCACCTCGACCTTCCTGGACATCTATTTCGAGCGCGACCTGGCGTCCGGCGCCCTGACCGAAAGCCAGGCCCAGGAGATCATCGACGACTTCGTGATCAAGCTGCGGATCGTGCGCTTCCTGCGGACGCCGGAGTACGACGACCTGTTCTCGGGCGATCCCACCTGGGTGACCGAGTCGATCGGCGGCCTGGGCGACGACGGGCGTCCGCTGGTCACCAAGAACAGCTTCCGCTTCCTGCAGACCCTCTACAACCTGGGTCCCGCGCCCGAGCCCAACCTGACCATCTGGTACTCGCCGCGCCTGCCGGAAGGCTTCCGCCGCTTCACGGCGAAGGTGGCGATCGACACCAGCTCGATCCAGTTCGAGAGCGACGAGATCATGCGCCGCGAGTGGGGCGACGACGGGGCCATCGCCTGCTGCGTCTCGCCCATGCGGATGGGCCACCAGATGCAGTTCTTCGGCGCGCGCGCAAATCTGGCCAAGTGCCTTCTCTACGCGATCAACGGCGGTCGCGACGAGGTCAGCGGCAAGCAGATCGGCCCGCCCTTCGAGCCGGTCCAGGGCGACTATCTGGAGTTCGAGGACATCCTGGACCGCTATGAGCGGATGATGGACTGGCTGGCCGAGACCTATGTCAGCGCCATGAACGTCATCCACTACATGCACGACAAGTACGCCTACGAGCGGATCGAGATGGCGCTGCACGACTACGCGCCGTTCCGGACCATGGCGTTCGGCGTGGCCGGCATGTCGGTGGTGGCCGACAGCCTCTCGGCGATCAAGCACGCCAAGGTGAAGGTCGTCCGCGACGAGACCGGCCTGGTCGTCGACTACGTGACCGAGGGCGAGTTCCCGACCTTCGGCAACAACGACAACCGGGTGGACCACCTGGCCTCGTGGCTGATCAGCACCTTCATGGAGAAGCTGCGCAAGCACCCGACCTACCGCAACGCCAAGCACACCCAGTCGGTGCTGACCATCACCTCGAACGTGGTCTACGGCCGGGCGACCGGCAACACGCCTGATGGCCGGCGCAAGGGTGATCCTTTCGCGCCGGGGGCCAATCCCATGCACGGCCGCGACAGCCACGGCATCCACGCCTCGGCCGCCTCGGTCGCCAAGATCCCCTATCGCGACGCCGAGGACGGCATCTCCCTGACCACCACGCTGGTCCCCAGCGGCCTGGGCCGGACGCCCGACGACCAGATCACCAATCTGACCGGCATCCTGGACGCCTTCTTCGGATCGACCGGCTACCACATGAACGTCAACGTCCTGAACAAGGAGACGCTGATCGACGCCATGGACCACCCGGAAAAATACCCCAGTCTGACGATCCGGGTCTCGGGCTACGCGGTGAACTTCGTGCGGCTGACGCGCGAGCAGCAGATGGACGTGATCAACCGCACCTTCCACGGGGCCTGAGATGGCCGGGGCAGGGGACACGGCCGACCAGCACGAAGTTCCCGCGTTGGAGGCCAGGAACGAGTTCGAGCTGCGGGTCGGGCTCAGCCGGCACGTGCCGGAGATGACCCTCCGCACCGGCCTGGCCACCGGCGAGATCGGCTTCCTGCACTCGTTCACCACCGGCTCGGCGGTGGACGGGCCGGGGATTCGGCTGGTGGCCTGGCTGGCCGGCTGCATGTTCCGCTGCCGCTTCTGCCACAACCCCGACACCTGGACGATGACCAACGGCCTGCCCCTGCCCCTGGAGCGGGCGGTGGAGGAGCTGCGGTCCTACGCCCACGGCCTGAAGGTGATGGGCGGCGGCCTCACGCTGTCGGGCGGCGAGCCCCTGATGCAGGCCCGCTTCGCCGTCCGACTGTTCGCCGCGGCCAAGGCGATGAAGGTGCACACGGCGATCGAGACCAACGGCTTCTATTCCGAGCGCCTGTCCGACGAGGAGCTGGGGACCATCGACCTGGTCCTGCTGGACATGAAGGGCTTCACGCCCGAGCAGCACGAGCGGGTCACTGGAGTGGCGGATAATTCCCGGGTGATCGCTTTCGGCCAGCGGCTGGCGCGGTTGCGGCGGCCGATGTGGCTGCGCTTCGTGCTGGCGCCCGGTCTGACGGACGTTCCCGGCGAAATGGCCGCGCTCGCCGACTACGCCGCTGGCCTGGGCGTGGTCGAACGGGTCGAGGTTCTGCCCTTCCATCAGATGGGCGCCTACAAGTGGGCCCGGCTCGGCTTGGACTACACCCTGGAGGCCACTCAGCCGCCCTCCGCCGAACAGGTCGAGGCCGCGGTCAACGTCTTCCGTGCCGCTGGTCTGAACGCCTACTAGCCGCGATGACGACGAGACCGTCAGTAGTGGTCTGGCGGCAGGGGCGCGGGGCTACGTCCTGAAATCCGATGCTGACATCAGTCTGGAGGCGGCGATCTCGGCGCTATCCCTCGACAAATCCTACGTCTCCCCGTCAGCTCCCGAGGTGTTGCTCAACTCCACGACCAATGAACACAGCCCGCGTCGACAACGTCAGCCTGCCGAGGCGGCGTTGAACACCGCCAGCTGAGCGTCGAACGCGCGCTTGAAGGCGGGGCGCGCTTCGGCGCGGGCGACGTAGGCGGCCAGGTTCGGATAGTCCTGGACCAGGCCTGACGACCCCAGCCTGCGCAGCACGGTCACCATCGCGATGTCGGCGGCGCTGAACGCGCCGTCGAGCCATTCTGCGTCGCCGAGGCGGTTGGAAAGGTCGCCCAGCCGGGCGCGGACCTGTTGCTCGAGGCCGGGCAGGCGGTCCTCGAACCAGGGCTTGTCGCGTTCGAACAGCGAGGCCATGCCGTGCTCGACGATCGGCGGCTGCATCGTGACGAGCGCGGCGAACATCCAGGCGACCGCGCGCGCCCGGGCGTTGGCGTCGTCCGGCAACAGGCCCGGATGGCGCTCGGCGATGTGCAGCACGATGGCGCCCGACTCGAACAGCGTCAGCTCGCCGTCCTCATAGGTGGGGATCTGACCGAAGGGCTGGATCGCGCGATGCGCGGGCTCCTTCATTTCCGTGAAGGTGACGAGCCGCACGTCATAGGGTTGGCCGACTTCCTCGAGCGCCCAGCGCACCGACATGTCGCGCGCCAGGCCACGGCCGCGATCGGGCGAAGTCTTGAAGGCGGTGATGGTGGGGCTCATCGTCTTTCTCCGAGGTCCAGGTATCTAGACGACGAACGACGGGAGGCCGTCACGACATGCGCTCGAATCTTTATCGCGCACGGTGGGCGTCACGGTGGGCGTCCACGCCGAGGAGGCGAACCTCTGGATCGTTATGGCTCCGCTTGCGTTGAAGGCGTCTGGCCGCCCTGGCCGCATCCCCTTCCAACGGAGTTTTCGACCATGAGCCAGCTTCGCCCCCTTTGCCTTGCCTTGACGTTCATGATCGCGGTGGCGGGATTGAGCGCCTGCGACAAGGAGGCCGGGCGCAAGCAGGAGACCGTGGGAAAGGTCGAGTCCGGAGTCGGCAAGGTCATCGGCGACAAGGACCTGAAGAAGCAGGGCAAGGAAGACAAGGTCGTCGGCGGCGTCAAGCAAGGCGACCTGAAGGGCGCGGTCAAGGACGCCAAGGACTAGCTGGCCCGCGTCCGAGTCGTCTCTCCACGGTCCATCCCCAATGCTCGCGAAACCGCGGCCAGCAGGTCCTCCCGGCGGATCGGCTTGGCGACGTGGTCGTCCATGCCGGCCTGGCGGCAGCGGGCGATCTGTTCAGGCAGGACGTCGGCGCTGAGGGCGATGATCGGCACCGAGCCTTGCGGACCGGGCAGGGCGCGGATGGCGCGGGCGGCGGCCAGGCCGTCCATGCCGGGCATGTGGACGTCCATCAGGATCAGGTCGAAGTCGTCCAGGCGCGCGGCCGCCAGGGCCTGGGCGCCGTCGTCGGCCGTGGTGACCTCGCAGCCGGCCAGGGTCAGCAGGGCGTGGCCCAGTTCGCGGTTCATCGGATGATCATCGACCAGCAGCACGCGGGCGGGGCGGGTCGCCTCCAGCTCGGCTGGCGCGGGCGTCGCGGGCTCCGGCCGGGCGACGACCTCGGCGGACAACGCCACCCAGAACCGCGAACCCTCGCCGAGCGTGCTGGCGACGCCGATCTGCCCGCCCATCTGGCTGACCAGGGATTTGCTGATCGCCAAGCCCAGCCCCGCGCCGCCATACCCGCGGCTGATCGAGCTGTCGGCCTGGCTGAAGCGCTGGAACAGGCGGGCCTGGACGTCGGGCGCGATGCCGATGCCGGTGTCGCTGATCTCGAAGCGCAGGTCGCCGGGACCCGGGCCGATCGTCAGCCGCGCGGCGACCTCGCCCTGGGCGGTGAACTTCAGCGCGTTGGCCAGCAGGTTCAGCAGCACCTGGCGCAGGCGGGTCTCGTCCAGGGCCAGCAGGGCGGCCTCGTCGCCCTCACCGGTCGTCTCGACGGTCACCGCGAGCGGCAGGTCCTTGGCCTGGGCGGCCGGGGTGACGATGGCGACGGCGTCGGCCAGCAAGTCGGCGGGCGAGACGGGGGCCAGGGCCAGGTCCAGACGGCCCGCCTCGACCTTGGCGAAGTCCAGCAGGTCGTTGACGATCTCGGCCAGGGAGCGGCCGGCGCTGCCGACCAGGTCCAGGCGACGACGACTCTCGGGCGAGAGGTCGGGGTCGTCACTGACCAGGGCCGCGAAGCCGATGATGCTGTTGAGCGGGGTGCGGATCTCGTGACTGATCGTGGCCAGGAAGTCCGACTTGGCCTGGTTGGCGGCCTGGGCCTTGGCCTGGGCGGCCCGCGCCACGGCCTGGCGGCGGACCAGCAGGGCCTGCAGGCGCGACTGGCGGCTCAGCGCCAGGGCGGCGGCCAGGCAGACGGCATAGAGCACCAGGTGGAAGATCTGGGCCTCGCGCAGCGGCGGCACGGCGGCGACGGGGTTCAGGCCGGTCTTGTGCAGGATCGCCGGGATGGTCGCCGCCAGTGAGCCGGTCACCAGCACCGCCGCCGCGCGCGGTCCGCCGCGGAACACCGCCAGCAGGGCGGGCGCGAACAACAGCACCTGCAGCGAGGCGTCGGCGGTGAACACGGTCACGGCGGTGGCCAGCACCAGCGCCAGGACCAGCACGGACTCCAGCGTACTGATGCGGAAGCTCTCGCGGTGACGGCGGTCGAACAGGATCAGCAGGGTCGGCAGAGCGATGGCCACGCCCAGCACGTTGGAGGTCGTCCATTCGCTCCAGGCGCGCAGGAACGGGCCGCCGAAGCTCATCGACAGCAGGCCGTTGACGACGATCGCGCTCGCGGCGGTCAGCGCGGTCGCGGCGGCCATCAGGGCCAGGAAGCCGCGCATCGAGCGCACGCGGATCGGCAGATGCATCAGCCGCAGCACGGCCGCCGTCGTTGCCGTCTGCAGGACGTCCAGCACGGTGACGGTCAGCACGAACCGGGGCGAGTCGCCGACCGACAGCTCCATCAGCACATGGACCACGGCGGTCAGGCCCAGAAGGGCCAGGCCTTGCCGGCGGTTGAGCAGCAATAGGCCGCCGATCAGCACGGCGTTGGCGGTCCAGATCGTCGGGATGCGCTGGGCGGCGCCGGCCAGGAACAGGCTGTAGGCCATGCACCCGGCGTAGGCGAGCGTCAGCACCGCCAGGCGTTGGTGCGCCGGGTTCCAAACTCGTCTCGGGTTCGCCGCGATACGCATTTCCCAGGCCATGGCCTTAAGGATGAACGCAAACCGTCGGTATTTTATTAAGTCGGGCTGCCGACGTATCGGAGGCCGGGACGTAACGGGCGCCGAGACCGGCATCCGCTTTCGGCTGTCACGCCCTAGTCGACCCGCATCAATTCAGCCCGGTATCGCTTCCAGTTCTCGACATAGTGCAGGGCCGAGGCCTGCAGGATCAGGGCGTGGCCTTCGCCGATTTCGCGCACGACCTTGCCGGGCGCGCCCATGACCATCGAATTGTCGGGGATTTCCTTGCCCTCGGTGATCAGGGCGCCGGCGCCGATCAGGCAGTTCTTCCCGATCCTGGCCCCGTTCAGGATGATCGAGCCGATGCCGATCAGCGAGCCGTCGCCGATCGTGCAGCCGTGAAGCATCACCATGTGGCCGATTGTCACGTTCGCCCCGATGGTCAGCGGGCTGCCGACGTCGGTGTGCAGTACTGAGCCGTCTTGGACGTTGCTGTTCTCGCCGATCTCGATCGGATCGTTGTCGCCGCGAACTATTGCACCCCACCAAATGCTCGAGTTCTTCCGCATGATGACGTTTCCCATCACCGAGGCACTGGGCGCGATCCAATATTCGCCATCCGCGGGAAGCGAGGGATCTGTGGCGCCCAAGGAATAGACAGTCATCCGTACACCTCGTGTTCTAAAATCGGGCAAAGCCTTAACGGCTCATAAACCATGCTCGCCCCATTGTGTTTGTGCGATTCGAGGGGGAACACTCCCATATCGGGAGACATTCTTCTCGTATCCGAGCCGTGCTCGATCATCGATCACGGCCTCCCGACGACGGAGACCTTGGGTGTCGGTTTTGGGGTTTGGGCGTACATTACCGCCTTCGGGGGCAAGCTCCGAACCGCCCGGCCGCGCTCGCGTCTCTGTCTTTCTCCTCCCCACCTGCTCCAAGGACGTCGCCATTCGGCCACGTCCTTTTTTCATGCCTGAATGGAGGCTTACATGACCAAGCGAGCTCTCAAGCGGATGGTGCGCGAAGGCGCGAACGACGCTGGCCGTTACGACGACGACGCCAAGGTGCGCCGCCTGCCGGTGGAGCATCGCCAAGCTTGGTCGCCGTTGGGCAATCCGGGGCATGAGGACCGGGACCAGAGTTACCTCAAAACGATCAAACCCAAATCGCCAGGCCAGGCCAGCCTGATGGAGGCGATCGACGACAAGAACCTGATCATGGCGCTGGGTCCGGCGGGCACCGGCAAGACCTACATCGCGATCGCCAAGGCCGTCGAAGCCCTGGAGGCCGGCAAGGTCGGCCGCATCGTGCTGTCGCGTCCCGCCGTCGAGGCCGGCGAGTCGCTGGGCTACCTGCCGGGCGACATGGAAGAGAAGCTGGCTCCCTATCTGCGCCCGCTCTACGACGCCATGAGCGACCGTCTGTCGGTCAAGCGGATGCGCGCCCTGATGGCCGAGGGGGCGATCGAGATCGCGCCGGTCGGCTTCATGCGCGGCCGCACGCTCAACAACGCCTTCGTGGTGATCGACGAGGCCCAGAACTGCACCTACATGCAGCTGAAGATGCTGCTGACCCGCCTGGGCTGGAACTCGACCATGGTGGTCACGGGCGACCCGAACCAGTCGGACCTGCTGCCGGGCATCTCGGGCCTGGGCGACGTGGCCGAGAAGTTCGAGGCGCTCGAGAACATCGCGGTGGTCCGTCTGGCCGACCGCGACATCGTCCGCCACCCGCTGGTCGCCGAAATGCTGGGCGTTCTCTGAAGCCTTCCTGAAAAGGCGCTCTGAAGGGTAGCGCCGACCCGCAAAACGCGAAAATGCGGAACAACACTTGAGTTTGGGGCGGTCGGACGTGCAAGGTCCGACCGCCTTAACTGTTTTGGGACCCTTCATGTCGTCCGACGCCGCCGCGACTCCTCGTTCGGAGTTCACTATCCGAGGGGTCCTTCTCGGGATCGCCATCACCGTCATCTTCACGATGGCCCAGGTCTATCTGGGTCTTAAGGTCGGTCTGACCTTCGCCACTTCGATCCCGGCCGCCGTCATCTCGATGGCCCTGCTGCGGCTGTTCCGCACCGGCACGATCCAGGAAAACAACATCGTCCAGACCATCGCCTCGGCGGCGGGGACGCTGTCGTCGGTGATCTTCGTCCTGCCGGGCCTGCTGATGATCGGCTGGTGGAGCAAGGTGCCGTTCCTGGCCACCTTCGGCGCCTGTCTCGTCGGCGGGATCCTGGGCGTGATGTACACCATCCCGCTGCGCCGGGCGCTGGTGACCAATTCCGACCTGCCCTATCCGGAGGGCGTCGCCGCCGCCGAGGTGCTGAAGGTCGGCACCGGGTCGCGGGCCGGCGCCGCCGAGGGCGTGTTCGGTCTCGTCGCCGTGGTGCTGGGCACCGTCGCCTCGGCTCTGTTCGCCGCCCTGGCCGCCGCCAAGATCTTCGCCGCCGAAGTGGCGGGCTACTTCAAGGCCGGGGCCGGCGCGACCGGCCTGGGCGCCTCCAGCTCGCTGGCCCTGATGGGCGCGGGCCACCTGATGGGCATCACCGTCGGCGTCGCCATGTTCGCCGGCCTGGCCATCGCCTGGGGCGTTTTGGTCCCCGTCATGACCAGCCTGCATCCGATGCCCGGCGCCGACGTCGCCAAGCACGCCCTGACCGTCTGGAAGACCGAGGTGCGGTTCATGGGCGCCGGCGTTATCGGCGCCGCCGCCATCTGGACCCTGGGCAAGTTGGCCCTGCCGATCTGGGCCGGCCTGATGTCGGCCTTCGAGGCCAACAAGGCCCGCAAGGTCGGCGGCGCGGTGATCCCGCGCACCGAACAGGACATCCCGATCGGCATCGTCGGCCTGGTGTCGCTGCTGCTGCTGGCCCCGGCCGGTTGGTTCCTGGCCCACTTCCTGACCGGCGGCCCGATCGCCAGCCTGGCCGCGCCGCTGGTAGCCATCGGCATCGGCTACGTGCTGATCGCCGGCCTGCTGGCCGCCGCCGTCTGCGGCTACATGGCCGGCCTGATCGGCTCGTCCAACAGCCCGGTCTCGGGCATCGCCATCCTGACCGTGCTGGGCGCCTCGCTGATGGTCGGCGTCGTCGGCCGCGGCGTGATCGGCCCCGACATCGCCAAGGCCCTGGTCGCCTACGCCCTCTATGTCACCACCATGGTTCTGGCCGTGGCCGTGGTCGCCAACGACAACCTGCAGGACCTGAAGACCGGCCAACTGGTCGACGCCACGCCGTGGAAGCAGCAGGTGGCCCTGGTCATCGGCGTCACCGCCGGCGCGATCGTGATCCCCTTCGTGCTGGAGCTGCTGAACCAGTCGAACGGCTTCTCGGGCGCGGCCAACCTCAACACCGTCGCCGGCGCCACGCCGCTGGACGCCCCGCAGGCGACCCTGATCTCGACCCTGGCCAAGGGCGTGATCGCCCACGACCTGAACTGGACCCTGCTGGGCTACGGCGCCCTGATCGGCCTGGGCCTGGTGCTGGTCGACATCATCCTGCGCAAGTCCAGCAACGGCCGGTTCAGCCTGCCGCCGCTGGGCGTGGGCCTGGCCATCTACCTGCCCAGCGCGGTGACCGCGCCGGTCGTGGTCGGGGCCCTGGCCGGCTGGATCTACGAGAAGGTCGTCGCCAAGGACCGCATGGCCGAGCCGGCCAAGCGCCTGGGCGTGCTGGTCGCCTCGGGCTTCATCGTCGGCGAGAGCCTGTTCAACGTGGCCCTGGCCGTGCTGATCGTCGCCACCCAGAAGGCCTCGCCCCTGGAGGTGCCCTTCGCGCCGTCCGAGCACGTGGGCATGATCTTCGCCCTGATCGCCGCGGCGGTCGTGGTCGTGGGGCTGTACGGCTGGGCCCGCCGGTCGGCGAACAAGATCCAGAGCTGATTGGCTTGATCTGATTGAGACGGGGACCCGGAGGGCGCGAGCTTTCCGGGTCCTTTTTGTTCAACGCTACAGTTTCGGAGAGTTCGAAGGCGATGCCGGCGGTGGCGGCGGAAAGCGCTCTGGACGCTGTGTGGGATAGATGACGCACAGCCGGGTCGTGCAAACCATCATCTCTCCCGTCCATCGATCGAGGCGCATTGGAACACGGTCCATGCCGACGAGCATTTGATAGCGGCCGCCCCCGATCAGGAATGCCGAGGCGAGCGCAACTACGCTAGCGACGAGAAAACCCGCAACTTTCCATCCGACCCGCATGAACCCTCCGCCCGCTTTCAAAGGAATATGGGCCGGGTCTCCTGTTCAATACAACTTCGGCGTGCCTGGATCGGCTAGGCCGGCGCCAGCACCGTCAGCACCTGCTCGCACCGGAACCGGAAGCCCAGCGCCTCGTATAGGGCGATGGCGCCGGTGTTGTCGGCGTAGCTGTGCAGGAACGGGGTCTCGCCGCGCGCCACGATCTTATGGGCCACGTGCAGCATCAGCTTCGCCGCATAGCCCTTGCCGCGATGGTCTGGATGGGCGCAGACGGCGCTGACCTCGGTGAACCCCGTGGGCCGTAGGCGCTCGCCGGCCATGGCGACCAGCCGGCCGTCGACCTTCACGCCGACGAATTCTCCCAACTGATGGGTGCGCGAGAAGAACGGGCCGGGCGCGGTCAGGGTGGCCAGGGCCAGCATGTCCGGCGCGTCGACGTCAGCGAGGGGCAGGATCTCGAAATCGACCGGCCTCGGCGCGGCCAGGGTCTCGGCGACCATCTGGTTGAGCACCGCGCGCCGCGTCACTTCCGTGCCGGGAACGGCCGGCGGGTCGAACCGTTCGACGACGCCCACCTCGCCCGGATGGGCGTGCACCAGGCGGGAAAGGGCGGCCAGGGTCTCCGGCGCGTGATCCGCCGTGGCGACGAACAGGCCAAAGTCGGGATCGACCCGCAGGGCTCCGCCGTCCCGCAGCGCCAAGTGCGCCTGCCGGCTGGTGAAGGCGTTCCAGATCACGCGATCGAGGGGATGCTCGCTCATCGTCCCTCAGTTGGGGAGCAATAGGCCCCGATCAACGCCTTGACCGCGCCGACCACGGCCAGGGCCGGCTTGTCGTCGTCGTCGAACATCTGGCTGGAGGTAAACACCCCCTCGACCAGCAGCATCATCGCGTCGCCCAGGCCGCCAGGATCGGAGGCGCCCATCGCCTCGGCCTTGGCCCGCAGCCGGGCGCGCAGGTCCTGCTTGTGCACCTGGGCCACGGCCCGGCCGGCATGGTCGCGGTCCGGATACTCGACCACGGCGTTGCTGAGCGCGCAGCCGCGATAGTCGGCCCCGCCCGAACGCGCGGCCAAGCCTTCGAAAAAGGCGACCATCTGGGCCTTGGGATCGTTCGGGAACGCCGCCTCGGCCGCGTCGAAGCGGCCCCAGAACCCGACCTCGACCTCGCGCAGCACGGCGGCCACCAGCTCGTCCTTGGACTTGAAGCCGCGATAGAGGCTGGGCTTGGTCACCCCGGCCTTGGTGACGATCTCGTCGACCCCGACCGCCCGGATGCCCTCGCGGTAGAACAGGTCCCGCGCGGTCTCGAAGATCCGCTCGGCCGCGCGCGGTCCGGGACCGTAGGGCAGATGGTGTTCGGGGATCAAACCCGAAGATTTCTCGTCGTTCTTGGCCATGGCGCTTGACGATGTTACTTACCGGTACGTATGCAAGGCGACAAGCCCCGTACCGATCGGTTACATCGCATGCAGATCCTTCGCCGCACCCTGGGAAATCGCTACGCCTTCGTCGTCGCAGCAGCGACTTTCTTGGCGCTGCTGTCGGCCGCTGGCCTCCGGGCCGCGCCGGGCGTGCTGATCCTGCCGCTGGAGAAGGCCTTCCACTGGGACCGGGCCTCGATCTCGCTGGCGGCCGGGATCGGCATCTTCCTCTACGGCCTGACCGGACCGTTCGCGGCGGCGCTGATGCAGTCGTTCGGCGTGCGGCGCACGATCAGCCTGGCTCTGCTGCTGATGGCGGTCTCGACGGCGCTGTCGAGCTTCATGACCCAGTCCTGGCACTACGTGGCCACCTGGGGCGTGATGGCGGGCGTGGGCAGCGGGGCGGTGGCCATGGTGCTGGGCGCGACCATCGTCAATCGCTGGTTCGTCGCGCGGCGCGGCCTGATGCTGGGCCTGCTGACGGCGGCGACGGCCACGGGTTCGCTGATCTTCCTGCCGGCCATGGCCTGGATCGCGGACCACGGCGGCTGGCGGCCGGTGGTGCTGACCGTGGCCGCCGTCGCCGCGATCATGGCCCCGATCTGCTGGCTGCTGATCCCCGAGAGCCCCGACGCCATCGGCCAGCGTCCGTTCGGCGCGCCCGACGACTGGACCCCGCCGCCCAAGGGCTCGGCCTCGAACGCCCTGGCGACCGCGTTCGGCGCCCTGCACCGGGCCAGCAAGACCCGCACCTTCTGGCTGCTGTTCGGCGGCTTCTTCATCTGCGGCCTGACCACCAACGGCCTGATCGGCGTGCACATGATCGCCTTCTGCGGCGACCGGGGCCTGCCCGAGGTCAAGGCCGCCGGCCTGTTGGCGCTGATGGGCCTGTTCGACCTGTTCGGCACCACGGCCTCGGGCTGGCTGACCGACCGCTACGACCCACGCAAGCTGCTGTTCGTCTACTACGCCCTACGCGGGCTCTCGCTGATCTACCTGCCGTTCTCGGACTTCTCGCTGATGAGCCTGTCGGTGTTCGCGGTGTTCTACGGGCTGGACTGGATCGCGACGGTGCCGCCGACGGTGCGGCTGGCGACCGAGGCGTTCGGGGATCGCGACGGGCCCATCGCGTTCGGCTGGATCGGGGCGGGCCACCAGCTCGGCGCCGCGACGGCGGCGATCGGCGCGGGGGTGATCCGCGCGCAGCAGGGGCAGTATCTGGAGGCCTTCGTGATCGCCGGCGTCGCGGGACTGCTGGCGGCTGGGGCGTCGCTGATGGTGCGGCGGAGCTTGGTCGTGAGCGCGGCCTGACTTGCCCCCTACGGGTCGCTTCGCGACCGTCTTCCCCCATAGGGGGAAGAGGTTCTTGAGCGCGGCGTCCTCCGCCCCCAATGGGGGCGGACAGGCGGCGAAGCCGCCAGGTGGGGGCAAGTCGAAAGCCGGACTAGCCTTCCAGGTCTTCGGCTAGGATCGCCATCTCGAACATGAACGAGCCGTCCTCGTCCTCGTCCTGGAAGATGACGCCGATGAATTCGCCGGCCACTTCGACCTCGGCGGAATCCTTCTGCTTGGGACGGGCCTTGAGGGCGATGTGCGGGTTGCCGAAGGTGCGCTTCAGATGGCCTTCGAGCTTGGCGATGGTGGCGGCGTCCATGACGGGCTCCTGATATCGATGGGGCGCGCGGGGCGCGGGGGATCGGCGGAAACTAGAGGGCGTCAGCGCAAAGTGTAAGGGGTTTTGCGTCCGAAGGCGGCTCAGCTTGTTGAGAACCCGGTTCCGATGTCGGACGGCGGGGCCGTTGCCGCGCCCTGGACGACCAGCCAGTCGCGGAACCGGCGGGCCGCCTGGGTGGCCTTGCCCTTGGGCGTCAGGGCGCAGACCCCGGCGTGGCCGGGGACGAAGCCCAGCGGCGCGACAAGGCGTCCGGCCCGCAGGTCGTTCTCTACGAAGGCGAACGGGCTGAGCGCCACGCCCAGGCCCGCGGCGGCCGCTTCCAGCATGTAGAAATAGTGGTCGAACTCGCGGTTCACCGCCGCCGGCGACACGGTGACGCCCGCCGCGGCCTCCCATTCGGCCCAGGCCTCCATGAAGGTGCGGGTGTGCAGGCGCGGCGGGCGGGCCAGGCTGTCCAAGTCGTGGACCTGGGCGGCGAGGTCGGGCGAGGCGACGGGACCGACATAGTGCTTGAGGAACGGCGTGACGTCGGCGTCGGTCGAGGGCGGGGCGTCGGGCAGGCGCATGCGGATGGCCAGATCGACCCCGTCGGCGCGGAAGTCGAACGGCCCGTTGGACTCCACGATCCGCGCCTGGATCTCGGGATGGGCGGCCACGAAGCCGGGCAGGCGCGGGATCAGCCACTTCATGGCGAAGGTCGGCAGGCACGAGACCACCAGCGTCCCGTCGCCGCCGGCGGGCCGGGGCAGGGCGGCTTCGATCTGGTCCAGCGCCACGGTCAGGGCCTGGGCCAGGGTCAGGCCGGTCTCGGTCAGGGTCAGGCGGTTGCGCGGCCCCTCTGTGAGCGCGACGCCCAGGTGGTCCTCGAGCTGACGGATCTGGCGGCTGATGGCCCCGTGGGTGACGCACAGCTCGTCGGCCGCCAGAGTCATCCGGCCGCGCCGACCGAACGCCTCGAAGGCGCGCAGGGCGTTGAGCGGCGGAAGCGAGCGGGCGGCCATGTGATGAAACCTCACAGATGCCGCCTGATAAGTCGTTATTCTAGGAAGGGCAACCGGGGGATACGGGGGCATGAACCGACCTTCTCCCGTCACCCCCGTGCAATGGCTGGCCGTTCTGGCGGTCTGGGGCCTGGTGGCGTACGGCGCCCTGGCCGCGCCGAAGGGCGAGGGACCGGGGGATCAGGTTCACCAGATCGCTTGTCGGTAACCCCAAAGCTCCGCTCATCCCGGCGAATGCCGGGGCCCAGATCCCATAGCGGTGTGGCGGGTTGGAAAAGTTMAGTGCTCTTGGCGTCAGACTCAAAGCCATTCCATCTGGGTCCCGGCATTCGCCGGGATGAGCGGATCACATTTGAGAGTTATTTCTCCGGCTTGACGATCATCGTCCACGACTTGTCGTCGCCCAGGAAGGTCTGGGCCGCCTTCTGGACGTCGGCGATCGTCACCCGTTGCAGGCCGGCGATCACCGAGCGGGTGGCGGTCAGCAGGCGCGGGTCGGTCTGGGCGCCCGACAGCGCCCCCAGCCAGTATTCGTTGGTCTCGCGGGCCTTCTCGATCTGGTCGATGCGCGGCTTCTTGGCCCGTTCCAGTTCGTCGGCGCTGACCGGCTTGTCGCGCAGGTCGGCGGCGATCTTGCGGATGCTGGCCACGACGCCGTCGATCTTGTCGGGCGGGGTCTCGACGCTGACCGCCAGATAGCCCCAGCCGGTGAAGGCCACGCTGGCAGTCGCCGAGGCCGAGGGCGAATAGGTCGCCCCCTGCTTCTCGCGCAGCTCGTCGGTCAGGCGCAGCTGCATCACCTGGGCCAGGACCTGGGTGTTGCGGGCGCGCTGCAGATCGCTGAACAGGTCGTCGGTCTTCCAGGCCATGAACAGCTGGCCCTGGTCGGCCCGGCCCTTGTGGGTGCGGACGATCGGGGTGGTCGAGGGGGCGGGGAACGGCGCCTTCTCGGCCCCGGCCGGGGCGGGGGTGTCGGCGCGGGTCGGCAGGGCGCCGAAGGTCTGGGCCACCGCCGCCACGGCCTTGTCGACCGTGATGTCGCCGACGATCACCACCTCGATGGAGTCGGCGGCCAGCGGGCCGGAGACCGTGGTCTTCAGCTGGTCTAGCGACGTCGCGGCGATCTGCTGGCGGCTGGGGAAGGTCCAGCGACCGTCGCCGCCGTGCAGCAGCCCGCCCAGGTCGCGGCCCATCACGCCGCCGGGGGTGGACTCCAGTTGGTCGTGGATCGAGCCGTAATAGGTCTTGATGCGGTTGAAGGCTTCGGGCCGCCAGCCCCCCTCGGTGGCGTAGGCCGCCAGCACTTGCAGCTCGGTGTCGAAGTCTTCCGGACGCGTGCGGCCCGACAGGCTGAAGGCGTCGTCCTCGACCCCCAGGCCGGCGTTGTAGACCTTGCCGTTCAGCACCCGCTCCATGTCCTGGGTGCTGATCTGCTTGAGGCCGCCCTCGATGAAGGCCGAGCCGGCCCACATCGGGCTCTGGCTGTTCGCGGGCAGGTCCAGCAGGCCATGGCCGATCCGGGCCTTCACCAGGATCTGGTCGTCGCGGAACTTGGTCGGCTTGACCGTCAGGCGCACGCCGTTGGCGAAGCGCACGAAGACGGCGTCCAGGTCGGCGACGTCCTTCTGCTCGACGACCGCGCCCTTGGGACCGAAGCTGGCATAGGGCCAGTTGGTGACGCCCGGCGCGGCCGGGGCGGCGACCGGGGTCTTGGCCGAGGCGGCGTAGGCGTCGGTGACAGCCTTTTCCGCGCCCTCGATGGCGGTCGGGGTCGGGATGACGATCAGCGGGCCGGAGCCGACGAACTGGTCCTTCAGCAGGGCCGAGACCTTGTCGGCGGTCAGGCCCTTTGTGGCTTCGTCGAAGACGACGAGGTTCTGGGAGGGGCTGGTGACGACCTCGCGGTCGCCCAGCGTGCCGACGATTCCGCCGGCCAGGGCCGTGGTGCGCTGGGTGGCCTCGCCGGCGGCGGCGGCCACGAAGCCGGCGCGCATGGACGCGATCTCGCGATCCAGCTCGTCCTGGCGCACGCCGTACTGCACGATGCGGCGCTGTTCCTGTTCGAGCGCGGTCAGGGCCTCGTTCCAGTGGCCCGGCTGGACCGTGGCGGCCAGGGTGGTGATGTCGGCGGCGTGCTCCTGGTCGTTCTGCACGGCCATGGCGACGATGAACGGCGGGTTGTCCGACCGGGTCAGCACCTGCAGCCGGCGGTTCAGCACCGCGAAGCCCAGGGCCTTGGCCAGCTCTTCCTTGTCCTTGGCGCGGGTCTCCAGCTCCAGGTCGGGCGGCAGGATCCAGGCCATCTGGACCGAGGTCTGGGCGCCGGGCTCGACCAGCACCTTGGCGGTCAGGCCGCGCTTGGCCACGGGGCCCAGGTCCGGCTTCACGCCCGGCTTGCCCAGGCCCTTCCAGTCGCCGAACCGGGCCTTGATCTTGGCCTCCATGGCGTCGACGTCGAAGTCGCCGACGGCCACGACCACGGCGTTCTCGGGCCGGTACCAGGCCTGGTAGAAGTCGCGGATGGTCTGGGCCGGGGCGGTCTTGAGGATCTCGGTCTTGCCGATCGGCAGGCGCTGGGGCGGCCGCTGGCCTTCCAGCTGGAAGCCGAAGGTGTTGACGAACACGCGATAGCCGGGGCTGTCGCGGGTGCGTTCCTCCGACAGCACCACGCCGCGCTCGCGGTCGACGGCCTCGGGGGCGATGGTCAGCTCGCCGGCCGCCTCGCGCAGCAGCATCAGCGAGGTGTCGACCGTGTCGTCGTCGGTCTTGGGCAGGTCCAGCTGATAGGTGGTCTCGCTGAAATTGGTCGAGGCGTTGGTGTCGGCGCCGAAGGCCAGGCCGTGGCGCTCGAGGATCTTGGTCATCTCGTTTTCGGGCACGTTCTTGGAGCCGTTGAAGGCCATGTGCTCCAGGAAGTGGGCCAGGCCCTGCTGCTCGTCGGTTTCGTCCAGCGAGCCGGCGTCGAACCACAGGCGCAGGGCGGCCTGGCCGGGCGGGGTGGCGTTCTTCTGGATCGCGTAGCGCATGCCGTTGGACAGCACGCCGAACCGCACGCGCGGATCGGGCGCGACGTCAGACACCGCCTGCGGCCACTGGCCGGGCTTCACCTGGTCGATGGTCGGGACGGCGCCGGACGCGGCGGGCGTCGCGGCCGCCTTGGGCGCTGACGACGGCGCGGCCGCCTTGTCGTCCCCGCCGGGCATCAGGTTGGAAACGGTCGCGCAGGCGGAAAGGCTGAGCCCGGCCGAGAGAACGAGCGCCAGGCGCGAAACGCGGATCATGTGCGACCTTGCAGTAGAGCGTTGAAGTCAGGAGGCGGAAGGCGGGCACCTTGGCTGGAGCGCGTGGCGCAAGCAAGGCGTCGGTTGGGCGGAAAGGCCACGCTTGGGTGTCGGCCGTGCGACATTAGGTCCGTGCGAATGCACGTCGAACTGTCGTCGGGATGGACTACCTTAAGAAGCCCCGCAGCAGCGCCCCCGATCATGTCCTCCGCCAACCCCACGTCCGCGCCAGCCGGCCTGCCGTTCGACGCGGCGGGGCTCGACCGCCTGCGCCGGCCGGTCTGGGTGTTCGACGACGTGCGCAAGCGCAAGGTCTACGCCAATCCGGCGGCGGTGGCCCTGTGGGGCGCCGAGAGCCTGGAAGCGCTGCTGGCCCGCGACTTCTCCGCCCAGTCGCCGGCCGTGCGGGCCCGCATGGACGCCCTCGCCCAGAGGGTGGCCAGCGGCGAGACCGTGACCGAGCGCTGGACCTTCTATCCGCTGGGCTTGCCCGTCTCGGTGCAGGCGACGATCTCGGCGATCACCCTGAGCGACGGCGGCGAAGCCATGCTGTTCGAGTCCGTGCCCGACGACCGCTCGGCCGATGAGCAGCGGGCCACCGAAGCCCTGCGCCATACGCCGGTGTTGGTGGGCCTGTTCGACGCCAAGGGCCGCCGGCTGTTCGCCAATCCCAGTCGCCAGGCCGCCTTTCCCGAACAGACGACGTTCGACCAGGTCTTCGTCGACCCGTGCGAAGCGAGCGGCATCTGGAAGACGGCCCTGGAGCGGGGCTTCTGGGTCGGCTCCTGCCGGGTGGTGGTCGACGGCCAGACGAAGTGGCACGGCCTGGATGCTCGCCGGACGCTGGATCCGGTGACCGGCGCCGTCAGCGTGCTGGTCAACCAGGTCGACATGACCGACGAAATCGAGGCCCGCCGCGAACTGGCCGTGGCCCACGCCCGGGCCGAGGCCGCGGCCCGGGTCAAGGAAGAGTTCCTGGCCAATATGAGCCACGAACTGCGCACGCCCCTGACCAGCGTGATCGGCTTCGCCGGCCTGCTGCGCGACGCGCCGTTGAGCCCCGAGCAGCGTCGCTATCTGAGCCGCATCGAGGACGCCGGCCAGGCCCTGATGTCGACGCTGAACGACGTGCTGGACCTGTCGAAGCTGGACGCCGGCGGGGTCGAGCTGGACCCGCGGCCGTTCGCGCTGGAGACCGTGCTGGACCAGGCCCTGGGCATCATCCAGGCCCAGGCCGGGCCCAAGGGCCTGTCGCTGAGCAAGCAGGTCGACGCCGACACGCCCCGGTTCGTGGTCGGCGACCCCGAGCGCCTGCGTCAGATCCTGCTGAACCTGCTGGGCAATGCGGTGAAGTTCACGACCGAGGGTTCGGTGACCCTGACGGCCCGATGTCTCGACCACGACGGTCCGGACGGGGCGGCCCGGATCGAGCTGTCGGTCACCGACACCGGCGTCGGCGTGGCCGAGGACATGATCGAGCACGTCTTCGAGCGGTTCACCCAGGCCGACGCCACGGTCACGCGCCAGTTCGGCGGCACCGGCCTTGGCCTGTCGATCACCCGGCGGCTGGCCCAGGCGATGGGCGGCGAGGTCGGGGCGTCCAGCACGCTGGGGCAGGGCTCGCGGTTCTGGTGCGTGCTGCCCTTGCCGGTCGCCGCCGACGGCGGGCCCGCCCCGGAGGAGGCGCTCCCCCACGCACCGGCGCCGGGTGTCCGGGTGCTGCTGGCCGACGACAACGAGGCCAATCGCGAGCTGGTCGGCGCGATCCTGCGGTCGGTCGGCCACCAGGTCGACCTGGCCGTCAACGGCGTCGAGGCCGTCGCCCTGGCGGCGCGCGGCGAGCACGACCTGGTGTTGATGGACGTGCAGATGCCGCTGCAGGACGGGGTCAGCGCCACCCGCGCCATCCGTCGGCTGCACGGGCCCGCCGCCGAGGTGCCGATCATCGCGCTGAGCGCCAACGCCCTGGCCCATCAGGTCGAGCTTTACCGGGCCTGCGGCATGAACGACCACATCGCCAAGCCGATCGCCACCGGCGAGCTGCTGAGCAAGGTGGCGTTGTGGGGCGCGTCCGCCGGGACGCCGCCTAGCTAATCGAACACCAGTACGCGCTTGCCGGCCTCCGGGCGCGCGGCGGTCTCTTCCAGGGCCGCGCGGAAGTCTTCGAGGCGATGTCGCCCGGCGATCGGCACCACCACCGTCGAATCGGCGAGTTCGTCGAGCACGCTCTTCAGATAGGCGGCGTCCTCGGGCGGCGGCGGCGCGAAGAAGTAGCGATAGACGTAGGATCGGATCTCCTGCAGGTCCATCAGCACCCGCAGGGCGGTCGTCCTGAAGGGCTCGGGGTCGTAGGCGCCGACGATCACCGCGCGTCCGCGGAAAGCCAGGGCGTCCAGCAGCTGAGTCAGGACCTCGCCGCCGACGGCGTCGGCTACGCCGCTCAGACCCGCCCCGCCCGTGGCGATGCGCACGGCCTCGGCAAGCGGGGCTTGAAGTTCCGAGAGCGCGATCACGGCCTCCGCGCCCAGCGCCTCCAGGTCGCGACCCGCGATCCGACGGCGCACGATCGCCAGGACGCGGACACCGCGGCGATGGGCCATCTGGATCAGCAGGCCCGAGACCAGCGAATGACCCGCCGTCACCGCCAGCCATTGGCCCGGCTGGACTTCGCTGGCCGTCAGCAGATCGCGCGCGGTGATCGCCGGCATCAACTGGACGGCCCGGTCGATCGGATAGTCGTCCGGCAGCGGGATCAGCGCGGCCGTGTCGATCGCCGCGTATTCGGCCCACACCCGGCCCGCGCTGAACGCGACCAGGGTTTCCGGCGCCAGCGCGCCGCCCGAAACCACCCGCCCCACGCCGTGGTTGCCGACCACCTGGCCCGGCAATCGCGGCCTCTTGGCTTCTGGATAGAGGGCTTGGGTGAAAAAGAAGTCGCCTGGATGAATCCCGGCGGCGACCATCCGCACCAGGGTCTGGCCGGCGTCGGGCGCGGGCTTGGGAATATCCCGCAGCTCCACGACGTCGAGGGGCGAACCGATCCGGTCCTGGACAAGGGCTTTCATGAACTTGAACTCCTGGCGTCTCGCGAGGGCCGCGAGACGCCAGGGAAATGCGGTTCGCCACCGACTGGGACAATCGGCGCTCGCGGAGCGTTGTTTTCCAAATTCGGGATAATCCCAACCTTGCGCCAAGCTGCCGCGGCGCCGATCTCGATCCAAGCGAGGCGGAGGCAGATCGCATGCTGGGTTATGACGACGTGGCGATCTTTCTGCGGGTGGCGCGCGAGGGCAGTTTCGTGGCGGCGGCCAAAAGCCTGGGCCTGCCGACCAGTTCGGTGAGCCGACGGGTCGCGGCCCTGGAAACCCGGTTGAAGACCCAACTCTTGCGCCGCACGACGCGTGCGGTCGGCCTGACTGACGACGGCCGCGCCTTCGCTGACCGATGCGCGACGGCCATGGATGAGATCGAGGCCGCCGCCCGGGGGCTGGACCTGTGCAACTCGCGCCTTTCGGGCCGCCTGACCGTCACCGCGCCCCATCACGTCTGCAACGAAGAGTTCGCGCCGCATCTGCTGGATTTCGCGGCGGCTCATCCCGACCTGGTCATGGACCTGCGGCTGACCAATGGCGCACCTGACCTGATCGAAGAGGGCGTCGACGTCGCCTTCCAACTGGCTCCGCTGGCGGATGGCCGCCATGTGGCCCGCAAGCTATGGGCCGCGCCCTATGGCGTGTTCGCCAGCCGCGCCTTCCTGGAGCGCTGGCCTGAGGCCGCCAGTCTGGACCATCCGCGCCGTCTGGTCCGGCTGCCCGCCGTGGTGACCCCGCCGATCCACGGCTGGCGGTTCGTCGACAAGAGCGGCGAAACCTTCACTTTCGCGCCGCGGGCCTTGGGCGGATCGGTCGATGACCTGTCTCTGGGCGCCCTGGCCGTGGACCGGGGCCTGGGCGTCGGCTACCTGCCCAAGGGTCTGGCCAACCGCTTTTCCGACCTGACCGAATTGACGTTCGGCGACTGGCGCGTCGCGGACCGCGAGCTCTACGCCCTCTATCCCGCCGGTCGCCAGTTGTCGCCGAAGGTGCGAGCGGTGATCGACCACGCCCTCGCGGCCCGCGCGGCGCATCGGGAGTAAGGACCAAAGAGGCCCGCGTCTTGACCCCTCTCCCGGAGGAGAGGGTGTTTAGGGATGGCGCGATGCGCGTCGAGATGGAGCATCACCGCCGCGAACTTCTGGCGAGCCGGGCGGACGCGCTGGGGTGGTCCTAGTAGCCGCTGTTCGTCACCGAGAATGTCGCGTTGTTGCCGGTCGCCGTGGAGATGCCGACCACCGAGCGTCCGGCGCCGACGGTCACCGTCGAGCGGGCGCTGACATCGACATTGTTGGACTGGCTGTTGGTGGCCGTCATGGCGCCGCCGCACTGGTTGCAGGCATAGCCGCTGACCGCGTTGCCGATCGCCGTGGCGCTGGCGCCGGCGTCGTAGCCGCTGGTTCCCTCGAAGCTGGCGATCACCTCGACCCCGCCGCCGTCGTTGACCTGGACGTTGTCGAGCACCAGGCCCGGGCCGTTGGCGTTGCTGGCCATGACCGAGTTGCCGACGCCGTAGGCCGTGGCCTGGGCGCCGCCGAATTGGTACGAGCTTTCCTCGGCCTGGGCCCGCACATAGGCGGTGTTGTACTGGTGGCTGGCCACGTCCAGCAGCGTGCCGTCGTTGCTGGCGTTCAGGTTGTTGCCCGAGGCGGTCGCGCCGGTGGTGGTCAGGTTGCTGTTGCCGTAGGCGGCGAACTTGGTGGCCGTGACATTGGCCGCGCCGTTGTTCTGGTCGGTGATCCCCCGCGCGGCGGACTGGTTGGCGCCGGTCAGGTCGATGTTGTTGCCCGCGGCGGTGCCGGCCACGACCGCGGTTCCGGCCACGTACTGCAGCACGGCCCCGCCGTCGGCGGCGACGTCGGCTTGGTTGTTCTGGCTGACCCGCGCGCCGATCGAGCCGTTGACCATCAGCAGGCCCTGGCTGTTGCCGGCTGCCGTGGTGCTTTCGATCACGTCGCCGGCCTGGGCGGTCTCGCCCTCGATCTGGCTGCGCGCGGTGACCGCGCCGGTGTTGGTCTGGACCATGAAGCCGCTCAGCGTGCCATAGGCCGTCGTGGCCGTGCCGCTGTTGCCGACCGCCGTGGTGGTGACGGAGCTGGAGTCGCCCATGGAGCTTGAGACATTGACCACGCCGTGGGCGGTGACCGCGCCCTGGTTGACCTGGTTCGAGGTCAGGCCGCCGTCGGCGTTGACCACCGTCATGCCGAAGGTGTTGGCCCCGGCCGTGGTGGTGGCGGTGACGCCTTCGTCGGCGGTGACGACGTTCAGGGTCTGGTCGGCGAAAAGATTGCCGACGTTCAACTGGTCGTTCGAGCCCTGGGTGGTCTGGCTAGTAGCGACCCCGCTTGCCAGCATCACGCACATTGGGATCGCTGCGATCGTTCCAGCGAGACGGGTCTTCGCGGGTCTGCGCATTGTTGGTTCCCAGGTTGTTGTAGGCGGGGACGAAGGCCCCGGTCGCGCCCACTGTGTTGCCGGCGTAGGGGTCGAACTGCAGGCAGCTCTGCGGACCCGGCATGCCGTAGAGGTTGGCGCTCATCTCGATGGTGGCCCGCTCGATCAGCGAGCGCACGGCCAGCTGCATCGGCTCCAGCGCGCCGCGGCCCGCCGAGATGTCGAAGATGTTGCCGTTGAGGAAGTCGAAGACGCCGACGCTGATCTCGCGGCCGACCACCTGCTTCTGGTAGGAGATCACGTCGACCACCTCCAGCGTGCGGGTGTTGATCAGGCGCAGGTCCAGCGCGATGTTCATCACGAACACCCGGCGGCGGAAGTTGCCCTTCAGCCCGTCGGTGTCCTTGTCGCCGATATAGGCGTCGGCCCCGACCGAGCGGATGTTGTAGTTCAGCTCGGTGATGCCGCCGGCCACGTAGAAGTCCGACCCCGGGACCTGGCCGGCCAGGATGCGGCGATAGTCGGCCGGCGCGTCGGCGCCCGGCTTGGGGTTGTCGGAGATCAGCTTGTTGTTGGCGTATTTCAGCTCGTACTCCGACACCGAGGTGTCGAAGCGCTCGACCATCGGCATGCCAGCCTTGGCGAAGGCGGTCATGGCCAGCAGCGAGGCGCCCTGGGTGACCTTGCGGCCCGAACCGTCGGACTCTTCCTTGCCGGTGTAGTCGGCGATGCGGCCGATGGCGACGCGCGGCGCGACCACGTGGTTGGTCCGGGCATACTGGGCCAGGCAGACTAGGCCAGCGGTGTAGGGTGTCGGGTTGGCGGTCACCGGCGCCGAGCCGATCGGCGTGGCGTAGTTGCCGTCGCTCATCGACTTGGGAACGCCGCCGCAGGCGCTCAGCGCGGCGCAGGCGCCCGCCAGCAGGAGGTTGAGGCGCTTACTGGCCATTTCCCGTTTTCCCGACGTTCGTTCCGGCGCTGATGTTGCCGTTGTTGATCTGACTGGAGTTGACGATCACGGTGTTGTTGTTGCCCTGGGTGATGACCGTCAGGTTGTTGCCGATCGCCGTGGAGCTGCCGTAGCCCCCCAGGCTGCCGACCCCCGAATAGCTGTCCAACGACCCCGACGAGTGGCTGGACGAATAGACGCTCTGGTCCGCGCCGGTCAGCATCACGCCGTCGACGATGACCCGGTTGCCGTTGGCGTCGCGGGTCGAATACTGGACCACGTGGTTCTCGGAACCCGCCACGCGGCCGTAGCCGGCGTTGAACGACGCGGAGTTGGTCTCGAGGGTCTGGGCGTGGGCCGGGCTGGAAAGCACCAGGCCGGTCGCGGCCATGGCCAGAGCCAGAACGGCCGCGCTGATCGCCAGCGAACGCCCGGCGCCCGGCAGTTTCTTCTCACTCGCAGCCATCAGGAACCTCGTGAACACCGACGTGTCCGACGGCTAGCAACCCCCGTGCCAATATCGGACAGCGTTCGGTCTACGCCCGAAGGTCTCGCGATTTGGTTAAGCTCGTCGGTTCCAGGGCGCGACCTTTGACGGGCGCGACAATATGCGGCCCCGTCGGCTCCCCGGTGATCCAGCCCATTGATAAGGGGGCCGCTTTGCGAGACCCTGCTTCGAAATAAGTATCAGGGAGGATTAAGCTTTGCTGGTTTCTCAGATCCTGAAGGACAAGGGCGACCTCGTCTTCACCGCCTCGCCCAACGAGACGGTGGGCGCGGCGGCGGCCCTGCTGCACACCCGACGCGTCGGCGCGATGGTCGTGCTCGAGGAGGACGAGACGATCGCCGGCATCCTGTCCGAACGCGACATCGTGCGGGTGATCGCCGAGGGCGGCGCGGCCGCCCTGTCCAAGCCGATCTCCTCCTGCATGACCCGCGACGTGGTCTTCGCCCAGCCGGAAGAGACGGTCGACGCCCTGCTCGAGCGGATGACCGATCGCCGGATCCGCCACCTGCCGGTCTGCAAAGGCAAGCGCCTGGCCGGCATCATCTCGATCGGCGACCTGGTGAAGTACAAGATCAGCGAGGCCCAGGCCGAGGCCGAGGGGCTCAAGGCCTATATCGCGGCCGGCTGAGGCCCCATTCGAACGGGGCTTTCGGGGCGGCCGGATTCGGGTCGCCCGCTGCTCTATATATAGGGCGCCTGTATAGAGCGTGGGTCAGCGCGCCGGTTCGCCGATCAGTTCCGCGCCCGAACCGGCGACCGCGTCCGCCAGGCTGTAGCCCTCCAGCACCGCCGCCGTCGCGTCGCGGGCCTGCAGCAGGGCCTCGCGCAGGGCGCAGGTCGCCAGGTCGCGACAGTCCTCGCAACGGCGGAAGGCCGTGCGGCTGACGCAGGGGGTGAGCGCCAGGGGGCCGTCGACCAGGCGGATGATCTCGGCGAAGCTGATCGCGGCGGGTTCGCGTCCCAGCAGATAGCCGCCGAACTTGCCTCGCCGGCTGGCGACCAGGCCCTGGCGCGACAGTGTAAGAAGTATGGCCTCGAGGAACTTGCGCGGCGCGTCGGCGCGGATCGCCAGTTCGCCGGCGGTGACCTGCCCGTTCTCGCGGGCCAGTTCGATCATGGCGCGCAGGGCGTAGCGCGCTTTCTGGGACAACATGGACGCGGGGCCTCCTATTGCAGAGGTCTATGGAGGCAGGGGAGGGGACAGCGCAAGCGCCGTCGCCCCGGCGGATATGGGGCCTGGGTCCAAACCATTCACAGATCCACGCACAGGGAAAGCGATGCGTGCGGTTGATCGGGTCGCTTTTGCGGTTGCGACTCCCCGGGGCGGTGGCTACACACCGCCCTCGCTTCGGGGCCAACGCCCGCCGGACGAATTCGAGGCCTTCGGGCCTTGCATTTGGAAAGGCGGATCGCTAGGTTCCGCAGCCTCAATCGACTCGGTGACGAATTTGCGAAGACCCTGTCTTCAAGGGCTTCGTCGCCGCGCTTTTGTCCTTCGAAGCGGCCTCGGCCAGCTCATCGACAAAAGTGAAAAGGCCGATTGACAGGGAAAGGCGGCTTCAATAGAAACCGCCCTCCCGAGAGTAAGAAAGGAAAGTTCGCAAGAGCTTCTGAAATTACTCTTCAAGTTCTTCGAGGGTTTCTTTGGAATTCTTGCTTGACTTGATTGACGGCTTTCACTAGAAGGTCGCTTCGGTCTACTGGGTTTGCTTTGGGGCGGATTTGGTGGGTTGGTTCGGACGGTTTTGCAAAAAACGGTTTGACACGGAATT
>NZ_JBFTOB010000034.1:0-42158 GCF_056397765.1 Caulobacter sp. 05L422 | reverse complement strand
ACCTGGGTCGGCGCCGGAGCCGCGGGCGTCGCGGCGGCCGGAGCCGGCGTCGGCATAGGCGCCGGCGGCTGGGTGGTCGGCAGMGGCGTGGCCTCGGCCACCTGGGCGGGCAAGGCCTCGTCGGTGGTCGGGGTCTGGGCCGGTCGGCTCATCATGCCCCAGGCCAAGGCGCCGGCAGCGACGGCCAGAACGGGCAGACCCACCATCAGCGGCAGATTAGACGAAGACTTCTTCGTCGGCTTACGGGCATAGACGGGGGCGCTCGGGAACAGCGGCGAGTTTTCCGCGCTGACCGGCGAGGAGATATAAGGTTCGTTGGCGTCGAGGTTCAGAACAGCCATGATTTCCTCCTGAGAGATATTCGAATTCGAGGAGTCAACGGTGGGCTGCGGTGGCGGTTCCGCTGTTCTCGGAATGGTGCTGATTTTGACGAATTGCCGCCATAATTCGGAAAGCATGAAATGAACCTCGCTCGTGTTCGGGGAGGCGTGGGCTCGCAAGCCGGAGGCGTGCGCGAAGCGTTGTCCTCTCTCCTCAAAACTCGCCGGCCGTCAGGCTTTTTCTCCCGAGGTCCACGGTGTAGACAGGCGGCCATGACGCAAGATTCCAAAGTGATCCAAGGCCGCACCGGCCCCTGGGAAATCGTTCTCGGCCTCGAGGTCCACGCCCAGGTCGCCAGCGTGTCCAAGCTGTTCTCCGGCGCCGCCGTCGGCTTCGGCGCGGGGCCGAACCAGCAGGTCAGCCTGGTGGACGCGGCCATGCCCGGCATGCTGCCCGTCCTGAACCGGTTCTGCGTCGAGCAGGCGGTGAAGACCGGCCTAGGCCTGAAGGCGCAGATCAATCTGAAGAGCCGCTTCGACCGCAAGAACTACTTCTATCCCGACCTGCCGCAGGGCTATCAGATCAGCCAGTTCGACCAGCCGATCGTCGGCGAGGGCGTGGTGACCGTCGAGCGCGACGACGGCACGACCTTCGACGTGCGCATCGAGCGCCTGCACCTGGAACAGGACGCCGGCAAGTCGCTGCACGACCAGGACCCGAATGCGACGTACGTCGACCTGAATCGCGCGGGCACGGCGCTGATGGAGATCGTCTCCAGGCCGGACATGCGCACCTCCGAAGAGGCCGCCGCCTACGTCAAGAAGCTGCGCACGATCCTGGTCTATCTGGGCACCTGCGACGGCGACATGGAGAAGGGCAACCTGCGCGCCGACGTCAACGTCTCGGTCTGCCGCCCCGGCGACTACGAGAAGTTCCGCGAGACCGGCAGCTTCAAGCACCTGGGAACGCGCTGCGAGATCAAGAACGTCAACTCGTATCGCTACATCCAGCAGGCCATCGAGTACGAGGCCCGTCGCCAGATCGAGATCCTGGAAGACGGCGGCAAGATCGACCAGGAGACCCGGCTGTTCGACCCGAACAAGCTGGAGACCCGCTCGATGCGGAGCAAGGAAGAGGCGCACGACTACCGCTACTTCCCCGATCCCGACCTGTTGCCGCTGGTCCTCGACCCGGCATGGGTGAAGGAGATCGAGGACACCCTGCCGGAACTGCCGGACGCCAAGAAGCAGCGCCTGCAGAGCCAGTACGGCCTGTCGGCCTACGACGCCGGCGTGTTGATCATCGAGGCCGACCGCGCGGACTATTTCGAGGCCGCCGCCAAGGGCCGCGACGCCAAGCTGGTGTCCAACTGGGTGACCAACGAGCTGCTGTCCAAGCTGTCGGCCGGCGGGCACGAGATCGCCGCCTCGCCGCTGCCGTCGGCGGACATCGCCCAGTTGGTCGAGCTGATCGAGAACGGCACGATCTCGTCGAAGATCGCCAAGGAGGTCTTCGAGCACATGTGGGCCGGCGAGGGCCGCCCGGCGGAGATCGTCGAGAAGCGCGGCCTGGTGCAGATCAACGACACCGGCGCCATCGAGGCGGCGATCGACGCCCTGATCGCGGCCAACCCCGACAAGGCCGAGGCGGTGAAGGAAAAGCCCCAGGCCATCGGCTGGTTCGTCGGCCAGGTGATGAAGGAGACCGGCGGCAAGGCCAACCCGGCCACCGTCAACGAACTGCTGCGGAGCAAGCTGGAGCTCTAGCGCTCAGCCGACCGCGACAAAGACAAAGGGCCCGCCGCTCGCGCGACGGGCCCTTTTTATCGGTGGAATGCCGGCTTTACGGCTTGGGCGTCTCCGAGGCCGCGGCGCCCGCCGGGTCGGCTTCGGCGCCGGCCGGCTTCTTGTGCTTCTTGGCCTTCTTCTCGGGCTTGGCGTCGGCGGCCGGAGCCGAGGCGTCGGTCGAGCTGTCGGAGGCGGTGGCCGAGCTGGGCGTGCCGCTGGCGCCGGCGCTGTCGGCGCTGGAGGGCGGGGCGGTCGCCGGGTCCGTGCCATAGGACGGCGACGTGGTGGACGAGGAGGGCGCGCTTTGCGTGGTCTGGGCCGTCGGATCGGTGGGCGCCGTCTGCTGGGCCAGGGCCGACCCGGCGAAGCCGGCGAGGGTCAGGGCGGCGACGGCGGCCGGGATGCGGAGCTTGGTCATGGAAGCGTCTCGTTACTGTCGCGTCGGAAAGTGACACGGCCGGAACGCTGATCCGCGAATGCGGTGGGAATAACCCGGCAATCGGGCGATCTCGCCGCATGCGCGGCGAGTATGCGGCGAATGGCGACGCTTCCCGAGAGTTTCGAAAAGCGCCGCCAACGTCGTCAGGTTTACACCATCTAGTTGTTGATGATGTCGAAGATCAGTCCGGTTGCAATCGCCGCCAGGACGTAGTCGTTGCCGGCGCGATACCAGTAGTAACCGCGAGGCGGCGGACGCAGGCGATAGTATCCGTAGTCATGGATGACATAGGTGTTGCCGCGATAATAGGGCGGCAGGTAGCCGCCGCGACGCCAGGCGTTGTAACCGGGGCGATACCCCGGGCGGCCATAGTAATAGGCCGGCGGCGCGCCGTAGCTCCAGCGGTTGTTGTAGTAGTAGCCGTTGTGGCGGCCGTTATCCCAGCGGTTGTCGTGGCGATCCCAGCCGTTGTGGCGACCGTTGTCGTGACGACCGTTCCAGCCGCCGTCGCCCCGACCGTCATGACCGCCGCGACCGCCATGGTCGCCTCGGCCGTCGCCGCGACCGTCATGGCCGCCTCGGCCGCCGTCGTGGCGATCGCCTCGGCCGTCGCCATGGCCCCAGCGCCCGCGATCCTGGGCGGATGCGTCGCTTGCGGTGACGGCCATCGGGCCGGCCACGGCGGCCACGGCCGCGATGGTGAGCAACAAGCGCTTCATTCCGACGTCTCCTTCTTCGGTCAGCGGTCCGACAACCGCCTAATCCCTCGACCTTGAAGGCAGTTTCCGCCGCCCTGGCTGAACCTGATCTGAACGGCGCCGTCAGGCTGGAGCATGGCCGCCCTTGGCGACGGCGCGCGGCGGGACCATGTTGGTGGTCAAACGAAACGCCCCTCAAGCAGACATTCAGGGAGTCCGCCGATGAGCCGTCCGATCGAGCTGTACTATTGGCCCACGCCGAACGGCTGGAAGATCTCCATCGCCCTCGAGGAGATGGGCCTGCTCTACACGATGATCCCGGTGAACATCGGCACGGGCGAGCAGTTCAAGCCGGACTTCCTGGCCATCAGCCCCAACAACCGCATGCCGGCCATCGTCGATCCCGACGGTCCCGACGGCCAGCCGATCTCGGTCTTCGAGTCCGGGGCCATCCTGCAGTACCTGGGCCGCAAGACCGGCAAGTTCTACGGGACCAGCGAGCGTGAGCGGGTCGACATCGACCAGTGGGTGATGTGGCAGATGGGAGGCCTGGGTCCCATGGCCGGCCAGACCCACCATTTCCGCCAGTACGCGGCCGCCATCGTCAGCGACCAGCGCCAGATCGCCTATGGGGCCATCCGCTACACCAACGAGACCCACCGGCTGTACGGCGTGCTGAACAAGCAGTTGGACGGGAAGGATTTCATCTGCGGCCAATTGTCCATCGCCGACTTCGCCTGCTGGGGATGGGTCGTGCCGTGGAAAAATCAGGGCATTATTCTGGAAGAATTCCCGCATCTGAAGGCCTGGTTCGAACGCATGGCCGCCCGCGAGGCCGTCGACCGGGGCTTCAAGCTGGGGGCGGAACTGCGCCGCCAAGGCCTGCAAGCGCCCGGAAAAGCCCAGGAAGAGGCCCGAAAAGTGCTTTTTGGGCAGCGCGCCCGTTAACCTGCTGTATACGGCGGTTTACACGCAGTAACACCCATGAATGCGACGTAATGTCTCTAAACGGTTTATGTATTCATGGCCTAGATTCATGATGTCGACGCCTTTAACTATATGTTCAGTGGCGGCGGACTTTTCTGTTCTCACAGCCAAGCGGAGCCAGAACGGCGACGCGGGTTGGGAAGGGGAATTGAAGCCATGATGATGAGTATCGAACCGCCGGCCGCCATCCACGGGATCCCGCTGCCGACCACCGACACCTCGGGCGACGAGCTGTTCCGCATGGGCCTGCTGTACTCGACCGGCCAGGGCGGCGCGCCGCTGGACTACGTGTCGGCCCACATGCTGTTCAACCTGGCCGCCATGCGCGGTTCGGTCGAAGCCAAGGTCTATCGCAAGGAAATCTCGCAGGAGATGGCCAGCGAGGACGTCGCCGAAGCCCAGCGCCAGGCGCGCGAATGGCTGGCCCACGGCTGAGCCTGAAGAGGCTCAGCCTGTTATTCCAGGTCGCGTGAAAGGCTTCAGTTTCCGCTGAAGCCGTTGACCGCGTAGCTGAAGCTGATCGGCAGCAGATCGCGGAAGTACTGCTGCATGAACAGGCCCGCCTCGGACACCCCGCTGCGCGGCACATAGACCACGTCGAACCGCCGGAGCGGCACCAGGTCCGTCCGGCCGTTGGTCATCCCCGTCAGCAGGTCCACCGTGCGCAGCATGGCCCGCCCGTTGGGACCGCGACGAATGATCACCACAGACGTGCGCTTGGCCGAGGTCTTGAACCCGCCGGCCTGGATGACGGCCCGCAGGGCGTCGCCGTCGCCGGCCATGTCGTAGACGCCCGGATTGCCGACCTCGCCGCCCACGAACACCTTCAACGGCGCCGTCGCCTTGATCGACACCTGCACCTGCGGACGCAGCAGCTGGGTCGAATAGGCCTGGGTGAGCGCGCCTTCCAATTCGGCGATCGTTCGGTCGGCCGCCATCATCGGATTGATCAGCGGCAAAGCGACGCGGCCGTCCGGTTGGACCACCACGGACTTGTTCAATTCGCTCGCCGAGGGCACGGTGATCTCGACTTCGTCGCCTGGGTAAAACCGGTAGTCCGGTTCCTGATCCGACCAGTCGGCATAGCCGATATCGGAAAAAGTGGCCGTCGGACGGGCCGTGGGCGTGATCGGTTCGCGATCCACGTGGCCGCAGGCGACCAGGCCGCCGGCCGCGAAGGGCAGGGCGATAGCCGCCGAAAGGATGGTGCGCCTGTGCATGCGACAAGTCTTAACAGATATAGGTAACGAAGCCTTAAGCCGCCAACGGTCAGGGTGCGACTGGGGACAGTCAGTCGGATTCCTATGTCAACCACGAGCGCCTGGAGCAGCGTGCCGCACGACCCGCCGTCGCGTAGCGACTGGGCGGCGCGTGCCCGCTATGCGCCGACCGACTTCGTCACCTTGCTGTGGCGAGAGCGGTGGTTGATGCTGGGCGTGTTCCTGGCGATCTTCCTGCTGGGCCTGGCCTTCTCCACCACGATGAAGAAGACCTACACCGCCCAGTCCAGCCTGTTCGTCCGCCTGGGCCAGGAATATGTCTACGAGCCCCGGGCCGGCGACGCCGCGCGCGGCGCGGTTCCCGATGTCGACCAGGTGATCCAGTCGGAATCCGAGATCCTGGGCAGCGGCGAACTGCGCGAGCGGGTGATCCGCAAGGTCGGCTTCGGAAAGATCTTCCCGGGCAGCGGGACCAAGTACGCCGTCGCCTCGCCGGAAGGTAAGCGCAAGCTGATGGCCGAGGGCCGCGACGCCCTGGCCCGCAACCTGAAGATCGAGACCGCCCCCGACAACTCGATCATCCGCCTGGCCTACGCCAACGAGGATCCGGAAATCGCCGAGAAGGTGCTCAACACCCTGCTCGAGGAATATCTGATCTATCGCCGCAGCCTGCTGATCGGCTCCGGCGACAACGGTCTGGAGCGGCAACGCGACCTGTTCGCCCAGAAGCTGGCCGAGAACGACACGGCCTATCAGGCTTTCCTGTCGGGCAACGACATCGGCGACTTCACCGCCCAGAAGACGGCCCTGACCCAGCTGCAGGCCCAGGCCGAGTCGCAGAAGTACGCCACCGAGGCCCAACTGCAGGATCGCATGGGCCGCCTGGCCGCCGTCCAGGCCGAGTTGGCCCGGACCCCGGCCGACATGGTGCTCTATCGCGACAGCGACACCTCGGCCTCGGCCAAGCTGGCCCAGCTGAAGCTGGACCGCGAGGGTCTGCTGGCCCGCTATCGTCCCGACGCCCAGCCGGTCCGCGACATCGAGGCCCAGATCGCCCAGTTGGAGCAGGGCGTGGCGTCTGGCCGCACCAACGGCGACGGCGCGCGTCGCAGCGGCCCCAACCCGATCTGGCAGACCCTGCAGTCCACCCGCAACGACCTCACCGCCGAGGTCGCCGCGCTGCAACAGTCGCTGGCCGCCTACACCCAGCAGGTCCAGGACGTGAACCAGCGCCTGCTGCGCCTCTCCGAGCTGGAGCCGACCTTCAACCAGCTGTCGCGCGACCGCGACGTGCTGTCGACCAACGTCCGCGACTTCACGGTCAAGGAACAGCAGGACCAGGCCCAGCGGCAGATGTCGGCCCAGGGCAGCGACAACATCCGCATCGTCCAGCGCGCCGTGGCTCCGTCGACGGGCAAGAGCCTGAAGAAGCCGATCATCGTGCTGGCCTTCCTGTTCGCGGCCTTCACCGCCGCCTGCGCGGGCCTGGTGCGCATGCTGCTGCGCCCCGGCCTGCAGACCCCGGCCTCGGCCTCGCGCACCCTGGGCCTGCCGGTCCTGGCGACCGCGCACTACAAGCGCTGATCCCCAACTGCCATTTGAACCGGGGCCTGGGCGCTTTCGTCGCCTTTCGCGCGAGCGCGTTTGCGCATTAGGGTAAATGCTCAGGAACGGGCGGCGATTCGGCGCATGGTGGATTTGAACGTCGAGATGGCTGAGCTGTGGGGGAGCCTTGGCGCCCCCGCGCCCGGCCGCGCGCACGTCATCCAGTTCGTCGCCGCCAGACGCGGGGAGGGGACCTCGACGGCCGCCCGCGAATTCGCCCGCTTCGCCGCCAAGCGGGCCGGCCGCAAGACCTGGCTGATCGACATGGACCTGGTCACCTCGCCGCAATACCAGGCCATCGCCGGCGATCCGGAACGCTACGGCGCCCTGGGCCGGGGGGCCCCGGCCTCGCCCGACGGTTCGGCCTTCTTCACCGTCCAGCCGCCGGCCCCCAAGCCGGGTGGCGGCGTGTGGCCGGACGCCAAGTACCTGACGGCCCACAGCGTGGGCGGGCCGCGCTTCTGGGTGACGCGCTTCAACCGCGAGGCGCTGCGCGGTCGCCAGAAGGTGCACATCCTGCCCGGCGTCGAATACTGGGCCGCCCTGCGCCGCCACGCCGAGATCATCGTCGTCGACAGCCCCTCGGCCGACCGCTCACAGGCCGCCCTGACCCTGGCCCAGCACATGGACCAGACCGTGCTGGTGGTCAGCGCCCAGCAGCCCGACGTGCGGCCGCCGGGCCTGCTGCGCGACGCCCTGGCCTCGGCCGGCGGACGCACGGCCGGCGTGTTCTTCAACCAGGCCTCGGTCCAGCCGCCGAAGTTCCTGAAGGCCATTCTGCCTTGACGCCCACCTACGGAGCGGCGCCCGCCGCGCCGACCCGGCTGACCTTCCTTCAGATGGCGTTGTGGGCGCTGCCGGTCCTGGCCCTGCTGCTCTACAGCGGCGGCTGGGAGCTGCCCCTTGTGGGCGAGAACGCCACCGAGGCCGGCTCGGCCATCCTGCGCGTCGGCTACCTGCCCGCCTACGCCGCCGGTTTCGCCCTGATCGCCCTGCGGCCGGGCTCGACCCTGCGGGTGGTCATCCGTCAGCCCTTCCTGATCGTGCTGCTGCTGGTCGCCGCGGCTTCGGTGTTCTGGTCGGTCAATCCGGACCAGACGGCCCGGCGCGGCTTCGCCCTGATCTGCACCACCCTGGGCGGGATCGCCCTGGCGGCCCGGTTCCGCTGGCCTCAACTGGCCGAGGTGGTCGGCGCGGCCTTCGCGGTGCTGATCGTCGCGTGTTTCGTGGTCTGCCTTGCCGTCCCGCGCATCGGGGTGATGACCGAGCTGTTCCCCGGCGCCTGGCGCGGCCTGTGGCGCGAGAAGAACGGCCTGGGCGGCAACATGGCGTTCGGGTTCTGCATCCTGTCGGCGGCGGCCCTGCTGAACCCGCAACGGGCCCGCCTGTGGTGGACCTTCGCGGGGTTGGCCCTGGTGCTGGTGCTGATGTCCACCTCCAAGACCTCGCTGGTGTCGCTGATGCTAGGCGTGGCGGCGATCGGCTTCGTCTGGATCGCCCGCCGAGGTCCGGCGATGGGCGCGGCCGCCACCTGGACCGGGATCACCGGCGTGGTGCTGCTTGGGGCCTTCATCCTGTTCGCCTCGGATGTCTTCTTCGCGATCCTGGGCAAGGACGCCACCCTGACCGGCCGCACCAAGATCTGGGCGGCGGTGATGCGCGAGATCGAGGACCGGCCGTGGCTGGGCTTCGGCTACCAGGCGGTGTGGGGCGACAAGTCCGGCTGGGGGCCGTTCGCCTGGATCAGCAAGAACGCCGGCTTCCAGGCCCAGCACGCCCATAACAGCTGGCTGGAGCAGTGGCTGGGGATGGGCCTGCTGGGCCTGGTCGCCTGGGGGCTGTTCTACCTGCAGGCCATGACCCTGGCGGTGATCGCCGTGTTTCGCGACCGGGGCGCGCTGCTCGCCTTCCCGTTCCTGGTCGTCTACAGCCTGGTGGCCCTGACCGAGAGCATCGCGGTCACCTACAACGACTTCCGCTGGGTGCTGTTCGTGGCTTTCGCCGCCAAGCTGGCTTTCCCGGACCGCGAGGTCAGGGGCTAGGCGCCTGGGAAGACGTCGCGACAGATCTGGTCGCCCAGGGCATCTGACAGCACGATCTCCGGGTCACGCGCGACAGCCAGCAAGCCGTCGTCCTGCGCTTCCACATGCAGGCGTCTCAGGTCGACGACGCTCTTGTCGCTTCCGAGCCGGACCTTGACCTGGGCGTCCAGGAAGTTGACGGCGTTGGGGCGGCGGTCGCTCGGCTGGCGGATGTTGAGGCGCTCGACCTTGATGTCCAGCCGCAGGTCCTTGCCCGCCGCGCAGACGGCGAGACGCTCGTCGACCGACTCGCGCAACGTCGCCACGAAGTCCTCGGTCGGCGGCTTGCCCCAGCGCCAGCCGGTATTGAGGCTCACATCCCGCACCCAGGCGCGAGGGGCGGCCTGGGCGGCGTTCGCGCCGAGCAACAGGACGGCGGCCAGGGTGATCGGCAGAGGGTGCATGAGGCGGCTTCCAGGGAATATTCCAGTAGTCACGCTTGTTTAAGGCGACGCCAGATGAACCGGGGATGAGCGAGCCGCGACCTTCGTGGTTGGATGGTCGCCCGGGATGCCGACGTCATCATCGCCGGCGCCCGGAAATCGAACAAGTTCCAGGCGGATAGGCGCTCGCCGGGCCTTCACGGCTTGGCGAACCCGAAGCCATGGAGGTTCATCGAGCGGTCGCGCGGGTCGAACGGCATCCCGGACGTTCGATCGCGGCGACGTCCCGACGTGAAAGAGAAAGTCATGCGCGCCATTCGTCATCTCGCCGCGGTCGCGGCCGCGGTTCTCGTCAGCGGGGGCGTTGCGCTGGCGCAGTCCGCGCCGCCGCCGCCGGCTACACCCGCACCCTCGGCGGCCCAGGCGCTGACCATCGACACGCCGATCGAGGTCGTGGCCGCCACGCCCAAGGCGAAGGCGGTGCTGGACGCGGATATCCCCGGGCTGACCGAGCATCCGCTGTTCGACAAATTCAAGAGCGACAGCCTGCGCGCCTTGGCGCCGAAGTTCGGCGGCGCGATTTCGGACAAGGACTTGGCCAAGGTGCAGGCCGACCTGGCCGCCCTGTCGCTGACGACGGCTTCCCGCTAGTTCAGGCTTTCGGGGCGAGGTCCGGTCGCGACGCCAGGAAGGCCGCGCGTTCCTCGTCGGTCAGGACCTTGGCGGTCTTGCGCCGGGCGGCCATCGGGGTGGGGCGCGCGTAGGCCCCGGTTGGAGCTTGCGCGGGCTTGAGATCGGCCAGGCGTTTGATCGGCGGCTTCATCTGTTTTCCCTGAAACGGCTGAGTCGGGACCGAGTGAAGACTATGCGGCGGGCCGTGACGATCACATGACCCGGATTCTCTCGCCGTGGGGAGGGCCTCAGGCCCCGATCCGCCGCGCGCCTTCGGCCACGGTCACCACGTCGAAGCCCGCCATCACCGCGCCGTCGACCAGCCGCTCCAGGGCCGCCGTCGTACAGCCCCACTGAGAGGGCTCGGGCGCCACGTCGTGGGTGTAGAGGATCAGCCACGCCTTGCGCCGGTGAGCCTTGTCCAGCCAGTCCAGGGCGACCTGCTCGCCGTCCTCGCCCTCGATGCCGACGGCCGGGGCCTGGTTGAGGTCGGCGCCGGTGGCGATCAGGCCATGGTGCAGGGCGCGCAGGGTCTTGAAGCGTCCGGCCAGGGCGGTCTTGGCCGGCGAGGCGACGTCGCCATAGGGATAGGCGAAGCTGGTCGGCGCGCCCGTGCCCCACTCGGTCAGGCGCCGGGCGTTCAGGTCGACGTCGGCGAGGGTCTCGGCTTCCGAGGCCTGGCCGCAGTCTAGGTGCGAGAAGGTGTGGCAGGCGATCTCGTGGCCGGCGGCGTGCAGGCGGGCGGCGTCGGCTCCGGTGGCGAAGCGGCCCATCGGTCCCTCGCGCCCCGTCAGGCCGGCGGCGAAATAGTAGGTGCCGCGCAGGCCGCGTTGCTCCAGGACGCGGGCCCCGGCCTCGCAGGCCGTGGCCGGGGCGTCGTCGAAGCTGAACGACACCATCGGCCGCTCCAGCTTGACCCGGGCCGGGCGGCGATGGGCCAGGCGGATCAGCCGGCGCCGGACCTTGCCCTTCAGGCTGCGGTCCGGCTCGTAGGCGTCGACTTTCTCGAAGGAGGTCTGCATCAGACGGCGTCCGAATAGAGGGCGGCGCGATAGAGCCGCAGGGCGAAAGCGCGAAGGGGCGTTGGGCCGGCCTCGTTGAGGGCCACGGCCTTGAGCATCGGCCGCCAGACCCCGCGCAAGGGCGCGAGCTTCAGGGCCTTGGCGGCCTTGTAGCTGGGATAGGCGCTGACCACCTCGCGGTGGCTGGCGACCACCCGGGCGAAGTTGGCGGCCGACTGCTCGTACTTGGCGGCCAGGACCGGGGCGGTGTCGAGACCCAGGTGGGTGGCCGAGTTGTCGATGTGCAGGATCGGATAGAACCGGGCCACGCGCAGGGCCCACTCGACGTCCTCCCAGCCCCAGCCGGCGAAGCCTTCGTCGAAGGCCACCATCTCGAACACGTCGCGGCGCACCAGCAGGTTGGAGGTGAAGACGTGCTTGGCCGGTTCCCGGGCCCGCTCCGGCGCCGGGGTGCAGTCGCTCTTCAGCGCCATGGCCCGGTGCAGTTCGTGCTCGGGGCGACGCGGGGTCTGGTCCAGGGTGAAGCCGCCGAACGCCACCGCCACGTCGTCGGCCGCGACGGCCGCCCAGCGGGTCAGGAAATCCTTGGGGTCGGGCAGCATGTCGCTGTCGAGGAACAGCAGGTGCCGGCCCCGGGCGTGCTGGGCCAGGCGGTTGCGGCCCTTGGCGCGGCCTTCGTTCGGCGACAGCACGATCAGCCGGGCGGGCAGGTTCAGCTTCTCGATGCGGGCGGCCATGCGCCGGGTCAGGTCGGCGTCGCCGCCGCCGTCGTCCAGCAGCACGATCTCGGCGTCGGCGCCGCGCTCGTCCAGGGGCTTGAGCAGCGCGCTGGGATCGTCGCGATAGGTCGGGATCAGCACCGACAGGCGCGGGGTGGCGCTTGCCCAGGCGGCGTTGTCGACGAGGGTTTCAGTAGCGGTCATGCGGGCTTCAGTCGGCGTTGGAGGATGTCCATGACCCGGCCGCGCAGGCCGCCGGCGTCGAGCGCCAGGACGACCACGCCATAGACCATGGCGCCCACGGACGCCTTGAGGATCAACTCGACCACCCCGCCGAAGGCCGGCACGACCAGCACGGCGGCGGCCATCAGGGCGCAGGCCAGGCCGGATTTGGCCAAGCTGGCCCACGGCACGGGCAGGGGGCAGATGCTGCGGCCCAGGATCGCGGCGGCCACGGCGCCGACGCCATAGCTGGCGGCGGTCGACCACAGGGCGCCGTCCAGGCCGAAGCGCGGGATCAGCGCCAGGTTCAGGACCACGTTGGCCCCGGCCGGAATGGCCATGCAGGCGATCAGCATCAGGGTGCGCTTGCCCAGGGTGAAGGCCTGCAGCAGGTAGTAGGTGGTCACGCCCGACAGCCAGCCGGCCACGGCGATCCACGGCACGACGGCGCCCGCTCCGGTGCTGAGCTCGGCGCCGACCATCACGTCGGCCAGCGGACGGCCGACCAGGGCCAGGCCGACGGCGGCGGGCAAGGTCAGCAGCACCATGAAGCCGGCCTGCTCGTGAGCGGCGTCCTTCAGGGCGGGATGGCCGCCGCGTTCGAGGGCCGCGACCAGGGCGGGGCCGCCGGCCATGCCCAGCCAGATGAAGACGACGTCCAGGGTGCGCGAGCCCAGCGAATAGCCGGCGTGATAGACGCCCACCGCCTGCTCGTTGAGGAAGGCGGCCAGCAGGAAGCGGTCGGTGGTCGACAGCACCAGGGCCAGGATCAGCGACAGGGCCACCGGCAGGCCGTAGGCGGCGTAGGCCTTGGCCATCGTCGGGTCATAGCGGCCGCCCTTGGATCGGCGCAGGTCGGCCGGCAGCACGAACACCAGGCACAGCAGTGAGATCGCGCCCATGCCCAGCAGCGGTGCGGCGCCGCCCAGGCCGACCAGGGCCAGGACCAGGCCCAGCAGGAAGCCGCCCACCGTCTGGACGATGTCGAGCAGGGCCGCGCCGGACACCTCGCCGGCGGCGCGGCGGCGCTCCTGGGATAGTTTGGTCAGGCTCTTGACCACCACGGCGGCGAAGGCCGCGGCGATGGCCACCTTCAGCGGGGCGGAGAGGGGGGCGAAGCGCAGCACGCCGGCGGCGACGATCGGCACCATCAGGGCCAGGCCGAACCACAGGCGGTAGAGGGTGGCGAAGTGATCGGGCAGGCGGCCGTCGGCGTCCTGGCGAGCGTGGAAGCGGGCCATCGCGGCTTCCGTCCAGGTCAGCAGAATGGTCTGCGTCAGGCTCAGGGCCGAGAAGGCCAGGGCATAGACGCCGTACTGCTCGGGCGTCAGGACGCGGGTGAACAGGACGATGGTGAGCAGCCCCACCACGCCCTGAGCGATATTGACCGGCAGATATCCGAGTACGCCACGCCAGAACATGTCTCGTCCTCAGCGCACCGCCGACCGGTCCCCGAGCAGGCAGGGGATGGTCATGGCGATGATGTAGAGGTCCAGCCAGAACGACTGGCGCTCGATGTATTCGACGTCCAGGGCGACGCGCTCCTGCACCAGCTCGGCCGTGTCGACCGGGCCGCGCGAGCCGTTGATCGCCGCCCAGCCGGTGACGCCGGGCTTCATGCGGTGGCGGTGGGCGTAGCGGGCGACCAGGGTCTCGGACTCGACGTCGCCGCTCTTCATGCCGATGGCGTGGGGGCGGGGGCCGACCATCGACATCTCGCCGCGCAGCACGTTGAACAGCTGGGGCAGCTCGTCGAGGCTGGTCTTGCGGATGAACTTGCCGACCTTGGTGACGCGGTCGTCGTCGGCGCTGATCTGGCGGACCGCCTTGGCGTCGGCCATGTCGTGGCGCATCGAGCGGAACTTCCAGACCAGGATGGCCTCGTTGTTGAAGCCATGGCGGCGCTGGCGGAAGAACACCGGGCCGGGGCTGTCCAGCTTGATGGCCAGGGCGGTCAACAGCATGACCGGCGCGGCGGCGAACAGGCCCAGCGACCCGATCACCAGATCCTGGAGGCGTTTGACGAGGGCGCGGCGCGCATCGGTGGTCGCTCCCGACAGGTCGACGAAGTGCGCCAGCGACGCGTTGCGCTGGGCCTCGCGGTTCAGGTCGACGAACAGGCTGACCGGATTGGGCAGGACTTCCAGACGTTCGACCAACTGGGCGACCCGGGCCTGGGCGGTGGAGGTGACCGCGATGATCACCCGGTCGACATACGGCATGATGCGGTGGTCGATCAGGGCGGTGGTGTCGCCCAGCACCGGCACGCCCAGCACCTGGGACGGGGCGCGGTCGGCGCGGTCGTCAAACACGCCCAACACGTTGATGTCGCCGGTGGCCAGGGCGCTGCGGATGAAGCGCTCGGCGTTGACCGTGGCTCCCACGACCACGACGTTCGGGGTCAGTCGGCCGTCGCGACGGCCATGGTCGACCGCGCGCCACCAGGCCACGTGCAGCAGGGCGGTGGCGAGGGCCAGGGCGATCCCCCAGCCGGCCAGCAGGGGAGTGTCGATCCCGCCGCGTTCGAAGATCAGGGTGGCCAGCAGCACCACCACGCCGACCACGCCGAAAGCGGCCGACACCCGCAGGGCCTGGCGGCCCAGGGTCTCGCGGCGATGGAAGGTGTAGGCCTCCAGCAGGTAGAGGGCGGGCAGCAGGGCGAGGGCCCCCAGCACCAGCGGCGCGAAGACGTCGGGGGTCGGGCGGGCGATCGAGATCGCGGCGGCGGTGACGCCGGCGAAGACCAGGCCGTCGACCACGCGGAACATCCGCGACAGGCTGCGCACCTGCATGCGGGCCCGCGCGGGTACCAGGCGGCCGGGGCGGAACGGACCGCGCCGGCCGACGCCCTCGGCCGCCTCGTCCTCGATCACGAGTCGCGGCGGCGTGGGTTGAACGTCGAACACGGCGACGCCTTCGCGTTCCGGCGGATGTGCGATAGCGGACGACATGGAAGCCCCGAGCCCTTTGTAGAACAGGGTTCACACTAGTCTCGCGGTCTGAGCTTCACGTTAACGCGGATTTTTCGAGACAGCGCGTTGTCATGCCGCCGCGAACAGGCTATCGAACCGCTCCCTCTCAGGAGGAGACGTGGCCGAGAGGCTGAAGGCACCGCTTTGCTAAAGCGGCATACCTCAAAAGGGTATCGAGGGTTCGAATCCCTCCGTCTCCGCCAACCTTACAACACGTTGATTTTATTAAAAAATTCGATCGAGTTCGATTCCTCATCGGGATGATCGAATGATGGCGCTTCATGGATCACGGGAGCGCACCAATTCAAACTGTCCTTAAAGCACTTGATATTGCTCGGAAATCCAAACTGAGCGACCGCGTTCCCAAATTTATGTCAGTTCGGTCCAGCTTCCCGACGCGACCTCAAGGTGGATAGAAACCGGCGGTGGGAACGTGGGTAGGAGCGCGAGCGGAAGCCCGCCACAGCCGCGCCCGCATGTCCCGCTGGCGCGTCTATGTCCGCAGCAGGAGTCTGACAGACTGTCCCGTGTAGGAAGCTTCGGACGCCCGGCCGAAGGCGAGCGCTGCGCGTTCCGGGCCCATGAGGTGCGCGCGGAGCGTCCGCTGCGCTTTCATGCCGGCAAAACGGCCCCTGCGGGCGCCGATCGTCAACGCCCCCGTCGCGTCGTCCCAATCAAGCGCCGTGCGCGCCGCCTCGCCGGTCTCATAACGATAGGACGTCCCATCGTCGTCATAGAGCGTGGCCGCGGCGTCACGTCCGGGATAAACCAGCAGATCGAGGTCGCCGCCCGCCAGGTCCACCGTCGATTGGCGGACCGGGCCGAGCGGCAGAATGCTGCCTGCGCGGACATGGAGCGGTATCCGGTCGAGGCCCGCTGGCACCCGATGCTCTCGCCCGCCCTCGCGATGGACACCGGTCCAGAAGTCGTACCAGCCGCCGGCCGTTCGGGGCAGATAGACATCCCACTCGCGCGCATCCGGCGCGACCACCGGCGCCACGTGGATGGCAGGGCCGAACATGTAGGCATGAACCTGATCCAGGGCCGCCGCATCGTCGGAAAAGTCGAACGTCAAAGGACGAATGATGGGCATGCCGCGAGCGGACGCCTCCGCCGCAAGCGCGTAGGTATAGGGTAATAACCGGTATCGCAGTTCGAGATAGGACCGCGCAATGCCCTCGACCGTCTCGCCAAATCGCCAGAATTCTGTGTCCGTCATGTAGCCGTGGACACGCAGCATCGGCAGGAACGTCGCGAACTGGAACCAGCGAATGAAGCGCTCATGATAGGCCGGGTCGGTATACTGCCCCTCGCCCGGCCGGAAAAAGCCGCCTGCGTCGACCGTCCACCAGGCTTGGCCCGCCGCGGCCATGTTTAGCCCGGCCGGGATCTGGCGGCGCAGCGTCTCCCAATCATTGCCGATGTCGCCGGACCAAGTCGCGGCCCCGTAGCGCTGCTGTCCGGGCGCGGCCGATCGCGTGAGGATCATGACCCGCTTGTCGGGATAGGCGCCGCGCTGCGCCTCGTAGACGGCTCGGCTGACCTGCAATGAGTAGAGATTGCGGCGCTTCTCGCCAGGCTGCCTTTGACCGGGGGCGGCGTAGATGGAGCGTCCGACCAGATCGTCATTCTCCGGTTCGGTCGCATCCTGCCACCAGGCATCGATCCCGAGCGAGGCAAGGCGACCGTTCTGGGCCTGGCCATAGAAGCGTGCTGCGGTCGGATTGAAGAAGTCGATCCAGTCGGTGTCGGGAATGTAGAAATCGCGGGCGGCCACTTCCTTGCCAAGCTCGGTTTCCTTTCCGACCTTAGACCAGACCGAAAGCATCAAGCGCATGTCCAACGCGTGGAGATCGCGCACGAGCCCGGCGGGATCAGGATAATGATCCTCGTCGAAGCGCATCGCGTTCCAGCCATACTTGCCCCAATACTGCCAATCCTGAACCATCATGTCGCAGGGCAGCTTGCGGCGGCGAAACTCGTGCGCGGTCGCCAGTATCTCTTCGGACGAATGAAATCGTTCGCGACAGTGAATGTAGCCGAGCGCCCACAACGGCATCATCGGCTGCGGCCCCAGAAGCTCGTGATAGCCCGCCATCACCTCGGCCGCGTCCGGCCCGGTGATGACGACATAGTCTATTTCCTCGGCCACGGGCGATGACCAGGTCGTGCGGTCTTCGACGGGGCCGAACGTCAGTACCGGCTCGTCCTCCTGCTGGGCTTTGACGAGGACTTTATGCTCGCCCGGCTCGAGGTCGCGCAGAAAACTCGCCGTAGGGGGAAGCCACTGGTTCGCGAGGTCGGTCGCCGGCTTGCCGTCGATTTCGACATAGTGGCGCGACGACATCTTCCGCCCAAGATCGAGCAGGAATGCGTGGCTGCCCCGGCGCGTGACGGTGAACCGCCCGACGAATTCCGCCTCCCGTCGCTGGACGCGCGCATTGCCGGAGCTCGTCGTGACATCGGTCGTTTGCGCAGCGCCCGCCACGGCCTGGCGCACGAGCGGTATCGTCTCGCCGGGGGTGTTGATCTCCGCCATGCCCTCATTGTGCCAGAGCAGGCCATAGCCTTTGCTGGACAACAGGAATGGCTGGCTGATCTGCGTATTGACCTGCGTAAGCCGCCGCGGCAGGCCTCGGATATCAAGATGGCCGTCCTGGAAACAGCCGGCGCCATACAGGCGTTCGTCGGGCGGACTGACGAACCCCTGCGTCACCGCCTGGGTCGGCTCGCCGCCGACCTCGTGCGGGTCGATACGACGCGCTCCCGGCGCTTCGGTGAGGAGAAGGGCGCCGTCGCGGTCGAAGAATGACAGGCATCGCGATTTGGCGTCCCAGTCGCACCGTGCATGGGCGACGTCCAGGCGTGCGCCCGCCGAAAGACGGGTTTTGCGGACCAAGGGACGCAAGGGCGAGCCCTCCAGCATCTCGCTGGCCGCGTCGCCGGGATCGGCGTTCCGCGAGACCCGGACCCGGAAGGCGCGGTCGCTAAGCGCGAACACAGTCACCGTCGCGTCCCCATCGCGCACGAGAAGATCCGGTTTGTTGGGTCGAACGGCAGCATAGGCGCGCTGGCGACCCGCAAAAATGACGGCGGCGCTCGTGAGCAGCAGGCCACGCCGTGACATGCCAAAACCCTTATCAAGCATGGTCGTCTCACCTCCGACTGCTCTCAGCTTGTCGGACAAATGGCCTAATCCCAACCCCGACGCAACATCCTCGCCAACGTATTCGACGGGGCCGGAATGGCTAGTCGAGCAATGTCATTTTTCGATAGTGGCCCAGATCGAGCAGTCCATTGCATCGCCCGCTGCGGCATTTATTATGTCCGACAAATGGAGGGCGCTATGAGGTCGTTTTGGGGGATGTTTTGCGGCGCACTTTTGCTGGCCAGCGCCGCGATCGGCGTCACGTCAGCGCACGCTCAAGTGCCGGACACCATCCTCTACGGGGTCGCCTATTACGATGAATATACGCCGGTCGACCGTGTCGACGAGGACGCCCGGATGATGAAAGCGGCCGGGATAACGGTGGTACGGATCGCCGAGTCCACCTGGGGCACTCTGGAACCGCAGCCGGGCGTGTTCGACTTCAGCCACGTCGATCGGGTGCTGGCGGCGATGCACAAGCAGGGCATCAAGGTGATCGTCGGTACGCCGACTTACGCGATCCCGACCTGGCTCGCCCGGGAGCATCCCAACGTGCTTGTTGTCGGGTCCAACGGCGTTCGCGCGCAATATGGGCCCCGACAGAACATGGACATCAGTGATCCAGATTACCGCGCGGCGGCCGAGCGCGTGATCGTGGCGCTGGTCGATCATGTAAAGGATCATCCGGCGGTCATCGGGTACCAGCTCGATAATGAGACCAAGGCTTACGGCAGCAGCGGTCCCAATGTGCAGGCTGCCTTCGTTGCTCAAATGAAGCAAAAGTGGCCCAGCCTCGATGCGTTGAACGATGCATGGGGCCTCAATTATTGGAGCAACCGGATCAATCGCTGGGAGGATTTCCCCTCAACCAACGCATCGATCAACGCCAGCATGTCCAACGCGTTCGCCGCGTTCCAGCGCGGGCTCGTCACGGATTTCCTGACCTGGCAGGCGAAGATCGTCCGCGCCCACGCCAGACCCGACCAATTTCTCACGCAGAATTTCGACCTGGGGTGGCGTGAGACTTCCTACGGCATCCAGCCGGAAGTCGATCATTGGAATTCAGCCAAGCCCCTCGATATCGCCGGGATCGACATCTATCACCCCAGCCAGGATAAGCTGACGGGAACGGAGATCGCCTTCGGCGGCGACCTCGCGCGGTCGATCCGGAACGGCCAAAATTATCTGGTGATCGAAACGCAGGCCCAGGGCTGGGCCCAATGGACGCCTTATCCCGGTCAGCTTCGCCTCCAGGCTTTTAGCCACGTCGCCTCCGGGGCAGAGATGGTGGCGTATTGGCATTGGGCGACCACCGCCAACGCGATCGAGACCTATTGGCGCGGGTTGCTCACGCAGGATTACAAGCCCAATCCGGTCTACGAGGAGGCGAGCACCGTCGGCGCCGACTTCAAGCGACTGGGGCCAAAGCTTGCCGGGATGACCAAGCGCAACAGCGTGGCGATTTACGTCAGCAACAGGGCGCTGAGCGCGTTCAATTCGTTCAAGCCAAGTGGCGTCGAATATAATCAGGTTCTGCGCCCATTCTATGACGCGCTCTACCGAATGAATGTTGAAGTCGATATCCTGTCGCCAGATTCAACGATGAAGCTCGATAATTACAAGCTGATTATTGTGCCCGCATTGTACGCGGCCAGCGATGCTGAAATCACGCGGCTCAATGATTACGCCAAACGCGGTGGTCATCTGGTCTATACGTTCAAGAGCGGCTTCTCGGACGAAAACGTCAAGGTCCGTTACGCGACGCAGCCGGGTGCGATTTCCAAGGCAGCGGGGGTCAGCTATCAACTGTTCACCACGCCCGAGAATGTCTCGCTCGATGGCGATCCGTTCGGCGTGGGAGAGGCCGACAACAAGGCTCGCTGGTGGATGGAGATGCTGCAGCCAACGACGGCCAAGGTGGTCGCGCGTTACAAACATCCATCTTGGCCGGCAGACGCAGCGATGACCCGAAACACGTGGGGCAAGGGGGAAGTCAGCTACATCGGCTTCATGCCGAGTGACGCGATGATCCAGAAAATCATGGCTGGCGAGGTCAAACGTGCCGGCGTCGAGCCGACTATTGCCGACGTCCAATTTCCGTTGATCGTTCGCGGTGGGACGCTGAGGAACGGACACGCCGTTCGATACATATTCAATTACTCCGCGACGCCGCAGCAATTGACGGTGGCTCGAGCCGGCACCGAATTGCTGCAAGACAGGAAGGTTGCCAGCGGGCAGAAAATTGACCTGGCTGCGTGGGGTCTCGCGATCGTTGAGGAGAATTGAGAACCCAGACGAGACTTCCGGAATCGCGCTTTGACGCCGCTCTATCCAGAGAGGCGCGGGCGTCTTCAAGGAATCCTCTCACTGAAATCTGCCGACAGCCCGCGACGCCGTGATTTGGAAGCGACAACTCGCGGCGGCTTTTGGCGCGCCCCGGCCGGCTATGCAGGCCTTCGGATCGGCGAGAAAAGGTGGATAGCCGAATGCAGAGATAACGCGGCTTAGCCGGACGAGACTGCGCTTTCGGTGGGCTCGAATCTCGAAATACTATGATGGGCGAGCCGGGGGATGGAGAAACCGACGGCCAGCCCGATATGGTGTTTCACCCGCTTGACGTGTCGACGCCCAAAGATGGCCCGCCGATCGTCACCACGAGACTGTAGAGAGCATTCGTTTTCATGGCGCGCGGCAGCAATTCCAATGGCGTACGCCGCTACAACGAACGTCTGGTGCTCTCCACGATCCGGCGGCTGGATGGAGCCTCCAAGGCCGAGCTCGCCAGGATAACGGGCCTGTCTCCGCAGGCGGCGCTTCGCATCGTGGAGGATCTGCAGGCCGATGGCCTGCTCGTGGTCGCCGGCCGCCGCACGGGCGGCATGGGGCAGCCCTCGACGATCTACAAGATCAATGGCGAAAACGGCTACACGATCGGCGTGGAGATCGGCCGCAACCGGCTCACCTGCGTTCTGCTGAATTTCGACGGCGTGGTTTTGGCCACGCAATCGCGGGCCATGGCCTTTCCCGACCGATCGGTGGTCATCGACGAAGTCGCTGAGTTCGCGCGGACCCAGTTGGCGGCCTTGAAGCCGGAACAACGTGACGCGTTCCTGGGAGTGGGCATCGCCATGCCCTGGTTCATTGGCGCCTGGCGCGAGGAAATCGGCGTTTCGGCAGCCCAGGCTCGCGAATGGAGCGGCGAGGGCGTCGAGCACGCCTTCCGTTCAAGCTTGAACTGTCCTGTGTTTTTCGAGAACGACGGCAATGCTGCGGCCCTCGCCGAACTGCTCTGCGGTGTCGGGTTGGGGGTCGAAAACTACCTCTACTTCCACATCGGCGCGTTTGTCGGCGGCGGACTGGTGATCGGTGGCCAGATCCACCAAGGACGCCACGGCAACGCCGCGGCCCTGGCGTCGATGCCGGTCCCCGGCGAAAATGGGCAGGACTTCCTGCTGCATCGGGCCTCCCTCTACAGCCTGGAAGCCGCCCTGGGTGCGGGAAACGACGAGGCGGCCCGCGAGACTTGGCTGGCGACCTGCGCTGAGGCGCTCGCCTTCGTCGTTCTGAGCACCAATAGCCTTTTGGACCTCGACGCGATCATTCTTAGCGGCGCGCTTGACGCTGGCATGCTTGAGGCGCTCGCCGACCGGGTTGGAGCCAACATCGCCGCGACTGCGCCGATAGACTTCTTCAAGCCCCAACTTCGGATTGGAGCTCTGCGCGAAGCCGCGCCTGCGGTGGGGGCAGGGCTCCTGCCGCTTTATGCAAGCTACAGCCCCAACCTCGGATCGCTGCTGAAAGGCGACGGAAACTAAGCTCGGCGATTTCCTCGTTGACAGACTAAATCACATAACTAGATTTAGTCCTATAACGTCGCCATGCGACGCAGTGCGCCGCCAAGGCGCCTGGGAGGAGATGATGGCTCTCGACAAATCCCGATGCACGGTGCGCCGCACCCTGCGGCGACATGCCCATCTTCGCCTTCCAGCGCGACGTCGCCCCAAGGCCTGACCTTCCTCGGCGTCCAGCGCTGACGACGCATTCGCCCGCGCCGGCGCGTCTTGCGTGGGGCATTTGCGCGGCGTTGACCAATCCGATCCTTTTCCAAGAGTAACAGTCCATGGCGGAATCCAATCTGTTCGGCGGTATCGAAGCGGGCGGCACTAAGTTCTTGTGCGGCGTGGCCGACGAGAATGGCGTCGTGCTCGATCAGATCCGCATACCGACGACGACACCGGAGGAGACGCTGGGCGCGGCCAGCGCCTTCTTCGCCCGGACCCAGGGGCGCCATGGTCCTCTGGCGGCGCTTTCAATCGGCAGTTTTGGGCCGCTTTCCCTGCGCGCCACGGCGCCCGACTACGGCTCCATCACCTCCACCCCCAAGGTCGGCTGGAGCAAGGTCGATCTGCTTGGGCATTTTCGTCAGACCTTGGATGTGCCCCTGGCGCTGGACACCGACGTCAACTGCGCCGCCGTCGGGGAGTTGTTGTTCGGCAGCGGCCGTGGCCTGGACACCTTCTGCTACGTAACCATCGGCACCGGCATCGGAGTCGGCCTGATGATCGGCGGGGCGCCGCATGGCGGGGCCAATCATCCAGAGGCCGGTCACATTCGTCTGCCGCGGGCTGTGGGAGACCAGGCCTTTGAAGGCATCTGTCCGTTCCATGGCGACTGCCTGGAAGGCCTGGCCAGCGGGCCGGCCATTCGCGCCCGGTGGGGCGTGCCGGCCGAGCAGCTTGCGCCTGGCCACCCAGCCTGGGGCATCATCGCCGACTACATCGCCGGCCTGTGCGCCAGCCTGACCTACATCGTTCGCCCGGACCGCATCATCATCGGCGGCGGCGTCATGCAGCCGGTCAACATGCATGAGCAGGTTCGCGCGTCCCTGGAGCGCCAACTGGCCGGCTACGACTCCAGCGTCGCGGGTCTGGACATGAACACCTATGTCGCCGCGCCGAGCGCCGGCGACTCAGCGGGCCTGACCGGGGCCCTGGCCATCGCCTATCGTACGATCACCCGCCAATGGCCCATGCACTGGGCCATTGGCGCGCAACAGAACGCCGCTTCCACCCTCGCGAAGGTCTGCTGACCATGACGACCACCGACACCGCGCTCGCGCCGCCTCTTCGATCCAGGGTTTCCCTGGTGATGGTTCTTTCCGCCTTGGGGGCGGCCCTGGGCGGCCTGCTTTTCGGGTTCGACACCGCCGTCATCTCCGGCACGACCGCGGCCTTGCAAAGCCGTTTCGCCCTGAGCGACGGCGCGCTGGGCTTCACCGTCGCGTCGGCCTTGATAGGCACGGTGATCGGCTCACTGATCGCCGGGGCCCCGGCCGATCGTTTCGGCCGCAAACCCATGCTGCTGGCGGTGGCGATCTGCTACGTGGTCTCTTCGCTGGGCACGGGCCTGGCATTCGACTGGTACAGCCTGATCGGCTTCCGCTTCCTGGGTGGACTGGCCATCGGCGCGGCCTCGGTCGTCACGCCGATCTACATCGCCGAGGTCTCGCCCGCCCATGTGCGTGGCCGCCTGGTGGCGCTCAATCAGCTCAATATCGTCCTGGGCATCCTGCTGGCGTTCCTCTCCAATTACGCGATCGCCAGCCTCGCGCCGGCCGATGTCGCCTGGCGCTGGATGTTCGGCATCGTGGCGCTTCCCTCGGCGCTCTTCCTCGTGGTCACCTTCCTGCTGCCCGACAGCCCCCGTTGGCTGGTGGTGCAGGACCGTGACGAGGACGCGCGCCGCGTCATGGCGCGCCTGGGCTTCCACGATCCGGCCGGCGAAGTGGTGCAAATGCGCGTGGCGGCCGACCGCGACGCGGGCAAGGCCAAGCCCAGCCTCTTCCAGGCGGCCTATTCCGCGCCGGTGGGCTGCGCCATCGCCATCGCCATGTTCAATCAGCTCTCCGGCATCAACGCGCTGCTCTACTACGCGCCGCGCATCTTCGAACTGGGCGGGGCAGGGGTCGACAGCGCCCTGCTGCAGTCGGTGGCCGTGGGCGGGACCAACCTCGTCTTCACCATCCTGGCGCTGTTCCTGATCGATCGCTTCGGCCGCAAGCCGCTGCTCTATTTCGGCTCGGTCGCCACCGCCGTGGCTTTGATCCTTGTGGGGCTGCAACTGGAGAGCGCCCATCCCAACGGCGCGCTGGTGCTTCTGGGCCTGCTGGGCTTCATCGCCGCCTTCGCCATTTCACAAGGCGCGGTGATCTGGGTGTTCATCTCGGAGGTCTTTCCCAGCGCCGTGCGCGGCAAGGGCCAGGCGCTGGGCAGCACCACCCATTGGGTGATGGCCGCGGCGATCACCTGGGCGTTCCCGGTCTTCGCCGCCCGTGTCGGCGGCTGGGTCTTCGCCTTCTTCGGCGCGATGATGCTGCTGCAGTTTTTCTGGGTCTGGAAGGTGATGCCCGAGACCAACGGTGTCGCGCTCGAGGACATGGACGTTCGGAGGGGCCACTGATGCGCCGTCAACTTCTCGCCGTCGCGCTCGCCGCGCTTTGCGCCGCGCCCTTGGCCCCGGCCGCCCGAGCGGAGGAAGCCCGTCCCGGCTACCACTTCGCGCCGGCGCGCAACTGGAACAACGATCCCAATGGCCTGGTCTATTACGAGGGCGAGTATCACCTGTTCTACCAGTACAATCCCTATGGCGACCGCTGGGGCCATATGAGCTGGGGCCACGCGGTCAGCCGAGACCTAGTCACCTGGCAGGAACTGCCGGTGGCGATCCCCGAGACCGACGTCCAGGCCTTCTCGGGCGGCGTAGCGGTCGACTGGAACAACACCAGCGGCTTTGGCAAGGATGGTCGGCCGCCCTTGGTGGCCCTCTTCACGGGGCACAATACCAAGACCCGGATCCAGTCGCAGTATCTGGCCTTCAGCAACGACAAGGGCCGCACCTGGACCACCCACGGCAAGGTGCTCGACATCGGCTCGACGGAGTTTCGCGACCCGAAGATCTTCTGGCACGAGGCCACCAAGCGCTGGGTGATGCTGACCGTCATCGCCGCGGAGAACCGGGTGCTGGTCTGGACGTCCGGCGACCTGAAGAGCTGGACGATGGCCAGCAGCTTTGGGCCCACCGGCGCGCGCGGCAAGAACTGGGAATGTCCGGACATCTTCGAATTGCCGGTCGAGGGCGGCAAGCCCGGCGAGAAGCGCTGGGTGCTGGCCATCAGCCTGGGCGACAGTTCGGTCAACGGCGGATCGGGGATGCAGTATTTCGTCGGCGACTTCGACGGCCAGCGTTTTACCCTCGACCCCAGCTGGACCGGCGATCCGCAGTGGCTGGACTGGGGCGCCGACTACTATGCGGCGGTCACCTACAACGACCTGCCCAAGTCAGACCCGCGGAAGATCGCCATCGGTTGGGCCAACAACTGGCGCTACGCCAATCTGATCCCGACCTATCCCAATCGCGGCCTGATGAGCCTGCCGCGCTCGCTGTCCCTGCGCAAGACTTCGGAGGGGTTCCGACTCTACCAGGCCCCGGTGGCTGAAATTGAGACCCTGCGGCGCGATCATGCCAGCGCCAAGGGCCTAAAGCTAGGCGAGGCGTCCCAGCCGCTGCCCATCAAGGGCGGCCGGGCTGAACTGGTGATCGATCTGGACACCGGCTCCAGCGAGCAGGTCGAGATCGCCATCAAGGACGCTCAAGGCTACCAGACCCTGGTCGGCGTCACCGCGCCGACGGGAGAGGTCTATGTCGACCGGACCCGTTCGGGCCCCAGTTTCCATGAGGGCTTCCCCGACCGCCATATCGCGCCGGTGGACCTCAAGGGGCGCAAGGTCAGGCTCCACCTGTTCGTCGATGAGTCGATCATCGAGCTCTACGTGAACGACGGCGCGCGCACGATCACCGACCGTTTCTTCCGCGGCGGCGGCGATCTTTCCTGGTCGATCTCGGCGCGAGGCGGTGAGGCGACGATCGACAAGCTCGATGCGTGGACGCTTTCGGATCCGCGCAAGAAATGACGCTACTCTCCCGGCGGGGCTCGTCCCGTCGGGAAACGCAACCCCGTCGAGCCTGGCGGATTTCGTCAGGCTCCATCCCTCGGCGAGAGCCGAACCAGCCGTCGGACAGCGCTCGTCCAGCTGTTTCAGCGGCTTCCTCCCCGACTACGGGTCGGGCGTCCTGCACGCCCGACCCGCTTTGTCGTTCGAATCTAACAAGCCTTTGTTTTATTTCTAAAAATTCTGCCGAAGAGCCGGCCGGAAGCGACGATTTCGTCTTGACCCAACTAAATCACCTTTCTAGATTTAGTGGCCGAGCGAGGCTTGGCCGCAAGCGTGAAAGCACGCTGTGAACCAGGGGAGGAAGCCGGTGAAGTCGTCCGTCCGACGAAGGATTTGCGCTGTTCGCCAGCGGCCGCGCCGGACGCTCACGGCGATCTTGGCCGTGCCGAACATGCAACCGCCATTCTCCCAACCTTCAAGCGCCGGTTCGCGCTCCAGCGCTCGAGATGTCGAACCAAAACAAAATCAAACAAAGAGGGGAAACACTATGCCTAGGACCATTCGCGGCCTGTTCTGTTCCGCGTCGCTGGTGTCGCTACTGGCCGTCTCGCCGGCCTTCGCCCAGCAGGCCGACGACAAGCCCGCCAAGCCGGCCGACGACTCCACGGTCGAGGAGGTCGTGGTCACCGGCTTCCGCGCCGCCCTCGGCTCGGCCCAGGAGGTCAAGCGCAATTCCGACGCCATGGTCGATGCGATCGTCTCCGAGGACATCGGCAAGCTGCCGGACAACAACGCTTCCGAAGCCTTGTCGCGCGTCGTCGGCGTGCAGGTCACTCGCTACAACGACGAGGCCGGCACGGTGCTCGTGCGCGGCCTTCCCGATGTCGCCACCACCTTCAATGGCCGTGAGTTCTTCTCGACCAACGACCGCTCGCTGCACATGCAGGACTTCCCGGCCGGCGTGATCGCCGGCATCGAGGTCTACAAGTCAGGCACCTCGGACCTGATCGAGCCGGGCCTGGGCGGGCTGATCAACCTGCGCTCGCGCCGGCCCTTCGACGTCAAGGACACCGAGATCGCCGGCGAAGTGCGCGGATCGTACAACACCCAATCCAAGGCCTACGACCCGTCAGTCAACCTCGTCGTGACCAAGCGTTGGGACACCGCCATTGGCGAGATCGGCGCCTTGGCCAATGTCAGCTTCGTTCGCATGACCTATCGCAACGCCGACCGTTACGCCGACTCCGCGATCATCACGCCGATGGCCTGGAACCCCAGCAACCCCGTCAAGGTGACGACGCCGGGCGTGGGGATGTTCAACTTCCCGGCCAATGCCGGCAACTTCTACGAAAAAGGCGTGCGCGATCGTCCGGCCCTCAACGGCACCTTGCAATGGCGCCCCAACGACAAGCTGGAGCTCTATGCCGAAGGGCTCTGGCAAGCCTATCGCGGCGACGTCACCACTGACGCGTTCAACGTCAATTTCGAGCGGCCGGACCTGGCCGGCGTCTCACCAACCCTGAGCAACGTGGTCCTGGTCGAGGGCGAGCCGCTGAAGGCGGCCAGCTTCACCAAGACCGGCGGCTACGTGCCGGAGTTCTGGCGCAAGGCCCAGGAAGACAAGACCAACACCTATCAAGGCGCGCTCGGCTTCAAATGGAAGGGCGACCGCGCCGTGGTGTCGGGCGACTTTGCCTACACCTCCAGCAAGTACCAGTCCAACCAGGTCAATATCGACGCCCAGTTGGCCAGCGCGCCGACCATCAACGTCCAGTTCGACGTCGACGGGACGGCCATCTTCAATCTGGGCGACTATGACATCGCCAATCCCGCCAACTACGTGTGGCGCGGCCTCTACCAGCGCGACTATGTCGAAAAGGGCGACGGCGTCCAAGGCCGGCTGGACCTGGACTGGGACACCCACAGTTCCTGGCTGCCGAGCATCAAGGTCGGGGTGCGCGCCAGCGACCGCGACGCAAGCTCCCAGAACAACGACCGCTACGCCTACACCGCGCCGCTGAACATCCCCTTGGCGAGCCTGCCGACCGGGGCGCTGGAGATGATCTCCAACGGCTTTGGCGACGACGGCCAACAGTTCAGGCAGTGGCTGATGCCGACGTGGGACGCCATGCGCGACAATGACGAGGCGCTGCGCCAGCGCGCCTTCGATCTAACGGGCCAGGCCAACTACGCCACCGCGGAAATTCCCAACAACCCGCTGGGCGGATTTACGGCCAAGGAGGCCACCTACGCGGCGTATGCGCAGGGCAAGTATCAGTTCGACCTGGGCGCCTATCCGGTGGACGGAACGCTCGGCGTTCGCGTCGTCAACACCGATGGCCAGTATTCCGGCTTTTCCAATATCATCGGGACCAACGGCGCGGCCCAGATCGTCCCGCAGTCGGTCTCGCAAAACTATGTCGACGTCTTGCCGTCCATCCAGTCGCGCATCCGGTTTACGCCCGAGTTCCAGCTGCGCCTGGCGGTCAACAAGACGCGGACGCGGCCAAGCTTCGGGCAGCTGAACCCCTCGCTCAACATCACCATCAACAGCACCGGTCTGGACGGCTCCGCGCCGCACTACACCGCCACCGGCAGCGGCGGCAATCCTGACCTCAAGCCGCTCACGTCGATCAATTACGACGCCTCGTTCGAGTATTACTTCGCCAAGAGCGGCTCGGCGACGCTGGCGTTGTTCTACCACGACCTGGACGGCTTCATCAGCTACTACACGCGTGACGTCACCGACCCGACCTACGGCCTGATCCAGCTGAGTCGTCCGGAGAACGCCGGCAAGGGGCGGGTCATGGGGGCGGAAGCCAACTTCCAGACCTTCTTCACCTTCCTGCCGGGCTGGTGGTCGGGCTTCGGCGTGCAGACCAACCTGACCTATCTCGACGGGACCTACGCCTTGCCCCAGACCCTGGGCGAATCCGCGCGCCAGGTGAAGATCCCCGGCGTTTCCAATTGGGCCTACAATCTCACCGGCTTCTACGAGAAGGGCCCGTTCGCCGCGCGGCTCTCCTACAACCATCGTTCCGAGTACGTGGACAACTACAACCGCAACACCAATGAAGAGCTCTATGCCGGCCAGCTGACGCGGGCGGTGAACCGTCTGGACCTGTCGACGTCGTATGAGCTTTCGAAGGGCTTCACGCTGGTCGGCAACGTCAGCAACATTCTCGGCACGCCCTTCAAGACCTATCGCAACTACAACGAGACCCAGTCCTTCGGCCGCGATCTGCGGGTCGAGGGCCGCTACATCAGCGTGGGCCTGCGCTTCAAGATGTAGGCATGCCGAGGTTCGACCAGGGAGCGCCCGAGGCGCTCCCTGGCTCGGGCGTCGCCGCGACCGTTCACGCCTTGAGGGCGGCGGCAATTGCATTTCTGATCAGCCAAGGAGCGTAGCGATGCTCGCATCAATGCTCGGCGTGGCGCTGCTGGCCATGACGCCGGCGGCCGTTCAAGCCCAACCGCTCGCAGCACAGACCGCCCAGGACGGCGCGGTCTATTTCGCCGGCGAGACCGAAGGGATCGGTGATCCCAATCCCTATTACGAGAACGGCGTCTATTCGATTTTCTACCTCAAGAACGAGGGGCGTCATCCCTGGTGGATGTCGCAGACGTCCGACCTGACCACGTGGTCCAAGCCGATCGAGGCGGTCAAGGTCGGCGAGCAGGGCTCGCCCGACGTCTGGACGGGGAGCGGCAGCGTCATCGCCGACCCGGCCGGCGGCTATCGTCTCTTCTACACCGGGCACGACCCGAACGGCGTGCCCATGGAGGTGACCATGGTGGCCAGGGCGGCCAGCCTGGCGGGACCTTGGATCAAGGATCCGCAGGCGACGTTCGCCGGCAAGCCGACCTATGATCAGCGCGACTTTCGCGATCCGTTGGTGATCTGGAACCCCCAGGCCAAGGCCTATTGGATGGTCCTGGCGTCGCGCCAGAAGTTCGATGCGGTCATCGCCCTCTATACCTCGCCCGACCTGATCAAATGGACCGCCGCCGCGCCGCTCTATTCGGAACGCTCACCGCTCAATCTGGAAGTGCCCGACCTCTTTTCCGAGGGCGAAGACTGGTTCGTCGTCTTCTCCGATCAGCGCGAAGAATATCGCCTGGTCCGGTATCTCACCGCGCCCAAAAGCGATGGCAAATATGAATACGGGCGCTTCAACGGCCTGGATGGGCGCGCCTTCTATGCGGGCAGGACGGCCGGCACGGGCCGCGAGCGACTGCTGTTCGGCTGGGTGGCGCACAAGGAGCTGCACAAGGACAGCCGGGACCTGGTCTGGGGCGGCGACCTGGTCGCGCATGCGGTCCGTCGGGCAGGACCTGGCGTCCTGGCCGTCAGCTTGCCCGACGCCGTGGCGCGCCAGTTCTCCACCGAACGCGCCAGGATCTCTTCGACCCAAACCTCGATTGGTCCTGGAGACGAGGCGCTGCTGGCCAGGGCCGACATCACGGTCAAGCCGGGGAACCGCTTCGGCGTCAGCTTTGACGCCGGGAAGGGCGGCAAGAGCGTCCTGGAACTGGATACCGCCAAGGGCGAGGCCGCGTTCCTCTATCGCGGACAAGGCGCCAACGCGCCGCGGGTAGCGTTTCCGCGAACGGCCGACGGCCGCTACGTGGTTGACCTGGTGATCGACCCGAAACTGGGATTGGGAGTTCTTTACATCAATCGTTTTCGCGCCCTGAGCTTCCGGTACTACGGCGTCGACAAGTCGGACCTGGCGCTCTTCGCCGACGGCGGGTTCTCGCAACTGGCCGGGTCAGTCATGGTCCGCGCCGCGCGCAAACAAGGTCCCGGGGGAAGCCCTCCGTGATCCATCTTGGTCCTTTGACCCTCGAGCGTGTCGAAACGTTCGGAGCCGAAGATGGGAGCCCATTGGCGGAAGCGGTTCTTGCAGAGGCCACCGCCGTCGACACGCCCGTCGTCGTCGACTTGGCGTTTGCACGCGCGGGCCTGGTTCGATCTGATCCCCAGCGTCCGCTCTATCGGCAGCTGGCGGACATGATCCGCAAAATCGAAGCGCCCCATCGCGGCGTTCGGCTGCCGACTGAGCGGCGCTTGGCGCGAGAGCTCAGGATGGCGCGCGTGACGGTCCGCAAAGCTCTGGCGGATTTGGAGCGTGAGGGGATCATCCAGCGCAGGCAGGGAGCGGGAACCTATTTCGCCTCCGAGTAAAAAGTCGCGCCCGGCCGGGATTTCGTCCTCTGGAGCGGGCAGGAACGGGGCGGGGGCGCAATCTCGGCGCGCGCGTCGCCCTGGCTTGCTCAGCCACCTGCGTAGCCTCGGCGCGAAGCCCAGGCCAGGAACAGGTCGGGCCAAGTGGAAGCCGGGATTCCCTGGCGCAAGCCAAACCCGTGTCCGCCCTCTTCGAATATATGCCCTTCGGCCGGAATCTTGGCTTGGCGAAGGGCGGCAAGGTAGCCGAGGCTGTTCTCGACCGGCACGAGATCGTCGTCCGAGGCGTGCACCAGAAAGGTCGGTGGCGTGGCTGCGTCCACATGTTGGCGCGGCGAGTGACGAATGATCGATTCAGCAGACGGATCAGGGCCAAGCAAGGCCCTGACCGAGCCGAGATGGGCGTAAGGCGGCGCCATTTCGATCACCGGATACATCAAGGCCGACAGGTCAGGCCGGGTTGATCCGGCGTCGGCGGCGTTGATCGGTGCATATGTGAGCGCACCTCGCGTGGCCAAGCTCGCCGCGAGGTGGCCGCCCGCTGAGAAGCCAAGGGCGGCGACCCGGGTCGGATCGATACCGTACCTGGCCGCGCCAGCGCGAATGAGCCGCATAGCCCGCTGTGCGTCCTGCAGCGGCGCCTCGGAAGGGTCTGCCCACCCGCCGGCCGGCAGGCGATAGCGCAGGACGAAGCTGGTGACGCCGGCCTCAGCGAACCGCCGGGCCGTTGCATAGCCTTCGCTGTCGAACCACTCGTTCACATAGCCGCCGCCGGGAATGAGCAGCATCGCCGCTCCGTTCGGCCGAGGCGCTCGCAGCAGAGCCATGAACGGCGTGCCGACAGCCACGGCCACGCGCCAGGATTGACCTTGTACGGAGCGCGTTTCAACACGGTCCCCGGGCAATGACGCGGGCGCGCCAGGCGGCCGGGTCGGCCACAGAGGAATGATCTCGCCGTCTCCAGGGGCCGATTGCGCGTTCGCCCCGAAGGGCGCCGCCGCGATCAGTGCGCTCAATCCAAGGAAAGCGCGGCGTTCGACACCAGGTTTGTCAGCGTGTTTCACAAGCGTTCCCGTCCACGTCGTTGTCTTTTGCTGCAAGCGGTGGCGCCTGGCCGTCGAGTAACAGCCGCCAGCTTCAAAACCGCACGGTCAAGGCGCGTCCGCCATACGAGACTATCCGATCGGCCAACGCTGGACTGAGCGCGCTTTCCCCGACAACTCCGACCACAACGATCTTGAGCGTTCGCTGCTTGACCATGCCGACGAACGCGCCGCGCCGAGGTCCCACCGTCAAGGTCCGCGTCGCATCGTTCCAGCTGAGGTCGGAACGCGCTGACTGGCCTCTCTCGTAGGCGTAGGTTTCGTTGTCGTCCTCGTAGAGCGTGAACTTGCCGTCCGCGCCCGGATAGACACGGATCTCATAGGGCGCATCGGGGCGCTCCGTCGCATATTGCACGATCGGCCCCATCGGGATGATCGCGCCGGCCCGGACATAGAGCGGCATAACGTCGAGCGGCGCCTGGCGCGCGACGATCTGGCCGCCGGCGTGGCGCTGGTTGCTCCAGAAATCGTACCAGTCCGCGCCTTTGGGCAGATAGGTGCGCATCGTCAGGTCACGTGGCGCGCCGATCACGGCGGCGTCTCGCTTCAACTCGCTGGGCGTGCGCCAGACGAAACGGAACACGCGCCCGCCCTCGGGATGGGAGAATTCCAACCGCACCGGCAGCTTTTCGCCCTTCTTGAGCGTGCGCCGCACCAGACGCGTGCGGGTCGCCGCGCGGGTCCACTCGTCGATCGCCGTTTCACCGCCCAGGGCTAGGCGCATCCCGTCATTGCCCGTCAGACCGATCTCGTATTCGCCGTCTTCCGGCGCGATCAGATCGCCCTCCCAGCGCGCGGAGAAGTGGCTCAGCGAGGTCAGGCCCGGCGGAAGCTCCGCCAGGGGCGGGTCGGGCCAGGTGTGGTCGATCTTCGTATCGACCGCCTGGCCGCGCGGCGTCTCGAAGTTCTCGCCGGAGAAATATTGCACGGCCAGGCCTGGCCTGCCGTCGGCAGCGTGCAGGTATTGCGCCGGCACGGTCGTGGGGATGGATGGAAGGATGTTGTACATTGCCCGGGTGACGGGGTGGACCAGCAGCGAGGGTCCGAACATGAAGCTGTCGTTGATGTTGAACGTCGCCGGATCTTGGGGAAAGTCCATCGGCAGCGCGCGCATCAGGGTGTAGCGATCGGCCGTGACCTTGGCGCTCAAGCTGTAGGTGTAGGGCAGCAGGCGATAGCGCAGCTGCGTCGTCTCCAGCAGCGTCTTGTAGACCGGCGGATCCAGCGTCTTGAACAGATAAGGCTCACGCTCGACGCTGGTGCCGTGGACCCGCATGATCGGGTTGAAGGCGGCGTATTGGAACCAGCGCGCGTAAAGCTCGCGCCAGGCGGGGTTTTTCTCGCCGCCCGGAAAATCGGTGACGAAGAAACCTCCCGTATCCTGGGTCCAGTAGGGATTGCCCGTGATCGTGACGTTGACGCCGCCGGCCACCTGCTGGGCGAAGGTCTTCCAATTGGCGTAGATGTCGCCCGACCATGAGGCTGCGGCCGTGCGCTGCGCGCCCGCCCAGGCTGAACGGGTGAGGGTGAAGACGCGCTTGTCGCTTGTCGCGCGCTGGCCTTTGTAGGTCCCCTCGGTGGTCAGCAGCGAATAGGGGTTCAGATACCGCGTGAAGTCGCCCATCGCATTGGCGCCCAGCGCCTTGGTGTCGCGAATGTTGTCGGCGGGATTCCACATCGCCGAGCTGACCTCGACCTCGGTCCCGTCCATCCACAGCGCGTCGACGCCCTTGTCGAGCAGGCCGGACTTGATGTGCTTGAAGTAGATCTCGCGGCCCTGGGGGCTGTAGGCGTCGTAGACGCGCGCTTGTTTGGAAATCCAGTGCAGCGGCTTGAAGCGCAGGTTGTACTGGTCGAGTTCGCGCCCGAGCGCCGTGTCGTTGCCGACCGAGGGCCAGATCGAGACCATCAGCTTCATGTGGAGGTCGTGGACCGTGCGGCTCATGCCAGCCGGATCGGGAAACCGCTTGGAATCCCAGGTCATGCCCGACCAAGTGCCGTCCTTGTCCGATCCCCAGTATTGCCAATCCTGGACGATGTAATCGAGCGGGAACTGGTCCTGGCGGAAGGTGCGCGCGACCTCAAGCAGCTGGTCCTGGGTCTTGTAGCGCTCCTTGCTCATGAACAGGCCAAACGCCTGCTTGGGGTACATCGGCGCATCGCCCGTCAGCCAGCGATAGGCGCCGATCACGCCGTCCATCGTGTCGCCGGACATGAAATAATAATCGACGCCGCCCGGCGCGCTTTCCGCCCAAAGACGTGCGCCGTGCTCGTCGTCTTTGAAGCGCATCTGCGAATAGGTGTCCCAAAGGACTCCGTAGCGTTCGGTCGAGACCATCACCGGGATGATGATGCCGACGTTGGTCTGAACGAGCAGCAGATCCTTGTTGCGGCGGTTGACCTCGTCGTCGCCGGTGAAGCCGAAGCCGTAGAGGCCTTCCTCGGCTTTGAGCGTGAAGCGGTTTTCCACTTCGTAGGTCGGCGCGCCGGAAATGACGCGCCGATCGATCGACTGGGGCGCGTCAGGCTTCTCGCGCGTGAGCAGTCGGCCGGAGGCGTCGTAATAGGTCAGCGCGCCGGCGCGCTTGTCGATCACGACGCGCAGCTTCTGGCCGATCAGCTCCAGCGCGCCGGCGGTCTCTTGCACGGTGAACGGCGCGGCCTCGGGTTGCCGGATCACCACCAGGCTTGGCGCGGTCCAATAGGATTGGCCGAGATTGGCGTTCACCCGTACGACGGTGGGCGAATAGAAGACTACCGACTTGGTGACGCCGTTCAACTGGAACTGCACGCCGTTGCGCAGCCTCATAAAGTGAAAGGCGGCGTCGCTGGCCGGCGCGATGGCCCGCAATTGACCCAGAGGGTCAAGGCCGGTGGGCGGCGTCGCCGGCTCTGCGAACGCCACAGCGGGGGCGGCGAACAAGGCGATCGCCCCGGTCGTGATTATCCAACGCGCCATCGTGATAGGCCTCTCTTGTCGCTAGATCGTGGTCAGCGGTCGAAGACCAGACGAGCTTTGACGGCATGGGCCGTCGGGATTGGCGCTGTGCCTGCCGCCAAGGCGGATTGGCGACAGCGCGTCATTGCGGTGCGCGAGGGTCGCCCTCATCGCCGTCAGGCCGCATTTGGCGCGAGCCCACGCGGCGCGGGCGGGGAGAGGACGAAGGTCGTCGCGCGTTCTCATCTGGTCGCTACGCGCTGGTCTTCGAGCCTGGCGATTTCATCGGCCAGTAGATCGCGTACCGTTCGTGCGCGATGCGATGATAAGGGATCAACCGAACGGGTCGCTGTTCGGTCGACAGGGTCGTGAACTCCAGCGGCCTATTCCCCGGGCGCAAATGACTCGCGATCGTTTCGGGGGCGCCGGCCAACGTCGGCGTGTCGAACGGCGTGTCGTTGTAGGCCCCATACTTGCGTTCATTGACGACGATGTCGGAGCCTGGCGCCAGGCCCTCACGCCCCAGGGCGCCCGCGAGCACCAGCGGTCCATAAGTGAAGGCGACGATGTCGGGCGCGGCGGGGGCGCGCTGCACAGCCGCCTCCATCGTCAAGCGCAGCTCCACTTCGTCGCCGCTCCTCCAGGTCCGCGACAGCTCGACATAGCTGCCCGGATCAGCCGATCGCGTCGCTTCGACGCCGTTGATCAGGACGACAGCAGCCCGGCTCCAGTGAGGATGGCGCAGCTTTAGCGTCGCCTCGGTCGGCCGTTGCAGCTTCCATCGCAGCGTGGTCGTCGGCGCGTCTGGGAAGACCGTGCTCTGGGTGAGCACCGCCCCCTTTTCCTTCCACTTCACCGACGAGGGCACGAAGAGATTCACATAGATCGCGCTGTCGTCGTGGAAGTAGATCGAGTCGCGATACTTGACGTGGTTCTCCATGCCCGTCCCGGTGCAGCACCAGAAGGAGTCCTCGGGCGTGTGATAGAGCTTCATGTAGCCTGGCCGCGCGCCCTGGAAGTAGGTCGCCATGCCGCTGTCGGGGTCTTGCGAGGCCAGGATGCCGTTGTAGAGCGTGCGTTCGTAGTAGTCGGCATAGACCGCTTGCGGGTCGTGCAGGAACAGGGCGCGGGTGAGCTTGAGCATGTTGTGCTGGCAGCATGTCTCCGAGGCCTTGGCCGAGAACACGTGTTCGGCGAAATCGGCCATCGGGAAGAAGTGCTCATTGTCGCCGTGACCTCCGGTGGCGAAGGCGCGTGTGAGCGCCACCGTCTTCCAGAAGAACACCGACGCGTCCCTGTACCCGGGATCTCCCGTCACTTCCCAGACACGCTGGAAGCCGACGATTTTGGGCAACTGGGTGTTGGCGTGCAGACCGTCCAGAGTGTCCCGGCCGCGCGCGAGCGGTGTCATGATCGCCTTGTGCGAAAACCGCTCGGCCACGTGTCGGTAGTTGGCGTCGCCGGTCATCACGTAGAGGTCGGCGAAGACCTCGTTCATCCCGCCATGCTCGGTCTCCAGCATGGTTTCGAACTGTGCGTCGCTCAGCGGCCGGGTCGCCACGACCGCCCAGTCGGCGAACCTGATCAGCACCGTGCGCGCGGTCGGGCTGTCGGTCAGCACCGCGGCGTCGCGCAGACCGGCGTAGATTTTGTGCAAGGTGTACCAGGGCACGCCCGTGATCTTTTCGCCGCGCAAGTGGGCCATGACCAAGGCCGGCCCGTCGGGAAAGGCGCAGACCAGTCCGGAATTCGCCGCCTTTTGGCACTCGGCCAATTCGCCGACGATGTATTCGGTTCTGGCCTTGAATCTCTGGTCGCCCGTCGAGCGGTAGGCCAGCGAGCAGGCCGACAGATAGTGCCCTAGCGTGTGGCCGTGACAGTTGATCTCCGCCCAGGTGGGCTCGGACTCCCAGCCGCCGTAGACCGGCGCCTTGGCCTTGAGGCCCGCATTGACCCGGAAATTATGCAGCATGCGATCGGGCTGCAGCGCCAAAAGGTAGGCCTCGGTTTTCCGTTGGGCGTGCAGGAACGGGCCCTCGTCCAAGGTGACGTCGGCAAGGTCGAAGGCTCGCAGCTTGGCTTGCGGTCGGCTCGCCAATGGCCGCGACGTCGGCGTGGCTTGCGCCCCGAACGTCGGCCCGGCGGCCACCAGCGCGCCGGCCCCCGCACTGGCGCCCGCGAGAAAGACCCGGCGCGAATGGTGCGCGCAACAACGATCGACCATCAAAAACCCTAACGCTTCTGGCTACTTTTGTCGGAGTATTGGTAGCGCAAACATTCTGAAATGCGAGAGTGGAAATTTCGCACGTTCGTGGCGCCGACTTGCGTTGCGATCGGTCTGAGGATTCGCGAGGCGTCTTGAGCCAAGTAGGAGATGGATTTCCGCAAGGGCCCGCGCAGGCCAGGCCAGGCCAGGCCAGGCCAGGCCAGGCTAGGCTAGGTTGGGGAGGGGGAGGGCGGGCGTGTATCGATCGACAACCGGCTTTTCCAGGCCAGCCCACGTCTCAGGCTTTCGCGATTGGCTTGGTGCAGCCGCTCGGCCTCCTCGGCGTCCAGGACGCTGGTGAGATAGGCGTTGAACAGGGCTTTAGCTGCGCTCCGCGCCGCACCGGGATCGCCAGCCTCGACCGCTCGGGCCACCAAGCCTTGCAGGTGGCTAAAATCGATTGCCGATTGGCTGATAGCGGCGGCGAACAGCGCTCGGAGCGTCGGCCGGGTCAGCGCCAAAGCCCACAGGTTTCCAATCGAGGCGATGAGCGCGCCATTGCCTGTCACGCGCGCCAGGTCGAGATGGAACTGGAGAAAATCTTGAAGATTCGGGGCGCCGCCGGGCGGCTTGCAGACGCAGCGCTCGCCGGACAATCCGGCCGCTAGAACGATGGACTCGACCTCGAACACGCGGCAGGCTTCCAGCAAGGCCACCAGGTCCACTGAGGCGTCGAAAAGATCCTCGACGGATACCTCCCCGCCCAGGACCCTGGTGCCCACGCTGCGTCGCGGCTCAACCAGGTCCAGGCATTGCAGAATGGTCAGCGCCTCGCGTAGCGCCCCGCGACTTACGGGGAATTCTCGCAGGAGCTCCTGCTCGGTCGGCAACCACGACCCGCGCTTGTAAGCGCCGCTGTTGATGCGCGTGATCAATTCAAAGGCCACCCGATGAGGAGCTCGACGACTCGAAGGGGTGATCTGCACGGCGAGCAAAGAGGTGAACGCGCTCATTGCGGACGCCTCCGGTCGGGCCGCGCGCCAGGCGCGCCCGTCGTCTCGGCCATCTTGCAATTGTCCAAACAGCCTAACCGTCGCAAGCCGGTGGGAACTTGCGGACGTGGTCGTCGGTGCGGCGCCCATGCGGCCGCCGGCCGCCGGCGTCCTAAGACGGGCCGGCGGCAAAGCCCACGCGCCTGGCCGTTCATGGAGGCGATGAGGTTGTCGGTGCGCGGCGCCTCGTCAGTCGCGGCCCGCCATTCGGCTTTGATCCCGAGAGCCGTCCTCGCTCTATTTTGCATCGACAAGACTCTTCCCGTATCCGCTTGTCCGACAAATTGCGCAGCTTGAACCTTGCTAGCTCGCCAAGAAAAAACCCGGGCGGGTGGGGTGTCCAGGGCAATTGTCGGGAATTTTCCAACATTAAGCTCAGATTGGCCAGGGAAGATTGTGACAAATTTCCCACGCCTTCGTAGAATCGGTACCGCTACCATCGCAGACTTGTTGGTGTTTTTACCGTTTGAGCGAACGCCGTTAGTCGTTATGTCGTTGAAATTGTAACAAGATTGAAATGTCACAACTGGTCAGGCCAGCTGTGATCTGTCCTGGCCACATTTAGTCCGACATTATTGACGGGCGACGTGCGGTGGCGAAAGGATCGTCATGCTGTCGGAGCGGCGGGTCGAAGAAGTGGTCGTCACTGGCTATCGTCGCAGCTTGGCGCAGTCGACGGTCGCCAAGCGCGAGTCGACCAGCTTCGCCGACACGATCTTCGCCGAAGACATCGGCAAGTTCCCCGACTCCAACATCGCCGAGTCGTTCAACCGCATTCCCGGCATCACCATCACCCGCGACATCACGGGCGAGGGCACGAATGTCGCCATCCGYGGCCTGGGCTCGAACTTCACCAACGTCACGCTGAACGGCGCCTCGATCGCGGTCGCCTCGTCGGGCCCGACCGACGCGCAAGGCACCGACCGCTCGGTCGACCTCAGCTTCTTCCCGACCGACCTGTTCACCAAGCTGACGGTCAACAAGAGCTATTCGGCCGGTCTGCTGGAAGGCGGCGCGGCGGGTAACATCGACATGCGCTCGGCCCGGCCCTTTGATCGGCCCGGTCAGCACCTCACCTTCAACGTCCAGGGGGTCAAGCCGGACGGCGCCGACTGGGGCGGCAAGGGCTCGCTGATCGCCAGCAAGACCTGGGACAATTTCGGCGTCCTGTTCGGGATTTCCGGCCAAAGACTCAAGACCGATACGCGCGGCTACGAGACGATCGGTTTCACCAAYCCGAACCTGTCGGCGGCYCARTGCGGCGCGGCGACGGGCTGCAATCCCACGGGCGGCGGCAACTGGACGATCCCGGCCACGGTGCCGGTCGGCGCGGGCGGCGGCCTGGTGGCYGGCCAGACCATCGACCAGGCCTTCCTGTTGGCGCACAATCCCGGCGCGACGATCCAGCAGATCGACAACGGCCTGCTGCCGCGCCTGGGCCGCCCCTCGGCCGAATACGGCCGCCGCGACCGCTTCAACGCCGTGGCCAGCCTGGAATGGAAGCCGACCGACAACCTGAACTTCTATGTCGACGGCATGTAYGGSTACAAGAACAACGACCTGCTGCGCGAGGACATCGCGTGGATCGTGCGCAACGGCGCGATCATTCCGACCAACACCAAGTACGACAAGACCGATTGCTCGACCGGCTGCACGGTCACCCAGGGCACCTACGCCAATTCGCAGTTCTTCCTGGAATTCCGGCCCTATCTCGAGAAGACCGAGCTGTGGGGGATCAACCCGGGCGGCGAGTGGCGCATCAACGACAAGCTCAAGGTCGAGGGCCAGCTCAACTACACCAAGAGCAAYTTCCACCGCGAAAGCCCGACCTTTGGTCCGGTGACCGCGCTGGGCGTCGGCACGACCGTCGACTACACCTACAAYCCGAACGGCATTCCGACGATCAAGAGCAGCGTCGACCTGAACAACCCGGCCAATTTCGTCTGGAACGGCGGCCGGTTGAACATGCAGGACGAGAAGCGCTGGTATGAAACCAAGGGCGCTCGCGCCGCCGTCACCTGGGGCGACGAGGCGCTGAACCTGAAGTTCGGCGGAAACTACGACGACGTGTCGCGCACCATCCGCGGCTACGACAACACCCAGCCCTGGCAGAACGCGACCTGCGGCAACAATCCCAGCATCAAYCTGCCGTCGCCCAACGGGCAGCCGCCCTGCCAAGGCCTGAACCAGCCGGGCGCCGCGCCCGCCGGCTATCCGACCTATCCGGGCTACGGCACGGGCTATACGGCCGGCCAGACCGGGACGCTCACCTACGCCGGCTCGCTGATCCCCACCGCCAGCCTGGCCAGCTAYCTGAAGCCCGGCCGCGCCGGCTTCGTCACSGTCGACTGGGACGCGGTCAAGAAGGCCACCAACTACGACCAGCTCCACGACAACACGCCGGAGTCGGGCGGCTCCAACACCGGCGCCAGCGGCGGCTACATCAACGAGAAGAACAGCGCGGCCTATACCGAACTGAACGGCGTCACCCCGGTGCTGGACAGCGATCTGCGCTTCAACGTCGGCGTCCGGTACGTGCACACCAAGCAGACGATCGGCGGCCGCGTATCGATCGCCGATCCCCGCAACAGCCTGCCCGGCGGCGCCCARCTGCCCGACGGCTCGCGCTATCCGAACATCACCAACGTCGTCTACACCGAGAACACCTATTCGAAGTGGCTGCCGGCCGCCAACATCGCCTACGATGTCGGCGAACACGCCGTGGTTCGCGCGGCGGTGTCGGAGACGATGACTCGTCCTGATCCGGCCGCCCAGCTGCCCGGCGTCAGCTTCGGCGCGCCGTCGGCTGACCAAGCCACCATCGGCAACTCGGCGCTCGAGCCCTACTTCTCCAAGAACCTGGACCTGGGCTTCGAGATCTAYACCGGCCAGGAAGGCGTGATCGCGGTCAACGCCTTCCGCAAGTCGCTGACCGGCTTCACGACCAACAACGTCGTGACCCAGCCGTTCTCGTACCTGGCCCAGTACGGCATCACCTACGACACCCTGAACGACACCCAGAAGACGGCGATCAATTCGCGCGGCGGCCCGACCGCGGCGCAAGTCCAGATCCAGTCGCAGATCAACGTGCCCAACAAGCTGACGATCAACGGCCTGGAATTCCAGTGGGTGCAGCCGCTCGACTTCCTGACCAGCCGGTTCGGCGTCGAAGGTCTGGGCTTCAACGCCAACGCCACGATCGTCGACCAGACCAGCAATGGCCCCGCCATCGCCTACGGCGTGGCCAAGTACAGCTACAACCTGACGGGCTATTACGAGCAYAACGGCGTCAGCCTGCGTCTGAGCCAGGTCTACCGGAAGGGCTCGCAGTCCAGCGGCGCCAACCAGAACGGCGTCACCGCCGCGGCGCTGTTCGCCGACGACTACAAGCAGACCGACTTCTCCTCCAGCTTCGACCTGGAGAAGATCTTCGGCCTGGGCAA